>NZ_BAAHNO010000011.1:64666-65181 GCF_054656615.1 Arthrobacter sp. AD-310 | reverse complement strand
ACGGTGGGGGCGTTGAACAGGTAGCGTCCGGCGCCGTCCTGGGAGTAGTTGTTGACGGTGTTCTTGGGCTGGTTGACCGGGATCTGGGCGTGGTTGGTGCCGACCCGGTAGCGGTGGGCGTCGGCGTAGGAGAAGATCCGGGCCTGGAGCATTTTGTCCGGGGACGCGGCGATGCCGGGCACGAAGTTGGACGGGGCGAAGGTGGCCTGTTCGATCTGCGCGAAGTAGTTTTCCGGGTTCTTGTTCAGTTCCATGGTGCCGACCTTGATCAGCGGGTAGTCCGCGTGGGGCCAGACCTTGGTCAGGTCGAACGGGTTGAACCGGTAGGTTTTGGCGTCCTCGTAGGGCATGACCTGGACGTGCAGGTCCCAGGAGGGCAGGTTCCCGGCTTCGATGTTTTCGTGCAGGTCGCGGATGTAGAAGTCGGCGTCGGAGCCGGCGAGGGCTTCGGCTTCGTCGCCGGTGAGGTTCTTGACGCCCTGGTTGGAGTGGAAGTGGTACTTGACCCAGAACCG
>NZ_BAAHNO010000011.1:0-64566 GCF_054656615.1 Arthrobacter sp. AD-310 | reverse complement strand
AGACGTGACCGGCGCACCAGACTGCGTCGTTGAAACAGCGGTCGTTGAAATGGCAGACAATTGTTCTCCTATTACTTTGATACTTACGAGGGACGGTCGGAAGAAAGTTGTTGGGACTGCTGGCAGTCCTGGCAGATGCCCTGGTACATCACGTCGGCGATCTGGATGGTCATCGGCTTGGCATTCTCATCCCAGTGCGGGGTGAGGCACGGGGCATGGCCCACGGCGCAGTCCACATCCTCCACCCGCCCGCAGCTGATGCAGATGGCGTGGTGGTGGTTGTCGCCCACCCGCGTTTCGTAGAGGGCGGGGGAGTGAGGGGGCTCGAACCGGCGCAGCATGTGCAGGTCGGTCAGGTCCCCCAGGACGACGTACACGGACTGCGCGGTCAGCTCCGGAAGTTCCGACCGGGCAGCGGCCAGGATGCTCTCAGCAGGCGAATGGGGATGGCGTTCGACGGCGGCCAGGACCGCCAGCCGCTGCTTGGTCACCCGGCGGCCGTGGGCACGCAGGGCTGAAGCCCAGTCCTCGTGGCCCCCATGCTGCTCCGTCATGGAACCATTGAAACACTTATTATGAATATCTCACAATAAGGCTTGGCTTACCTCGGAAAACCTTGCTGGAACTATGGTGACTTCGAACCAGTTGCTTAAGCTGTAACAGCTGTTGGGCTAGGGGAGTGGACGTGCATAAGCACCACAATGGACTGAAGACCGCAGCGCTGTTCGGCGCGCTGTGGGCAGTGTTGCTGGGTCTCGGGGGCCTGATTGGAGCTGGAACGCGCAGCTCGGCTCCCATCTGGATCATGGCTCTGGTGGGTGTGGGCACCACCGCCTACGGCTATTGGAACAGCGACAAGATCGCCATCAGGTCCATGCAGGCTTACCCGGTCAGCGAGGCCCAGGCGCCGCAGCTCTACCAGATCGTCCGGGAGCTCTCGATGCGTGCCAACCAGCCCATGCCGCGCATCTACGTCTCACCCACCATGAACCCGAACGCGTTCGCCACCGGACGCAACCCGCAAAATGCGGCCGTCTGCTGCACCGAAGGGATCCTGCGGCTCCTGGACGCCCGCGAGCTCCGCGGCGTCCTGGGCCATGAGCTGATGCACGTGTACAACCGGGACATCCTCACCTCGTCCGTGGCGGCCGCCGTCGCGGGTGTGATCACCTCGGTGGGCCAGATGCTGCTGCTGTTCGGCGGCGGCGACCGGCGCAACGCCAACCCGCTGGCCATGATCGCCATGGCGTTGCTGGCACCATTCGCGGCGTCGCTGATCCAGATGGCCATCTCCCGCACCAGGGAATACGACGCCGACGAGGACGGCTCGCAGCTCACGGGCGATCCACTGGCGCTGGCCTCAGCCCTGGCCAAGATCGAGCGTGGCGTCAGCATTGCGCCGCTGCCGCAGGACCAGCGGCTGGTCAACGCCTCGCACCTGATGATCGCCAACCCGTTCCGCGGCGGAGGCATGAACAAACTGTTCGCCACCCACCCGCCCATGCGGGACAGGATCGCGCGGCTGGAGCGTATGGCCGGCATGCCGCCCCGGTAGCCGCGTGCCGCCGTCGTACCGCCAAGGCCGCCGTGGCAGGCCAGGCCTTTTCGACACGCAAATTCAGCTCCGACACGGAAACAGGCTGGCGCGCCCAATATTTCGGGTGCGCCAGCCTCTTTCCGCAGCGTCAAAAATTATCCGCGTCGAAAACGGAACTAGCTGCGGAAGTTAACGAACTGCAGGTCCGCTTCGTCGAAGTCCTTGAGCAGTGCCATGGTGGCCTGGAGGTCGTCACGGGATTTGGAGGAGACGCGGAGTTCGTCGCCCTGGATCTGGGACTTGACGGACTTGGGGCCTTCGTCGCGGATCAGCTTGTTGATCTTCTTGGCGAGATCCTGGGCGATGCCCTCCTTGATGGAGGCTTCCAGGCGGTACTCCTTGCCGGAGGCGTAGGGCTCGCCGCTGTCCAGCGACTTCAGCGAGATGCCGCGCTTGATCAGCTTGGACTGGAAGACATCCAGGACGGCCTTGACGCGTTCCTCCGAGTTGGCCTTCATGAGGATCTTCTCGCCGCTGAAGTCGATCTCGGCGCCCACGCCTTTGAAGTCGTATCGCTGGGCGATTTCCTTCTGGGACTGGTTCAGGGCGTTGGCCACTTCCTGCTTGTCCACTTTGCTTACGACGTCGAACGTTGACTCGCCTGCCATGACTCTCCTTCTGCGGTGGGAACCCTGCACGCGGCAGGGCGGGATCTCTGCGTTCCAGCCTAATACGGATGCGCTGCCGGGTGGGCGGGCAGATTCACAGTTCCCTCTCAGCGGAAGCACGGAGGGAACGAAGGAGGGCCGCTCAGAGTTGAACGTGTTGGATCACTCCGGAGGGAACACCATGCACCGCAAAGCCGCCACGTACGTTGTGAAGACCACGAGCGCCGCGGCGGGTGCGGTGGCAACAGCGGCAACGTCGGTGGCAGCAGCCGCGGTGGCCGCTTCCGTCATCCTGAGCCCCGTGGCTGATGCCTCGTCCCGGATGGAGGGCATCAGTGAAGACCTCCTGCGGGCCGTCCAGCTGAACCAGATCACCGAGGAGCAGGCCGTGAAGTTCGAGGCAAAACTCGCGGGCAGGATCCTGGGCGAGGCGTGAATCCCTTCAAATCCCTTGTGTTTCCGGGGGTTTTTCCGCTGCCTGACTCCCGATTCGATTCTTCGGCGGAAGTTCTGTAAAGTTGTCTTGCCCGCGGTTACTGGAAGCGGAACGGCCCGGAAACGGACGTTCTGAAGACTGCAGCCCGGGTCTTCTTTTGAAGTTCGGCAGATTACCCGAGCGGCCAAAGGGGGCTGACTGTAAATCAGCTGGCACTGCCTACGGGGGTTCGAATCCCTCATCTGCCACCCAAAGGAAAGCCTCCGGAACCGATAGGTTCCGGAGGCTTTTTCGTTCCCTGGGGCCGCCTCCGCAGTTCCGTCATAGTCTCGATCGCGAGTCCTGCCTTTGAAGGTTTTGAAGGGCGAAGAAGGCCAGGAATTTAGAAAAGCGGCCTCCGCTGGGGGCCTAAGGTCTCCTTCAAAGAGCCGCAAATCCGCCGTCGACACTGCTCCGGACGCGGCGTAGTCTGGCGATATCGGCGCAAGAGCCCCGATGCCCTGCGTCGATAAATCCATCGATGAAGGAGGATTCAATGAGTGTTGTACGTGAATTCATGACCACGGACGCACGATGTATCACGGAAAACCAGTCCCTGGTGGACGCAGCCCGGATGATGATGGACCTTGACTGCGGCTCGCTGCCGATCTGCGGTGATGACGGCAGGCTGAAGGGCATGATCACCGACCGCGACATTGTGCTCAAGTGCGTGGCCGAGGGCCGCAACCCTGCCGATGTGATGGCCCGGGACCTGGCCACCGGCAAACCCTACTGGATTGATGCCGATGCCAACGTGGATGAAGCAATCGACATGATGGAACGGCACCAGGTCCGCCGGCTTCCCGTGATCTCGGACCACAGGATGGTGGGCATCATCAGCCAGGGCGACATCGCCCGCAACTACTCCGAACAGCGCGTGGGTGAACTGGTGGAGCACATTTCGGAACGCCACCGGGTGTAGCGGCTTCTTCCTGAACAACGCGGCATTGTCCGCGGATCCCGACCCTGCAGGTCCGGACCCGCGGACAATCTTATAAACCAGAGAATCAGTTCAGCGCAACGAGGAGCATCTGACTGGTCCCCGGAATGCATGTCTGCAGGATGGCCCGGGGGAAACCCCCGAAGACTGCAATGACATCATTGGTGGTCCCCGGATTCGGAACCGTGCCGCGGGCGGTCACGGTGTACGTCCCGTAGCCGGGGATGCTGACTGTTTCACCCACACCAATGCCGGAGAACCGTGCCCAGCCACCGCAGAAGTCGTGCTCGGTGATAAACAGCGAGTAGCCGTCGTTGGGTGTGTAGTGGATGGGGCCAATGCAGGCGTCCACCATGGCCTGCCCGCCGGCGCCCGCCACGTAAATGGTCCGGACAGCGGGGGCGGCAGGAACCGGTGCCGGGGCCGGAGCTGCAGCGGGGGCGGCTGCGGGGGCAGGCGCAGGTGCGGAAACGGGGGCCGGGGCGGACGCGGCAGGAACCGCCACAGCAGGGCCCGTCAGCAGCAGCGTCTGGCCCGGAAAGATGATGCTGTAGGGGCCCAGGCCGTTGGCGGCCAGCATCGCATTCATGTCCACGCCGTGGCTGGCGGCGATGGCGCCCACCGTGTCGTCCGGGACAACCGTGTACAGGTTCGGGTCACCTGACGGTGCCGCCGCCGGTGCGGGTTCAGCCGGTGGCGCAGGTTCGGCAGGTGGGGCAGGTTCTGCGGGCGGTGGTGCTTCCGCCGCCGGTGCTTCGGCTGCAGGGGCTGCCTCTGCCGGTACCGCCGCAGCGGGCTCCGCCGCAGAGGCGGCCCCGGCGGCAGGTGCCGCCTCTGCGGCAACCTGGCCCGCCGCCGTCGTGTCTTGGGTCAGGGAACTTGAAGGAGCCGCCAGGGCTCCCACGCCGACCGCTGCAACGACAGCGGCGGTGGCCATGCCTGCCCAAAGCTTGTTGCTGACGGCGGGACGGCCGGTGGTGAGACCATTGCGGGGTTCATCGGTGGCGAAGCTTCTGCTCTCTGCTTCGTCAGCAGGGTGAGGGTGTTTCATGGGTAGCCCATCGGGTTCAGCCCGACGGCCGCGCAGGATGCGGCCGGAGGGACGGATTGAAGGCAGCGCGCCGGAGCCCCAACCAGTCAATGGGGCACGCGGGCAGCGCGTGATGGAGGCATCCGCATACCCAGAAAATACGGAAGCTCCGAGAGGAGGCGGCCGCCGGGAAGCCAACCCGGGGGACCAGCCAGTGCGTGTTTGTCCTAGGAATCCCGAGTCTAGGAAGCCCGCAAAGGGCCGGGCATCAGTAGGAATTACCCGAATTTTTCAGGCCGCTACTTACTGCCGGCGGAACTGCTACTCAACCATCAAATGCCCGGTACTTGCTCCCGTCCCGGCATGCCGCAGGCACCTAGGGTGTCCGCTCCTCCTTGAGCTCCGCAATTTCGCGGCGGAGCAAGGCGATTTCCGCCACCAGCTCGGCCATCTCCGCACGCACGGGTTCCTCCACTGCCTCGGCCACCGTCTCGGCGGTGTCCTCCACCCGCTGGACCAGCCATGACGCGATGGACGCCGTCACAACACCGAGGACCGCGATGCCGCTCATCATCAGCGCCGCGGCCACCAGCCGGCCCAGTGGGGTCACCGGGTACATATCCCCGTAGCCCACGGTGGTGATGGTGGTGATTGCCCACCACAGGGCATCCCCGAAGGTCACGATCTTGGCGTCCGGTGCCGTCTGTTCTACATCCAGGACCGCGAGCGCACCCACGAATACGAGCAACGCCGCGGACCCGGCAACGTAGGTGACAACGCGGCCGCGCAGGGTTTCGCCGATGGTCCGGTGCAGCACGGACAGCAGTGTGACCAGGCGCAGCAGCCGCAGCGGCCTGAAGAACGGCAGCGCCACGATGAGCAGTTCGTGGAGGTTGCGGAGGAACCAGCTCCAACGCTCGCGGGCCAGCCACAGGTTCGCCAGATAATCGAGGACGAAGATGCCCCAGGTGGCCCACATCAGGGCTTCCAGCCATGTTGCGGCGCCGCCCTCCACGCGGCCGACCACCTGCCACGCGTACGCTCCGAGGAAGACCAGTGCGGTGCCCATCAGCGGCCACTCCGCCAGGTCCCGGTAGCGTTGTTGCGTCATGCTGGAATCCTACGCGGGACGGGAATCAGCGAGCATACCGACTCTTGTTACCCGCGGGTAACATGATGGGATGCACCTGCTCCTGAGAACGCTCCTCCTGCTGTTCCGTTCCGCGCGCCGCCGGCCACTCACCGTATGGGACAGCTCGTCGCTGCCACTGCGCGTCCTGCCCACGGACATCGACATTGCCATGCACGTCAACAACGGCATGTACCTCTCCCTGATGGACCTCGGCCGGTTCGACCTCATGGTGCGCAGCGGGGTGTGGAAACGGATGCGCCGCCGCAGTTGGGGTCCCGTGGTCGCTGCCGAGACCATCGCCTTCCGCAAGTCCCTCCAGCTGTGGCAGCAGTACACCATCGAAACGCGCATCATCGGCCTGGACGCCAAGGCCATCTACTTCGAGCAGCGGATGGTGGCCGACGGCGAAATTTACGCGCGTGCCTACATCGCCACCCGCCTGGTCACCAGGTCCGGCCCGGTCAGCCAGGAGGAGATCCTCCGCGAATTCGGCCAGCCACCTGCGGACCTGGTCCTGCCGGAGTGGATCCATGAGTGGCGGACCGCCAGCACACTTCCCGGCAGCCGCACACCGGCACCGCACCTGTGGAAGGCGGACGCCTGAAGCAAGAAGCCACGGAGGCGGCCGGCGCGCTGTAGCTAGGCGCCGACGTCGCGCTGTTCAAGCGCGACGGCGGCCAGCAGCACGAGTGCCGCGGAGATGCCCCACAGCCACCCTGCCGCTGCCCAGTCCGCGCCGTTCGCAATGGGGGAGTTCCCGTACGCCCAGTGGTAGGGGCTGAGGTTCAGAAGCCACTCCACGTCCTCGCTTTGCCGACCGACCGCGTTGAAGACGTACCCCAGCACGCCGACCGCGGCGCCGGCCGCCAGGCCATAGGTCCGCCTCCCCGTGACAGCGCCGGCGCACAAGGCGGCTGTGCCGCTCAGCAGGGCCAGCCCCGCGAAGAGGACCGCGGCGCCGAACAGGTTGCCAGCGTCGATGCGCAGCTGCGACGGGCCATTCAGGAGCAGCACCAGGGCGAAGACCAGGGCCGCGAGGAGCACCACCCGCAGCAGCAGGGCCAGCGCCCGCTCGAGGACCACCTGGACCCTGCGGACCCCGTGCGCGAGCGTCAGTTCGAGCTGCCCGGACTCCTCGTCGCCGCCCACCGCCGCGGCGCCCCAGGCCACGGACGCGATGGTCATGAGCAGGAACCCGAGCAGTCCGTACAGCGTGGCCTGGGTGTAGCCGGGGCCGGTGGCGATCTGGTCGTAGTTGAGCGCTTTGGTCATTTCGGCCGGGAGGGCGTCGATCATGTCCTGCATTTGGGCGCTGCCGCCCAGGGATGGGTACAGCGGCAGGTAGAGGAAAGCGGCCGCCGCCAGGCCGGCACCCCAGGCCAGGGTGGAGCGCCAGCTGTCGAAGAATGCGCGGCGGAACAGCGGAAGTGCGGTGGTCACCGTGTTTCCCCCTTGCCGGCGTACATCTTCAGCACCGCTTCCTCCAGGTCCGGTTCGTCGAGGACCAGGTCCGTCAGGGTGAACGAGCCGAGGGCGTGGATCAGCGGCTGGATGTTGCCTTCCAGCACCGCGGACAGGGTGACGCCCCCGTCCGCCTCAAGCACCTCCACCTGCCCGACGCCGGGCACCCCGGCCAGCAGCGCAACGGCGTCGTGCGCTGCCATCCCGGACGCTGTGAGGCGGACGCGCCGGACGGCACCTTCGCGGAGCCCGCTGACGGACTCGACGGCGATAATCCGGCCGTCACGCAGGATGGCCACCGTGTCCGCCGTCTGCTGGACCTCGCTGAGGACGTGCGAGCTGAGGAAGACGGTCTGTCCGCGGTGGCGCGCCTCGCGCAGCATGGCGTGGAACTCCTGCTGCACCAGCGGATCCAGCCCGCTGGTGGGCTCGTCCAGGACCAGCAGCTCCGGCTGGTGCATGAAGGCCTGCACCAGGCCGAGTTTCTGCTTGTTGCCCTTGGACAGTTTTCGGGTGTGGCGGTCCAGGTCGAGGTTCAGGCGTTCCGCGAGCTCGTCGATCCGGCCCGGCGGAACGGGGCCGCTGATGGCCTGGTAATGGGCCAGCAGCTTCCGCCCGGTCACCCTGCCCTCCAGGAACAGCTCGCCGGGGAGGTAGCCGATCCGCCGGCGCAGTTCAGGTCCGCCTGTCCGCGGGTCACTGCCCAGCACGGTCACCTTCCCGCCGCTTGGCCGGATGATGTCGAGCAGGCAGCGCATGGTGGTGGTCTTGCCCGCGCCGTTCGGCCCAATCACCCCGAACACCGAGCCGGCCGGAATATCGAAGTCAACGCCGTGGAGGACCTCCCGGCGGCCGAAGCTCTTGGTCAAGGACCGGGCCGAAACGGCGGTGGCCATGCATGCCTCCTGGTGCTGCGCAGCGGCTGATGACCCCCAGACTAGCGCCGCCGGGCGGCCCGTACACGGGACTTTCGGCTTATTCCCGATGACGCGGGGAGCGAACAAGGGGGGTCAGGCCACGACACGGCGGCTCCCGGCGCGTACCGTTGACCCATGGCTACCCTTGACATCACCGGTGAACAGTTCGCTTCAACCATCGAAGGCAATGACATCGTCCTGGTCGATTTCTGGGCCGAATGGTGCGGCCCCTGCAAACAGTTCGGCCCCACATACTCCGCTGTCTCCGAGAAGCACCCGGACGTCCTCTTCACCAAGGTCGACACCGAGGCCGAGCAGCAGCTCGCCGCCGAGGCGGGCATCTCGTCCATCCCCACCCTGATGGCGTTCCGCGAAAAGGTGCTGGTGTTCTCGCAGCCCGGTGCGCTGAACTCCCAGCAGCTCGAGCAGGTGGTGGACGCCGTGAAGGCCCTGGACATGGAAGAAGTCCATGCCCACGTTGCCCGCCAGCGGGCTGAAGCCGCCGCAAAGTCCGCAGGGCCGCAGGACGGCTCGCAGATTCCGGACGCCTGAACCTTTGGCTTAAACGCAAAAGGCGGAACCTCTTCCAAGAGGTTCCGCCTTTGTTGTATCCGAGGTCCGTCCTAGATACGCTCCACCTTCACGGGTTCGGCCAGCAGTGCGCTCAGGGATTCGTTCAGGTCCTGCACCGCAATGCCTTTGGAGTGCTTGTCCAGGTCCTCCTCGGAGGCCCACTGTTCGGTCAGCACCAGCTTCTCTTCGGTGGCCTCGGTCAGTTCGTAGCGGATGCAGCCCGGTTCGTTCACCACCTCGTCGATGGCGATTTCCAGGGCGAGCTTCACGCGGAAGAACTCGCCCTCGTTGGGGATGAACGTTGCCTGCAGGTCGATCGGTGCACTCATGGATTTCACAATACCGTCCGGCACGTGTGCTCCTATTCTTGTTGCAGCCGGCCGGCATCCTTCAATTGCCCCGGACCTGTTGGTAGCGTGCCATCATGCGTGCATACACGGCCGGGAACACCGACGTTCCGCTGCTCGAAGAGACTATCGGCGCCAACTTTGAGCGCATGGCAGCGAAGTTTCCGTACCACGACGCCCTGATCGAGGCGGGGCCGGTTCCGGGCGCGGACGCCCGCCGCTGGAGCTACACCAAGATGAACGACGACGTCGACCGGCTGGCCCGCGCGCTCCTCGCCCTGGGCGTCGGCAAGGGGGAGCGGGTGGGGATCTGGAGTCCCAACTGCGCTGAGTGGACGCTGCTGCAGTACGCCACGGCCAAGGTGGGCGCCATCCTGGTCAACGTCAACCCGGCCTACCGTAGCCATGAACTGGAGTTCGTGGTCAAGCAAAACGGCATGCGGACCCTTGTGACAGCCCCTTCCGACCGGAACAGCGACTATGTGGGGATGGCACGGGCAGCGCTCGCCAAGTGCCCGGACCTACGTGAACTCGTGTTCCTGCCCGCCCCCGGCGGCGGGGAATCCGCCGACGCCGCCGTCCCGCTCAGTGACGCGGAACTGACCTATGCCGAACTGCTCAAGCGCGCTGACGCCGTCGGACATTCCGCCCTCAAGGACCGGATGGCAGAACTGGACCCGCACGATCCCATCAACCTGCAGTACACCTCCGGCACGACAGGTTTCCCTAAGGGTGCCACCCTGACCCACCACAACATCCTGAACAACGGGTATGCCATCGGGGAACTGCTGGGCTACACCGAACACGACCGGGTGGTCATCCCGGTGCCGTTCTACCACTGCTTCGGCATGGTGATCGGCAACCTGAACGCGCTCAGCCACGGAGCCGCCACCATCATCCCCGGCCGCGGCTTTTCGCCCGCCGCCGCCCTGGAAGCGGTGCAGGATTTCGACGGGACGTCCCTGTACGGGGTGCCCACGATGTTCATCGCCGAGCTCGCCCTGCCGGACTTTGACACCTATGACCTCTCGACGCTTCGCACGGGCGTAATGGCTGGTTCCCTGTGCCCGGTCGAGGTGATGACCCACGTCATCAACGACATGCACATGAAGGACGTGGCGATCTGCTACGGCATGACCGAAACGTCGCCGGTGTCCACCATGACCCGGCAGGGGGACACGCTGCAGCACCGGACGGAAACTGTGGGGCGGACCATGCCGCAGCTGGAGAGCCGCATCGTGGATCCGGCCACCGGGGAGGTCCTGGAGCGCGGCCAGGTCGGCGAGCTGTGCACCCGCGGGTACGCCGTGATGGCGGGGTACTGGGACCAGCCGGACAAGACCTCCGAGGCCATTGACGCCGAGGGGTGGATGCACACCGGGGACCTGGCCCGGATGGACGACGAGGGCTACCTGGTGATCGAGGGGAGGATCAAGGACATGGTGATCCGCGGCGGGGAAAACATCTACCCGCGCGAGATCGAAGAGTACCTCTACACGCACCCGGCCATCCAGGACGTGCAGGTGATCGGGGTACCGGACGCGAAGTATGGCGAGGAACTCATGGCCTGCATCATCCTCAAACCGGGGGCCGAGCCGCTGGACGCAGCGGCGCTCGCCGAGTTCTGCCGCGGCCATTTGGCGCACTACAAGATTCCCCGCTACGTGGAGGTCCGCAGCAGTTTCCCCATGACGGTTTCCGGAAAGATCCGCAAGGTGGAGATGCGCGAGGAGGCGGTGGCCCGGCTTGGGTTGTAGCCCTCAGCGGATGTCGCGGCCGATGGTCCTGATGCCCACCACAAGTCCGACGGCGGCAGTCGCCGCGGCTGCCACAAATCCCCCGAGCGTGTCCGCCCCGAGGTTCCCGGCGAACAGTTCGCGCTCGGCGTTGACCAGGTACGTCAAGGGGTTGAACAGGCTTGCCGTCTGCATCCAGGCCGGGCCGGCCTCGATCGGCAACATGATTCCGGACAGGATCATCAGCGGGAACAGCAGGGTCTGCTGCACGCCCCAGAAAATCCATTCCTTGTTCTGCGACACCAGGGCCAGCGCGTAGGACAGCGCCCCGAGCCCGATCCCGAAGATCCCCAGGATAACCAGCCCGAGGAGCACATGCAGCGGGTAGAAAACGAAGCCGAACGGGATGCAGACCAGGGCGATGAGCAAGCCCTGCACCACCAGGGGTGCCCACTCCTTCAGCGCCCTGCCGATCATCAGGGACGAGCGGGACAGGGGAGTGGCGAGGATCCGCTCGTAGGAGCCCGTCATCAGCTCGTACTGCAGGTTCGAACCGGTCATCGACGTTCCGAACAGGGCGATCATCACCACCACGCCGGGGAGGAACCACTGCAGCGTCGACTGCCCGCCGAAAGCCGGGGCCCCCACCGAGGCGCCGAGCAACGGACCGAACAAGCCCAGGAACACCAGTGGCTGGAGCAACGAAAAGATCAGCGAAAACGGGTCCCGCAGCGGCAGCAGCATCTCCCGCCAGAACACGTACCTGGTGTCGCGCAGGACCCGCCCCAGCCCCGGCGTTTTGGCCACGTAGCCGGAACCCGCCGCGCGGGCCGCCCCGGTGCTCATCGGTTCGCTCCTTCCCGCAGGTTGCGCCCGGTCAGTTCCAGGAACACGTCATCCAGCGTGGGCGGCTTCAGCTCCAGGGACTGCGCGGGAGCACCGGCGTCGTTCATCTCCTTCAAAAGGCCCGGGGCGATCCTGGCGCCCTCGGGAAGGCGCAGCCGGAAGGTCACGACGCCGTCGAGCCGGTTCTCCTGCACTTCGCCGCCCGCCGCGGCCCTGCCCAACAGTCCGCGCACGCCGGCAGCTGCATCGGCCGCCACCTCGACGGCCAGCAGGTCGCCTGCGAGATTCGCCTTCAGCCGCGCCGCCGTGTCGTCGGCGATGATCCTCCCATGGTCGATGACAATGACCCGCTCGGACATGGAATCCGCCTCATCCATGTAGTGGGTGGTGAGGACGATGGTGGTGCCGTGCTCCTGGCGCAGCCGCGTGATGTGGTCCCACAGGTTGGCCCGGTTCTGCGGGTCCATTCCGGTGGACGGCTCATCAAGGAAGAGCAGGCCGGGGGAGTGCATCAGGCCCAGCGCCACATCCATCCGCCGCCGCTGGCCTCCGGAAAGTTTGATGACCGTGCGCTTGGCCAGGTCGGTGAGGTCCAGGGACTTGAGGAGTTCCTGCGCCCGTACGGTGGCGTCGGTGGTGTTCATACCGTAGAAGCGGCCCTGCATCACGAGTTCGTCGATCACCCGGAAGCTGTGGCCGCCGCCGTTGCCCTGGCCGATGTAGCCGATCCGCGCCCGCACACCCGCAGGGTCGGCCGTGACGTCGACGCCGGCCACGGTGGCGGAGCCGGACGTGGGCCGCAGCAGGGTGGTGAGCATGCGCAGCGTGGTGGACTTCCCGGCGCCGTTGGGTCCCAGGAACGCCACCAGTTCGCCGGCGGCAATGTCGATGTCCACGCCCTTGACGGCCTCCACGGTTTCCTTCTTGGCCGTGAACGTCTTGGTCAGTTTTTCCGTGTGGATCATGCTGGCTCCAGGGGATGCTTGCGGGGTTAGTGCCGGCGGTGGTCCTGGATCGTCATCCGGGGGCCGAACGTGGGCTTGCGGAAGCCGGTGCTCTGGATCATGCGGACCACGCGCTGACGGTGCCCGCTCCACGGCTCGAGCAGCCGGAGCATGCCTGCGTCATCCGTCCGCCGGCCGGTCAGAGCCGCGCCCACGTACGCTGCCAGGTGGTAGTCGCCCACCGAGATCGAGTCCGGGCAGCCGTGGGTCCGCTGCACCACCTCGGCGGCGGTCCAGATACCAATCCCCGGGATGGTCTGAAGTTTGGCCCCCGCCTCGGCGGCGGGCAGGGCTGCCAGGCGTTCAAGCGCGACGGCGGAGCGCAGCGCGCGCATCACCGTTGCCGAGCGCTGGGGTCCCACGCCCGCCTTGTGCCATTCCCAGCTGGGAATGCGAAGCCACCCGTCGGCCGTCGGCCCCACCACCAGGCCCGGCGGCGTTGAGGCGCCGGCCCGCGGCGCCGGCGTTCCGTACCGGTGCAGCAGGTACCGGTAGGCCCGCCGCGCCTCGATAACCGTCACCTTCTGCTCAAGGATGATGGGCACCAGCTGGTCCACCATCCTGCCCGTGGCGGGAAGGCGCAGCGCCAGGTTCCGCCGCCGGGCCTCCCGGACCATCCGTGGAAGGGTGGCGTGAAACGCGGGCTCGTCGAAAGCGGCCCAGTCGTCGTCGGCGCCCAGCATCCGGGGGGCTGCCTCCGCGGCCAGCGCGGCACCGGGCCCCCAGGCCTGGATGTCCACCCGGACAGCCAGTGGCGTCCCGCCGTAGGCATCTTCTCCTGCCATGCCCCCGCCCGGGCTGAACCGAACGGTGGCCGGGCCGTCCGGCGTCGTAAAGGCGCTCCAGATGACGTCCCCCTGGACGCTGAAGGAAGGATCGCTGCTGCCGCGCAGGAGCGGCCCAAGGGTGCGTGCCAGGCTGTAGGGGCTGTCCGGGAACCAGCAGAGGGACACGTCCGCAGCGGCCGCAAGCCGGGGAGGTGCCTCTGCAATGGTCATGGTTCAATCGTCCCACGCCCCTGCGACAACGGACCCGCCGGGGATCAGCAGACTGCCGGCAGGTGCCGGAAAATGCCCCTTATCCAGCACCGCCGCCGGGACTAGACTCCACACTGTGGCGCGGACCGCCGCGCCCGGAGGCTCGAAAAACCGGGAGGCAACAATGGGTGGAGTAGTGCATTTCGAAATTCCCGCGGACGACCAGGAGCGGGCTAAGAAGTTCTACCAGGAAGCCCTCGGCTGGCGGATCGATCCCGTGCCGGGCATGGACTACAACATGGTGGTCACGACGCCAATGGACGAGTCCACCGGGGCGCCCACGGAGCCCGGTGCCATCAACGGCGGCATGTTCGCCCGTGAAGACGCCCTCAAAACCCCCGTCATCACCGTGGACGTTGAGGACATCAACGCCACACTGGCCACTGTTGAAGCCCTCGGCGGCGCCGTGGTCAAACCGCGTGAAACCATCCCCGGCATGGGCTCCTTCGCCTACTTCAGGGACACCGAAGGCAACGTGATGGGGTTGTGGGAGAACCTGCCCGCGGGGGACACCGGCGGGGGTGCGGGCACTGGATCAGCCGCGGACGGCTTCTCGATCTAGGCGCCGACGGAGCAGGGGCGAAGACATGGGCATCGTCGCGCAGGTGCTGGCGGTCATCACCGGTGTCCTTTTGATCGTTGTGGGCCTCCTTGAAGCCTTCCGCTACAAGGACCAGCGGCTCTACCCGATCTTCCTCATAAAGCCGGAGGACACCGCGGCCGTCCGGCTGTGGACGGTCAACGTGGGGTTCCACAATATGGTGTGGGGTGTGTTCGGGATCGTCGGCGTGGTGCTGGTGAACGCCGGGGAAGTCACGGTGGGCCGGACGATCGTGGCCATGATGTGCGTCGCGCACGTCATTGAGGGCATCGTCCTGATCATCAGTGAACGCCGGCTGTGGCTCAGTGGAATCGGGCAGGCGTTCCTGCCTGCAGTGATCCTCCTGCTGATGTTCGCCGGCTAGGCGGTAGCTTTGTATCCATGAAGTACGCCCAGTCCATCCTGGACCTCATCGGCAACACCCCGCTCATCAAACTCAACCACGTGACCGAGGGCATCAAAGCCACCGTCCTGGTGAAGCTGGAGTACCTGAATCCCGGCGGCTCCATCAAGGACCGGATCGCGGCGCAGATGATTGAGGACGCCGAACGGGAGGGCAAACTGCAGCCCGGCGGCACCATCGTGGAGCCCACCTCCGGCAACACCGGTGTGGGGCTTGCGCTGGTGGCCCAGCAGAAGGGCTACAAGTGCATTTTCGTGGTGCCGGACAAGGTGGGCGAGGACAAGCGCGCCGTGCTGGAGGCCTACGGCGCCGAAGTCGTGGTCACCCCCACCGCCGTGCCGCCGGACAGCCCGCAGAGCTACTACGGTGTCTCCGACCGCCTGGTCCGGGAGACCCCCGGAGCATACAAGCCGGACCAGTTCTCCAACCCTGCCGCTCCCGGCAGCCACTACAAGACCACCGGCCCGGAGATCTGGCGCGACACGGACGGCAAGGTCACCCACGTTGTCATCGGCGCCGGCACGGGCGGCACCATCACCGGCACCGGTCGCTACCTCAAGGAGGTCTCGGCCGGCAGGGCGGATGCCGACGGCGGACCGGTCCGGATCATCGGTGCGGATCCGGAGGGCTCGGTCTACTCCGGCGGGACCGGGCGCCCGTACTTTGTCGAGGGTGTCGGGGAGGACATGTGGCCGGCCAACTATGACAAGTCCGTCCCGGACGAGGTGATCGCCGTCAGCGACGCCGAATCCTTCGCCATGACACGCCGGCTCGCCAGGGAAGAGGGACTCCTGGTGGGCGGATCGTCGGGCATGGCCGTGGTGGCTGCGCTGCGGGCGGCGCGGGACCTCCCGGAAAGTGCCGTCGTCGTCGTCATCCTCCCGGACTCGGGCCGCGGCTACCTGGCGAAAATCTTCAACGACCAGTGGATGCGCTCCTACGGATTCCTGTCCGGCGGCGAGGAAACCTCAGTGGGCGAGGTGATCAAGTCAAAGAACGGCGAACTGCCGGACCTGGTCCACATCCACCCCAACGAGTCCGTCCGGGACGTCATCAACATCATGAACGAGTTCGGCGTCAGCCATATCCCGGTGCTGTCACAGGAGCCGCCCGTGGTCATGGGCGAGGTCCTGGGAGCGGTGGACGAGCGGACGCTGACCGCCAAGCTGTTCCGCGGCGAGGCCAAACTGACCGACAAGATCTCCGAGCACATGGGCCCCAAACTGCCCGTGATCGGGTCTTTGGAAACCATCTCGGCCGCCCGGGAACTGCTCTCGGACGTGGACACCGTCATGGTCACGTTCGTGGGTGCCCCCATCGGCATCCTTACCCGGCACGACCTGCTGGCCTACCTCAGCAACTAAAGGAGCATCATGTCCGCCAGTGAAAACCAGGGCTTCAACACCCGCGCCGTCCACGCCGGCCAGGCCTTCGAGCCGCGCACCGGTGCCGTGGTCCCGCCGCTGCACTTCAGCTCCACCTATGCCCAGGACGGCATCGGCGGCCTGCGCGACGGCTACGAGTACGGCCGTGGCGGCAACCCCACCCGCGATGCTCTCCAGGAACAGCTCGCAGCCCTCGAACTTGGCACCCACGCCTACAGCTTCAGCTCCGGCCTCGCCGCCGAGGACGCCCTCATCCGGGCCCTGACCCGGCCCGGCGACCACATTGTGCTTGGCAATGACGCCTACGGCGGGACCTACCGGCTGATCAGCCGGGTCCTTGGCGACTGGGGGATCGGCAACACCCCCGTGGACATGGCCAACCTGGACACCGTCCGGCAGGCCGTTCGTGCGAACAAGACCCGCTTCCTGTGGGTGGAAACGCCTTCAAACCCGCTCATGAAGATCACGGACATCGCAGCGCTCGCAGACATCGCGCACGACGCCGGAGCCCTCCTCGTCGTCGACAACACGTTTGCGTCTCCATACCTGCAGAACCCGCTCGCCCTGGGTGCCGACGTCGTGGTGCACTCCACCACCAAGTACATCGGCGGGCACTCCGACGTGGTGGGCGGCGCCGTTGTGGTCAAGGATGCGGAGCTCGCGGAGAAGATCGGCTTCGTCCAGTTCGCAGTCGGCGCGGTGTCCGGTCCCATGGACGCCTTCCTCACCACCCGCGGACTCAAGACCCTCGGCGTGCGGATGGACCGGCACAGCCTCAACGGCCAGGCCGTGGCCGAATGGCTGCTGGAGCGGTCGGAGGTGGAAGCCGTGCTGTATCCGGGCCTGCCGACCCACCCCGGCCACGAACTGGCCAAGCGGCAGATGCGGAGCTTCGGCGGCATGGTCTCGGTGCAGTTCAAAGGCGGCGAGGCGGCGGCGCGCAAGGTCGCCGAATCCACCACCGTCTTTACGCTGGCCGAGTCCCTGGGCGGCATCGAATCGCTGATGAACTACCCCTCCGAGATGACCCACGCCTCGGTCAAGGGCACCGAGCTGGCTGTCCCGGTCAACCTGCTCCGCCTCTCCTGCGGCATCGAGGACAAGGAAGACCTGATCGCGGACCTGGAACAGGCGTTCACTGCCATTCGCTAACGGGCAGGCCGATGCTGGCTTTCTTGAAGAAAGTCAGCTAGGGTTGCCGCTATGCCCCTTCGCTCCGACTGGTCCCTCCGCAACTGCAGCATCGCGCGCGGCCTCGACATCCTGGGGGACCCGTGGACCCTCCTGGTGCTCCGCGAGGTCTTTTTCGGCAACGGGCGGTTTGACGTCATCAAGGCGCGCCTCGAGGTGGCGGACTCCGTGCTCACCAGACGCCTGGCCGGGCTGGTTGACGCCGGGCTGCTGGAGAAACAGGCGTACGACGACGGCGGCCGCGCCCGCCTGGAGTACGTCCTCACGCCCAAAGGGGAGGATGTACTTCCGGTCCTGAACGCGGTCAGCATCTGGTCGGAGAAGCACCTGCCCGCGCCTTCGGGTGAAGCACACCTCGCCGTCATCCACTCCGGGTGCGGGAAGAGCACCACCTCGGCCGATACCTGCACCGCGTGCGGGGAGCGGCTCACCGCCGCCACCACGAGCTGGCACAGCCGGACCCGGTCCGAACAGCCCATCCAACTGTCCACCGCTGCCGGGAAGGGAGCCGCCGCGTGAGCACCCTCCCCGACGAAGCGGCCGACCAGCAGGAAACAACGCTCAGTCCCGGCACCGTCCCGGGCCGGCGGCGCCTGCACCCCGCCTGGATCGTCGCCGCTGTGGCCTTCCTGGCCCTGGTGGGAGCCGCCGGCTTCCGGGCAGCACCCGGCGTCCTCATGGTCCCGCTGCAGCAGGAGTTCGGCTGGTCCACCACCGTGCTGTCCGCGGCCGTGAGCATCAACCTGGTCCTCTTCGGCCTGACCGCCCCGTTTGCCGCCGCCCTGATGGAGCGGTTCGGCATCCGGAAGGTCACCGCCACCGCGCTGGTACTGATCGGCCTGGGCAGCGCGCTGACCGTCCTGGTCAACCAGTCCTGGCAGATCCTCCTGACCTGGGGACTGCTGATCGGCCTCGGCACCGGCTCCATGGCACTGGTCTTCGCCGCCACCATCGCCAACACGTGGTTCAGCAAAAGCCGCGGGCTGGTCATCGGCATCCTCACCGCCGGCAGCGCGGCCGGCCAGCTCGTGTTCCTGCCGTTCATCGCCCTGCTCGCCCAGGACCCCGGCTGGCGGCAGGCGTCCCTGCTGATCGCCGCCGGAGCCCTGGCGGTAGTCCCGCTGGTGCTGAAGTTCCTGCGAAACTCCCCGGCCGACGTCGGCGTCCTGCCCTACGGCGCCGACCCCGCCGTCGGGGCGCCCGTGCAGGCAGCCTCGGCGGACAACGGTCCGCGTGCAAACGCAGCCGTCCGTGCACTCCAGGTGCTGCGCCGGGCCAGCCGTGTCAGGACCTTCTGGGCGCTGGCGGGCGGGTTCGCCATCTGCGGCGCCACCACCAACGGGCTGATCGGCACCCACTTCATCCCGTCCGCCCATGACCACGGCATGCCCGAAACCACCGCCGCAGGCCTGCTCGCCGTCGTCGGCATCTTTGACATTGTGGGGACCATCGCCTCCGGCTGGCTGACCGACCGGTTCAACCCACGCATCCTGCTGGCCGTCTACTACCAGTTCCGCGGCATCGGCCTGCTGGTACTGCCGATGCTGCTGAGCGCCGAGGTCCAGCCCAGCATGATCGTGTTCGTGGTGATCTACGGCCTGGACTGGGTGGCCACCGTTCCGCCCACCGCCGCAATCTGCCGCGAGGTGTTTGGCGCGGACGGCAGTGTGGTGTTCGGCTGGGTGTTTGCCGCCCACCAGCTCGGCGCCGCACTGGCTGCACTCGCCGCCGGCGCCCTCCGCGATGCCACCGGCCACTACACGTACGCGTGGCTGGGGGCTGCAGCCATGTGCACCATCGCGGCGGTCATCAGCGCCACCATCCGCAAGCACCACGGTTCCGCTGATCGGAAGGCAGCGCGGCCGGCCGCGTGAACCGGGGGCGCCGCCGGCAACGTTAGGCTGAATCCCATGGAACCCGTGCCTGCAGCCCCTGCCCGCAACGTTGCCCTCATCACCGGGGCCGGCCGGCTGGCGGGCATCGGTGCAGGCATTGCCCGCCAGCTCGCGGCTGACGGCTGGGACCTGGTCCTGTCCTACTGGCAGGAGTACGACGAGCGGATGCCATGGGGGAGCGAACCCGAGGACGTGGTCCGCCTGACCGCCGAACTCGAAGCGATCGGTGCCCGGGTGTACAGCCTCTCCGCGGACCTGCAGGATCCCGGGGTGCCGGACAGGCTGGTGGCCGAGGCCGTGCAGCTTGCCGGGCCGCTGCAGGGGATGGTGCTGAGCCACGCGGAGTCGGTGGACTCGGGCATCCTGGATACCACCCTCGAATCCTTCGAACGGCATTTCGCCGTGAACACGCGTGCCAGCTGGCAGCTGATTGCCGCGTTCGCCCGGCAGGCAACGGACGACGGCGGCGCGATCGTTGCGCTGACCAGTGACCACACAGCCTTCAACCTGCCCTATGGCGCCTCCAAGGGAGCGCTGGACCGGATCGTGATCGCGGCGGCCCGGGAGCTGGGTCCGCGCGGCATCTCGGCGAACGCCCTCAACCCGGGCCCCGTGGACACGGGCTGGATGAGCGACGAAGTCCGGCAGGCCGTCGTCGAACGCCAGCCCACCGGCCGCCTGGGCACTCCGGCCGATGTCGCCGGGACGGTGGCGTTCCTGCTGTCCCCGGCCGGCCGCTGGGTATCCGGGCAGCTGATCAAGTCCGACGGCGGCTTCTCGGCGTAAATAAGTCCCGCCCCGGCCCACCTTTTCCCTGCCCCACCCAACTAGGTCGCAGTTGTTGTCGTTTTGAGCCCCCAAAACGACAACAAATGCCAGTCAGTTGGGGGGGGGGGGGGGGGGGGGAACGGGTCAGCGGAAGGCGGGGAGGCCGGTGATGTGCTGGCCGAGGACCAGGGTGTGGACCTCGTCCGTGCCCTCGTAGGTCCGCACCGACTCCAGGTTCGCGGCATGCCGCAGCGGCGAATAGTCCAGCGTGATCCCGTTGCCGCCCAGGACGGTCCGGGCCTCGCGGGCCACCTTGATGGCCTCGCGGACGTTGTTCAGCTTCCCCAGGGAGATCTGCTCCGGCCGGAGGGTCCCCGCGTCCTTGAGCCGCCCCAGATGCAGTGCCAGCAGGGTGCCCTTCTGGATCTCCACCAGCATGTTCACCAGCTTCTCCTGTGTGAGCTGGTAGCCGGCCAGCGGCCTGCCGAACTGCTGCCGCTCCAGCGAGTACGCCAGCGCAGCCTCGTAGGAATCGCGGGCAGCGCCCATGGCGCCCCAGGCGATGCCATAGCGGGCCTCGTTCAGGCAGGTGAACGGACCGCGGAGCCCAAACGCTCCGGGGAGCAGCGTCTCGGGACCCAGCCGGACGCCGTCGAACACCACATCACACTGGATGGAGGCGCGCATGGACAGCTTCTGCCGGATGGGCGTTGCCGTCACGCCGGGCATTCCGGCCGGGACCAGGAAACCGCGCACACCGTCCTCCGTCATGGCCCACACCACCATCACGCCGGCCACCGAAGCCAGGCCGATCCAGCGCTTGGCGCCGTCCAGCACCCACCCGGCGTCCTCGCCGGTACCGTCCCGGCGGGCCGTGGTCGCCATGGAGGACGGGTCCGAGCCGGCGGTGGGTTCGGTCAGGGCAAAACAGCCAATCACTTCGCCGGCGGCCATCCGCGGCAGCCATTCCTGCTTCTGGTCCTCCGAACCCCACCGATGGATGGCCGTCATGGCCAGCGAGCCCTGCACGGACACAAAGGTGCGGATTCCGGAGTCGCCCGCCTCCAGTTCCATCGCCGCCAGGCCGTATTCGACGGCGGAGCGGCCCGGGCAGCCATAGCCGTCAAGGTGCATGCCCAGGACGCCGAGCTCACCCAGTTCCGGCGCCAGCTCGAGGGGAAAGGCCCCGTCCTCGTACCACTGGGCGATGTCCGGCCGGATCCGCTGGTCGGTAAAGTCGCGGATCCTTTCCCGCAGGGCCAGCTCTTCTGCAGTGAGCAGGAAGTCCAGGGCCAGGAGGTCCGAAGCCGACGTCACGGCTTGGCCAGGAAGTAGCCGCGGGTGGACGGCGCGAACCGGCACACAACGGCCAGCACCACACCCAGGGCCAGCAGCACCACGCCGCTGACGAAGGCGCCGCCGACACCGAAGATCTCCGTGTCGCCGTAGGCCGGGTCCCACATCTGTACAGCCGAGACGAAGAACGCAGCGGTGAGTAGCACGGCGCCCAGCAGCGGGAAGACGCCCCGGAACCACAGGTTGCGGGCAGAATCGCGGAGGGTGCCGCGGAAGTACCAGAAGCAGGCGTATCCGGTCAGGGCGTAGTAAAACGCGATGAAGAGGCTGATGGCGCTGATCGAGTCCGCGAGCAGGTTTTCGCTGAGGAAGCTCATGGCCACGTAATAGGCGATGGCTGCCGCGCCCATGACCTGGGTGGAGAACCCGGGTGTCTGGTTCCGCGGGTGCACCTCGCCGAACTTCGCCGGCAGCGCCCCGTGCACACCCATGGACAGGGTTCCGCGGGCGGTGGGCAGGATGGTGGTCTGGGTGGAGGACAGCACCGAGGCGAGGACCGCGACGACGATCAGCCAGCCCCAGGGCCCCAGCACCACGTCCTTCATCGCCACGAACACGTCGTCCTGGTTGGCCTCGTTGCCCAGGCCGATGCCGTCGCTGCCGACCGTGGCGTACATCATCACCAGGAGCGCCACCGACACGTAGATGACCACCAGGACGAAGGCCGAGATGACGGCCCCACGGCCGGGTGTGGTGGTGGGGTTTTCGGTCTCCTCGTTGACGGCCAGGCAGGTGTCCCAGCCCCAGTAGATGAACAGTGCCAGCAGCGCCCCGTGCACCACGGCGCCGGGATCGGCGAACGCGCCCACCGGGTTGAACCACTCGAAATCGAAGGCCTGGATGGTGGTGTCTCCGACGGACGCGCCGCCCACAATCCGGATGACAATGGCCAGCGCAAAGATGCCCAGCGCGATGTACTGCACGTAGGTCAGCACCCGCTGGACGTGCTCGCCCAGCCGGATGCCGCGGTAGTTCACCAGGGTCATGACGGCGATGAACAGCACCCCCGTGGCGGTGACCAGTACCGTGTTATCCGCCAGCGAGCCGTCACCGACCAGGAGCCACAGGTACTGGCCGGCCACCTGCGCCAGGTTGGCCAGCACCACGATGCCGGCGAGGGCCACGCCCCAGCCGCCCAGCCAGCCCGCCCAGGGGCCGAAGGCGCGGCGCGACCAGGTGAACGTGGTGCCGCAGTCCGGGATGGCGCTGTTCAGCTCGCGGAACGCGTAGGCGATGAACAGGACGGGGATGAACCCGAGCAGCAGGATCAGGGGAGTGTAGTTGCCGTTCACGGCCACGATGAGGCCCAGGGTGGCCGCCAGCGAGTACACCGGGGCGGTGGACGCCAGGCCCAGCATCACCGAGTCGCCGAGGTCCAGGATGCCGGCGCGCAGTCCCTTTGCCGGGACCGTGGTGCCGGGCGCGCCGCCCTGGCCTCCCGCCGTCGTCATGTCTGTGCTCATAAGCTGATACCTGCTTTGCTGGAGGAGGCCACGGCCGAAAGCGGCGCCGGCGCGTCGATGGTGTTAGGCACGAAGCGGCAGAAGTAGTCAGTCACGGGGCCGTCCGATTCACGGATGCCGCAGCCCACGGACTCGCCGTCCACCACCCAGAGGCCCAGGACGGGATGGTTGCCGTCGAAGTCGGGCAGCTGCTGGTACTGCTGGTAGCACCAGCCTTCGCGGCCATACCCGCCGGGTTGTTCCAGGTTGATGCCGTTGGCATGGATCCTGATGTTGTCGCCTTCCCTGCCGTGCAGCGGCTTGGCCACCCATTCCTTCAGCGGGCCCGGCCCGTCGAGGTAGGCGGGCAGCAGGTTCGGATGGTCCGGGTACAGGTGCCAGAGGGCGGCGAGCAGGGCCTTGTTGGAGAGCAGCATCTTCCAGGCGGGCTCCACCCAGCGGGGGTTGTGGGCCCGTTCCAGCAGCCGGTGGCCGAATGGTTCCTTCATCATCAGCTCCCACGGGTAGAGCTTGAAGATGGTGCTGATCATGAAGTTGTCCAGGTCCACGAACCGGTTGAGGTTGGGGTCCCAGCCGATATCGGACATGTTGATGCCGATGGTGGTCCACCCGGCCTGGCCTGCCACGTCCCGCATGTAGGCGGCGGTCATCCAGTCCTCCCCGGATTCCTCCACTTCGGAGTGGGCCACGTGCAGGGTGCTCATTCCGGTGCGGTACTGGAACTTCTTCCACTGCCGGATCAGCGCCTCGTGGATGCCGTTCCACTGGTCCTTCTCCGGGAAGACATCCTGGAGCCAGAACCACTGCACGACGGCGGCCTCAATCAGTCCGGTGGGGGTGTCGGCGTTGTATTCGAGCATCTTGGCCGGCCCGCCCTGGCCGTCGTAGATGAAGTCGAACCGGCCGTAGACGTCCACGTCCCCGGCCTGCAGGGACTCGGCGGCGAGTTCAAGCGCCTGCGCGCCGATGCCGATGAGGCCCATGGCGCCGGTGGCCAGGTATTTGGCCGCCTCGATGCACATCCGGTGCATTTCCTCGGCGGTTTCCTCGAGGGCCTCTACCTCGTCCATCGTGAACTCGTAGTAGGCGGACTCGTTCCAGTACTCGATCTTCCGCCCGTCATCCATCGTGGTGGTGGAGAAGACCAGGCCCTGCTCTTCGATTTTCTGCTTCCAGCCGGGCCGGGGTTCAGACAACAGCCGCTTCATGCTCAGCCTCCCGAAACCTTTCCGCCGCCGCTGGTGCCGCTTTTGGCGCTCGTTCCGAAGCCGCCGCGGCTGACGGTGCCGCCCTGGGTGCTGTAGCCGGTGGAGGTTTTGGCGCCGCTGGGCACGGTGCGGGTGTAGTTGGGTGCGGTGGACCGGTTCTGGCCGACCGGTGGAACGTAGGCGCCGCGGGAGAAGAAGTACCAGGCGTAAACCCCGCCGCTGCGTCCGGCGGAGCTGTCGCAGTTGCGGTCTTCCACGCGCTCGCCGGTTTCGTCGTTGAAGCACACCTGCGCGTACTCGGGATCGTCCTGGTTGCTCGCTACGATGGCTGTGATGGTCCCGGCCAGCAGGGCGGTCACGCCCAGGCCAACGACGACGGTGCGGCGTTGGGAGCGCTTCTTCCGGGCCGCTGCCTCGTGGGCCTGCCGTTCCCGGTCCCGCGCGAACGGGTCCACGGGTTGGACGGGTTCGTTGAGCAGTTCCGGACGCAGTTCCGGCTTGGGCACCTGCCACGGTGGAGGCTTGGGACTGCCGCCCCCGCCAGGGGTCGACCCTCCGGCATCCGGTTTTCCGTCCGGCCCTTTGCTCTCCGGCCCTTTGGCGTTCGGATCCTCGGTGTTCGGGTCCACGGCGTCCCCCTCAGTTGTCAACGTGAATTGGGCACAGCGCTGCACCCCCAATTGCAATCCTGGAATCAGCGTAGCCCCTGCCCGTGTCTGCTGCGAGCAATGTGCAGGGGAGAACTGCCCACCGGCCGGGGGACGGATTGCTGACCCTAGACTGGAGCCATGGAAACCGCGTCCTTGCTTGCCGTCTGCCGTGTCCACCAGCTTCTGCCGGACGCGTCGAACGTAGGCGTCACGGCCATCGACAAGCGCCCGGCCGACGGCCCGGTCAAAGTCCATCGGCTGGGCCTGCAAGGCGACATCCAGGCGAACCGGGTCCACCACGGTGGCCCTGACCAGGCGATCTACGCCTACTCCCAGGCGGACGCCGACTACTGGGCCGGCCTGCTGCAGCGGGACGTGCCGCCCGGGGCGTTCGGTGAGAACCTCCGGGTCGCGGGGATCGACGCCACTAACGCGGTGATCGGCGAGCGGTGGCGGATCGGGCTCGACGTCGAGCTTGAAGTCACCTCGCCGCGGACCCCGTGCGCCACGTTCCAGCGGCGGCTCGGCGAGCGGCAGTGGGTCAAGCGCTTTGCCGATGAAGGGCGGGTGGGTGCGTACCTGCGCGTCATCAAGACCGGCAGCATCCAGGCCGGCGACCACATCCACCGGACCTACGTTCCCCGGCACGGGGTTACGGTGGGGAAGTGGTTCAGTGAACCTGACCTGGAGTCCATGGAGGCCCTGAAAGACGCCGACGCTGAAGGCGAGATCCGCCTGCAGCAACCTGAATTCGGCAAAAAGTTCGACGCCCTGCGGCGGCAGCTCGGCCTCTGACACGCTTAGCACGACGGCGGGAGGCGGGCGGTGTGCCCAACCTCACCGCCGCCGTCGTACTTTGGATTTAGGTACCGCACGCCCGGTGCCGTACACTTGAAGCATCCCCCACTCCGGAAATCCCTTTTTCCTGCCCAATTTTTGAGGCAGGACTGGCAAGTGTTGGGGCCCGCAACTGTGATGCGGGCATTTTCATAGGGAGAGCCGGCTAAAGAAAACGCTGTACAGACTGCTGGGATAGCAGCCAAGAGATGCAGCGCGAAGTCCTGCCACGGGATTGCGAAAGCGCCGGACTTCTGTGACCGGCCGGTCAGTGTTTGCCCGGCACCCACGGCACACGTACTGCGGCTCTCCTCACCCTGGGTAGTGCCGCCTGGCCCCCTATGGATGAGGAATATTCCCCTATGCCCGACATTGGGAACGACACCATCGACGCAGCCGTCATCGACGAAGCAGGCGCACCCGCAGTGCAGGACGAAGCCCCTGCAGCCCGTCCCGCAGAGGACTCCGACGACAACACCGTGAAGTTCGCGGACCTCGGCATCGACGGCCGCGTCCTCGCCGCGCTCCAGGATGTGGGCTACGAAAAGCCGTCCCCCATCCAGGCAGCCACCATCCCGCTGCTGCTCGAAGGCCGCGACGTCGTCGGCCTGGCGCAGACCGGTACCGGCAAGACTGCAGCATTCGCAGTGCCGGCACTGTCCCGCCTCGCCGAGCTGCACGACCTCAACGGCCCGTCGCGCAAGACCCAGGCCCTGGTCCTGGCACCCACCCGTGAGCTCGCGCTCCAGGTGGCCGAGGCGTTCACCTCCTACGCCAAGCACATCGACGACTTCACCGTCCTGCCCGTCTACGGCGGCTCCGCCTACGGCCCCCAGCTCGCCGGACTGCGCCGCGGCGCCCAGGTTGTCGTGGGTACCCCCGGCCGCGTGATCGACCACATCGCCAAGGGCTCCCTGGACCTGTCCGAGCTCCAGTACCTGGTGCTGGATGAGGCCGACGAGATGCTCCGCATGGGCTTCGCCGAGGACGTTGAGCAGATCTTCCAGCAGACCCCGGAGGACCGCCAGGTGGCGCTGTTCTCCGCGACTATGCCGGGCCAGATCCGCCGCATGTCCAAGCAGTACCTGAACAACCCCGAAGAGGTTTCGGTCAAGACCAAGACCTCCACGGGCTCGAACATCCGCCAGCGCTACCTGCAGGTCATGGGACCGCACAAGCTGGACGCCATGACCCGCATCCTCGAGGTGGAAGAGTTCGACGGCGTCATCGCCTTCGTCCGCACCAAGATGGCCACCGAGGACCTGGCGGACAAGCTGAAGGCCCGCGGTTTCCAGGCTGCCGCCATCAACGGCGACATCCCGCAGCAGCAGCGTGAACGCACCGTTGATGCGCTCAAGGAAGGCCGGATCGATATCCTGGTGGCCACCGACGTCGCCGCCCGCGGACTGGACGTCGAGCGCATCAGCCACGTCATCAATTACGACATCCCGCACGACACCGAGTCCTACGTGCACCGAATCGGCCGCACCGGCCGCGCGGGCCGCAACGGCGACGCGATCCTGTTCATGACTCCGCGCGAGAAGTACCTGCTGCGGGCCATCGAAAAGGCCACCCGCCAGCCGGTTGAGCAGATGCACCTGCCCACCGCTGAAACGGTGAACACGCTGCGCCTGGGCAAATTCGCCGACCGCATCACGGAGACCCTCGAATCCGAGGACGTGGCGATGTTCCGCGACCTCATCGCCTCCTACGAGGAAGAGCACAAGGTGCCGGCAGCCGAAATCGCTGCGGCACTGGCCGTGATGGCCCAGGGCGGACAGCCGCTGCTGGTCAAGGAACTGCCGGCAGCTCCTGAGTTCCAGAAGCGCGAGCGCGGCAAGGACGGCTTCGGCTCCCGCGGCCCGTCCCGCCAGCTCACCGAGGGCAACGCCACCTACCGTATCTCCGTGGGCCGCCGGCAGCGGGTCATGCCGGGCTCGATCGTGGGCGCCATCGCCAACGAGGGCGGCATCTCCTCCTCGCAGATCGGCGGCATCGACATCCGTTCGGACCACTCCCTGGTGGAGCTGCCCGCGGACCTGAGCCCCGAGCAGCTGCGTGCCCTGTCCCGCACCCGGATCGGCGGCGAGCTGATCCACCTCGAGCTGGACACGGGTCGCAAGCCCTCCGGCGACCGCCCCAGCTACCAGGGCAACCGCGGCGGCAACTTCAAGGGCAGCGGCGGGTTCAAGAAGGAGTTCCGGAAGAACGACGGCGAGCGGTCCTCAGCTGACCGCGGCGGCCGTGCGTACAGCGAGCGCCAGTCCAGCGACTCCCGCTACGGCGGCCACGGCGACGGCTCCCGCAAGCCGCGCCACGGCAGCGACGGCGGACACCGCGATTACAACCGCAAGGGCAAGTGGTAAACCTCCCTGCGGGTTGATGGGGTAACGACGGCGATGGGCCGGCTTTCGAGCCGGCCCATCGCCGTTTAACTTCCGGACGGGTGTGGGGCTGGACACATTTGCGCCCCGGAAGGCTCCCGGTACCCGCCCCGCAGGGCGTACCGGGGCGGCTCCCGAAGGCTGTTCCTCCCTGTATTGGCGCGGATTCTGGGGGTATTTTGCGGCCGGTACGCAACTGTTGCGCCGGCCCAGGACCGCACCGGCTCCCGATTTGTTGGTGCGGAAATCTTCCGGTAGAGTATTTACTCGTTGCCCCCCTAGCTCAGTGGTAGAGCGCGTTCTTGGTAAGAACGAGGTCACCGGATCGATTCCGGTGGGGGGCTCTGAATGAGGGCCTGTGTCAAGGCGGTTTTGACCGGCTTGACACAGGTTTTTCTCATTCGTGGCGGTGTAGCTCAGTTGGTTAGAGCGCACGACTCATAATCGTGAGGTCGGGAGATCGAGCCTCCCCACCGCTACAGGAAAAGCCTCCAGGATCCGCCAGGATCCCGGGGGCTTTCCTGTTTCCCGGATCCGCAGTAGCTTGGCAGCATTCGCGGACGGGGGACTGGATGGACTTCTTTGGTGAAGTGATGGAGCCGTTCAGGTGGCTGGTATCCGCCATCATGCTGGCCTTCCATGACGGCCTGGCCGCCCTGGGGATGCCCGCAGGAGGCGGCTGGACCTGGACGCTGGCCATCATCGGGCTGGTCCTGGTCATCCGGGCAGTCCTCATCCCGGTGTTCCTGGCGCAGGTACGGGCCCAGCGCCGGATGCAGGGCCTGCAGCCGGACCTGAAGGCGCTGCAGGAGAAGTACAAGGGCAAGACGGACCAGCTCTCCCGGCAGGCCATGGTGCAGGAGCAGATGGCCCTGTACAAAAAGCATGGCACCAACCCGTTCTCGGCTTGCCTGCCGGTGCTGATCCAAGCCCCGTTCTTCCTTGCCCTCTTCCAACTGCTGGCGGGTATTGCCGATGCCAGCGCCCAGGGCCGCGGCATCGGTGCAATGAGCCATGCCCAGGCTGTCCAGTTCGACGAGGCGGACATCTTCGGCGCGCCGCTGTCCGCCTCCCTGCTGCGCGGGGCCGGAGACCAGGCCGCCGTGGCGATCCTCGCCGTCGTGATGATCCTGGTGATGACCGCCTGCCAGTTCCTCACCCAGAAACTCGTCATGGCCCGCGCCATTGCGGTCCAGGGTGCGGAGAGCCCGTTCCAGCGGCAGCAGAGGATCCTGCTGTATGTTCTGCCGGTTGTGTTCGGCGCGGGCGGGATCATCTTTCCCATCGGCGTCCTGATCTACTGGACCGTCTCCAATCTCTGGACGCTCGGCCAGCAGTTCCTGGTGGGCCGGGCGCGCGGGCCGCAGGGGGCGTGACGCCCCGCTGGGGGCAGAATGGGTCCATGACCAGAATCGCCATCATCGGCGGCCACGGCAAAGTGGCCCTCCGCCTGTCCGCCCTCCTCACCGAAGAGGGCCACAGCGTCACCTCATTCATCCGCAACCCGGACCATGCGGCCGACGTTGCGCAAACGGGCGCCACGCCGTCGGTCCTGGACGTGGAAAACACGACGACGGCGGACCTCGCCGGGGCGCTGAAGGGCCACGACGCCGTGGTCTGGTCCGCGGGCGCCGGCGGCGGCAACCCGGCGCGCACATATGCCGTGGACAGGGACGCGGCGATCCGTTCGATGGACGCTGCTGCGCAGGCCGGCGTGGACCGCTACGTCATGGTGTCCTACCTGGGAGCAGGAAAGGACCACGGGGTGCCGGAGGACAACAGTTTCTTTGCCTACGCGGAAGCAAAAGCAGCCGCGGACGAATACCTGCGAAGGTCCGGCCTTGCCTGGACCATCCTCGGCCCCGGCTCATTGACGGACAAGCCGGGTACAGGTGCGATCGACGTCGACCCACCACGGAACGGCGGCAGCGAGACCTCCCGCGCCAACACTGCCATCGTGGCCGCCGCCGTACTCGACCTGCCCGGGACGGTCGGCCGGACCATCCAGTTCCGGGACGGCACACTGCCGGTTGCGGCGGCGCTGGGCAGCCTCAGCCAGTAGCCCGGGGGAGTTCCAGGTCCAGGGAGTGCTCTTCGACGTAGTCCAGCGCCTTCCGGACTGCCCCCACCGTGACCACCGAGCTGCCCAGCGGCGAGACGGCGACCCGGGGAGGCGTGGCCGTGTACTTGCCAAGGCGCGCGCCGATGGGCCCCAGCATTCCGCCCGCCGACGTTGCCACGCCGCCGCCGATGACCACCAGTTCCGGATTCCACATGGTGGACACCGTGCCGATTACCCGTGCCATCCGGTCCGCCAGCCGGTCCAGGATGGCCAGCGCCACCGCATCACCGGCCCCGGCCGCCGCAAAAACATGCTCGGCTTCGACAGGTTCCGGGGCGATGGCACGCAGCGTGGAAGGGGCAGGGCCGGCCAGCGCTTCGGCGGCCCAGGCCCGCGCCAGGTAGGCGAGGCCGAAGGTGTCACCCACCCCGTCCACCAGGTCGAGGTAGGCGAGTTCCCCGGCGCTGCCGCGGCTGCCGTGGACAAGCCGGCCGCCGTCGACCACCCCGGAACCCAGGCGTTCGCTGGCAAGGATCACCACGACGTCGTCCACCCCGCGTGCCGCGCCCAGCCAGCGGTCGCCGAGGGCTGCCAGGTTGGCGTCGTTTTCCAGCAGCACCGTCCAGCCCCTGCGCTCCTTCAGTGCCAGGCGCAGGTCAAGGTCGAACAATCCCCAGAACTCCTGGGTTGCCACCACGTCACCATGCCTGTCCACCGGAGCGGGCACACCCGCGCAGGCGGCAAGGACCGCCTCCGGAGCGGCTGCCGCACCGTGAAGCGCATGCATGGCCACGCGGTCAATGAGCCCGATGCGCCCTTCGGCGGTCAGCCCGGCAACATCGAACGGCAGGCTCGCGCGTCCCACCGTTTCACCCCGCAGGTCGGACGCCGCCGCCGTCACCTTCGAATAGCCGATGTCCAGGCCCAGGACCACCCCGGCGCGCTCATTCAGCTCGAACCTCCGGGCCGGGCGGCCCTTCTGGTAGTCCCCGACAAGACGCTGGTTCTCCAGCTCCCGGATCCAACCACGTTCCTTGAGGTCCTCGCAGACGGCAATGCCCGTGGCGCGGGTCAGCCCGGTAGCGTCCATGACCTCCGTGACCGTGACCGCACCGGCGGACCGCATGAATTCGAGCACGGCTCCGGCGCTGACCCTCCGCAGCAGCCGGGGAGTTGCAGGAACCCAGTCGGGCATGGTGTTGACCTTTCCGCAGACGGCGACTGATAATACTTGGGCAAGTAAATTTAGATCCAAAATAAATATACCGCGACGAGAAGAAAAGGATCATCCTTGTCCACCACCGCCACCCTGGCAACCCTGTCCGACTCCGATCGTCTGGCCGATCCGAACTGGTGGCGCCAGGCTTCCGTGTACCAGATCTATCCGCGCAGCTTCGCCGACTCCAACGGCGACGGCATCGGCGACCTGAAAGGCATCACCGCCAAGGTCCCGTACCTCAAGTCGCTGGGAATCGACGCCGTTTGGCTGAGCCCCTTCTACCCCTCCGCGCTGGCCGATGGCGGCTACGACGTGGACGACTACCGCGACGTCGACCCCAAACTGGGCACGCTTGAGGACTTCGACGAAATGGCCAAGGCCCTGCACGAGGCCGGCATCAAGCTGATCGCCGACATCGTTCCCAACCATTCGTCGGACCGCCACCAGTGGTTCCAGGAAGCGCTCGCGTCGCCCAAGGGGTCCCCGGCCCGCGACCGGTACATCTTCCGCGACGGCAAGGGCCCCGACGGCGAGTTCCCGCCGTCGGACTGGGACTCCGTGTTCGGCGGACCGGCCTGGGAGCGGATCACCGAACCCGACGGCACCCCCGGCCAGTGGTACATGCACATTTTCGCCAAGGAACAGCCGGACCTGAACTGGTCCAACCGGGAAATCCGCGACGACTTCCTCAAGACCCTGCGCTTTTGGTCCGACCGGGGCGTGGACGGCTTCCGGGTGGACGTGGCGCACGCGTTGACCAAGGACCTCACCGAGCCGCTGCTGTCCAAGCTGGAACTGAGCGCAGCGAACACCGGCGTTGACGGGTTCGACGACGGGACGCACCCCTTCTGGGACCGCGACGAAGTGCACGAGATCTACGCGGAATGGCGCGAAGTGTTCAACGAGTACAACCCGCCGCGCACCGCCGTCGCCGAAGCCTGGGTGCACGCCACCCGCCGCGCCCGCTACGCCAGCCCCGAGGGCCTGGGCCAGGCCTTCAACTTCGACTTGCTGCAGGCCGACTTCGACGCCGCCGAGTACAAGGAAATCATCACCCGCAACCTCGCCGAGGCCGCAGCGACAGGTGCCTCCTCCACCTGGGTGTTCTCCAACCACGACGTCGTCCGCCACGCCACCCGCTACGGCCTGCCGCAGGTCGCCAAGGAGAAGGCCGGAGCCAAGGGCCAGGACGGCAAGGACTGGCTGCTCGCAGGCGGACCGGCCGACCAGCTGGACGTGGAACTGGGCGAACGCCGTGCACGTGCCGCAACCCTGCTGATGCTCGCGGTCCCGGGCTCCGCGTACCTGTACCAGGGCGAGGAACTGGGCCTGCAGGAGGTCGCGGACATCCCGGAATCGGAGCGCCAGGACCCGTCCTTCTTCCGCAACAAGGGCGTGGAAATCGGCCGCGACGGCTGCCGCGTGCCGCTGCCCTGGAAGGTCGAGGGAACCTCCTTCGGCTTCGGCGACGGCGGCTCCCACCTGCCGCAGCCGGACTGGTTCAGCAAGTACGCCGTCGAAGCCCAGGACGGGACCGAAGGGTCCACCCTCGAGCTCTACCGGGCGGCCCTTAAGCTGCGCCGCGAACTGCAGACCGGCGAGGACCTCGAATGGGTCGACGCCGGCAACCCCGACGTGCTGCACTTCAAGCGCCCCAACGGCTGGCAGTCGGTGACCAACTTCGGCAACACCCCGGTCGACCTTCCGGCAGGAACGGTGCTGGTTACCAGCGCACCGCTGGAGGACGGCAAGCTCCCGGCCAACACCACCGCGTGGCTGCGCTGATGCCGGTTCCCGGCGCAACCGGGGAGTCCGCATGCAGGAGCTGATCTACGGCTGCATGGGCCTGGGCGGCAGCTGGTCGGACGAGCCGCATGGCCCAGGCCATGTGGACGAAGCCGCCACTGCCGTCCAGGCTGCCCTGGACGCCGGCATCACGCTGTTCGACCACGCCGACATCTACCGCAGCGGCAAGTCGGAGGCGGTCTTCGGCGAGGTGCTTGCCGCCACGCCCGGACTCCGGGACCGGATCCGGCTGCAGACCAAGTGCGGCATCCGGCTGAACGAACGCGGCCTGCAGACCCACTACGACCTCAGCCGGGACGCCATCCTGGAACGGGTCAACGGCAGCCTGCAGCGCCTGCGGACCGACCACGTTGACATCCTCCTGCTGCACCGCCCGGACCCGCTGGCGGACCCCGCAGAGGTGGCGTCCGCCGTCGGGCAGCTCATGGCTGAGGGAAAGGTGCGGCAGCTGGGCGTGTCCAACATGTCCGGATCCCAGATCGAGGTGCTGCAGGACAAACTGGAAACCCCGGTGGTCGCCAACCAGCTGGAGATGAGCCTGCTGAAGCGGGCCTGGCTGGAAAGCCAGGTGCTGGTGAACCATCCGGAGCACCTGGACTACAGCTTCCCGCACGGGACCGTGGAGTACTGCACCCGCAACGCCATCACCCTGCAGGCCTACGGGTCGCTGGCCCGCGGCCTGTACACCGGAGCCGAGCCGGAAAGCCCCACGTCCGCAGAATCGGCCACCGCTGAGCTGGTGTCCGAGCTGGCAGCGGAGCACGGGACATCGGGGGAGGCCATCCTGCTGGGCTGGCTGATGAAGCACCCGGCCGGCATCGCCCCGGTCATCGGCACCATCAACCCGGACCGGATCCGGGCCTGCGCGGACGCCGCCAGGGTGGCCGCTGCCCTGTCCCGGGCGGACTGGTACCGGCTCTGGGTCACCGCGCGCGGCAGCAACATCCCCTGACCCGCCCAACTGACTGGCAGTAGTTGTCGTTCTGAGGCTGCAAAACGACAACTACTGCCAGCTGGATTCCCCGGCGGCGGTCATATCGCGTTTAGTTCGTATTGAACCTCACACGGAGGGCATTTTCTTCGGCATGCCGGTTCCCGGCCGGATACGGTAGATACATGACGTCTACCATCGCCACCGAGACCGTGCGGCCGGAGCGCAACATCCCGGCAGAAATCGCCCGCTCCTGGCTCCTCGTTAATGCCATGAAGCCCGAGCTTTTCGACCAGTCAGCAGTGTCCCGCGCCGACTCGATCATCCTCGACATCGAAGATGCCGTGGACCCGTCCCAGAAGGACCAGGCCAGGAACAACGTCATCGACTGGCTGACCGCCGGCGGCAAGGCCTGGGTACGCATCAACGACGCCACCAGCCCGTTCTGGGCCGCCGACCTCGCCGGCCTGCGCGGCACCCCCGGCCTGCTCGGCGTGATGCTCGCCAAGACCGAATCCGCGGACCAGGTCACCGAAAGCTTCCACCGCATGGACGGCAAGACCCCCGTGATCCCGCTGGTGGAATCCGCCGTCGGCATCGAGGAAGCCAACAACATCGCCAAGGCACAGGGCGCCTTCCGCCTCGCCTTCGGCTCCGGCGACTTCCGCCGCGACACCGGCATGGCCGCCACCCCGGAAGCCATGGCGTACCCGCGCGCCAAGCTCGTGGTCGCCAGCCGCGTCGGCAACCTGCCCGGCCCCATCGACGGTCCCACCGTCGGCACCAACCACCCGATCCTGCGCGAGCAGACCGGCATCACGGTGATGATGGGCATGACCGGCAAGCTGTGCCTGGCCATCGACCAGACCCCGGTCATCAACGAAGTCATCAGCCCCACCCCGTCCGACGTCGCCTGGGCCACCGACTTCATGGCCGACTTCGAAGCCAACGGCCGCGTCATCCGTGACGGCTCCGACCTGCCCCGCCTGGGCCGCGCCGAAAAGATCATGAAGCTCGCAGTGGCCTTCGGGGTGCAGCCCGCGCTGTAATGGCCGCACCCGCCGCTTCAGAAGGCCCCGTGACCGACACCCGCTGTCTGGTCCACGGGGTCTTTTGGGATGGGCAGCCGGCCCAGGAGGAAGGGCACGACGGCGGCGCCCCCGTTTTGCGCCTCCAGTCACCGGCCGGGGACTTCCGGGACATTTCCCTCCACCCCGGCGCGAGGATTGGTTTCCGGGTGGAAGCTGAGGTGAAGTCATGCCTGGGGCACATCCGCGTCCAATCGTCTACGCGGCGCAGCCACGTTCCCTGTACTGCCGGCGCCCCGGCTGCCAGGGGCAGGCAATGTGAGCGCTGTTTTGTGCTGGACGAAGCCCGGCTGATGCATGACTTCCACCGCGGTGGCCGCGTCACACCCGGGCTGCACGACTACCTGATGCAGGAACACTGGCTCTACGTGGCCACCTTCGCCGGAGGTGCCTCGAAGGTGGGAACAGCCTCCGGCCCCCGCAAGTGGAACCGGCTCGCGGAGCAGGGAGCGGCGGCAGCCCGGTACGTGGCCCGGGCTGCAGACGGGCGTGCAGTGCGGATCCTTGAAGACCTCGTCACGGCGCAGGCGGGGCTCACCCAGCAGATCCGCTCCGCGGCAAAGGCTGCGGCGCTCCTGCGGCCGTTGCCTGCCGGCGAACTGGACGCCCTCAACGCCCGCGCAGCAAGCGAAGCGCGGGGCCTGCTGGCACGCACCGCCATCGAGGGCTGTGTCCCGGCGGATGACCGCTGGACCCGTCCCCGCCAGGCCGCACCCCTCTACGGGGCTGGGGCCCGCCACGGGTACCCGCACGCGTTGGACCGGGGGGAGCATGGCTTCACGGTCGCAGCGCTCAGCGGGCCGAACGCCCTGGTCCGGCTGGACGGGACGGACGCCTCGTTCGTGGTGAACCTGGGGCAGTTGTCCGGCCGCACCGTGGTCCTGGGCGGCTTCGCTTCGGCGGTGCCGGCCGTCCAGGAATCCCTGTTCTGATCGTCTGTCCTGGCGGCCGGTAAACTGGGACGGTGCTGAACGAATTCTGGAACACCGCGCCAACCCGCTACAAAGTCCTGGTCTTCGGCGCGATGGGCCTGATTGGCGTCGGCATCATCCTGAACCTGGTTGGCAACACCAGCGGCAACCAGGCACTGGCCATGGCATCCCTGCCGCTGATCGGGCTGGGCCTGGTCCTGCATGTCGCCGGTATGGTGGTCCGCGGGCAGGCCATCCGCAAGAACCTGCGCCGATAGGCCCCGCTGCTTTTCTGCCGCCTCCAGCCCGGACGATAGGCTGGAGGCCATGACTATCAATCCGGATCTGCAGGGCCGAAGCTACCCTGCCGCAGAGGTGTACGACGTTGGCCGCGAGAAAATCCGCGAATTCGCCCGCGCCGTGAAAGCCACCCACCCTGCACATTTCGACGTCGATGCGGCAAAGGCCCTGGGCCACAGCGACCTGGTGGCCCCGCCCACCTTCGCCATCATCATCGCCCAGCGCGCTGACGCCCAGCTTATCGAGGATCCGGAAGCCGGCATCGACTTCTCCCGCGTTGTCCACGCGGACCAGCGCTTCACCCACCACCGGCCCATCTTCGCCGGTGACCGCCTGGTGGCCGAACTTCACGTTGACGGCGTCCGTGCCATGGGGGGCGGGGCCATGATCACCACCCGCTCGGAAATCTTCGCCCTCGGCGATGGCGACGCCCGTGAGCAGGTCACCACCACCACGTCATCCATCCTGGTCCGCGGAGAGGGACAGTAACCATGAGCCCCAAGATCAGCGAACTCAGCGCCGGCCAGGAAATCGGCAGCCGCACCGTCGAGGTCACCCGCACGGACCTGGTCAAGTACGCCGGTGCCTCCGGCGACTTCAACCCCATCCACTGGAACGAAGCCTTCGCCACTGGCGTGGAGCTGCCCGGCGTCATCGCGCACGGCATGTTCACCATGGGCACCGCCGTGCAGCTGGTGACCGACTGGGCGGGCGACCCTGCCGCCGTCGTCGATTTCCAGACCCGTTTCACCAAGCCGGTCGTCGTCAGCGACACCACCGGTACCGGCGAGCCCGGCGCCACCATCGAGGTCAGCGGCACGGTCGGAAAGCTCGACGCCGATGCGGGCACCGCACGCATCGACCTCACCGTCGTCTCGGCGGGGCAAAAGGTCCTGATGAAGGCCCAGGCCGTCGTCAAGCTCTCCTGACCCTTGAGCGCTCAGACGGGAACCGGGACAACCTCCACCGAGGTTCGGAACTGGCGCAACGCCGTCGTTGTGGCCTACGCGGCCAGCGGCCTGGCGTTCGCCTCTTGGGTTTCCCGGCTCCCGGCCATCCGGGACGCCCTGGACCTGACCCCTGGTAACGTCGGCGTGCTCCTGCTCTGCATGACACTGGGATCGTTCGCGTCCGTGTCCGCCTCCGGGCTGATCGTGCTGCGGCTCGGGTCCAAACGGACCATCCGCACCGGCAGCATCATGGTGGGGGCAGGCCTGCTGCTGACAGGTCTTGGCACGTCCGTCCTTGCCAGCCCGGTGGCAACGGCGGTGGGCCTGGCGATCATCGGGCTCGGCACCGGCAGCTGGAATACCGCCTCCAACGTGGAGGGTGCCGCCGTCGAGCGCGCTGTCGGCCGGCACATCATGCCCCGGCTGCACGGGGCCTTCAGCCTCGGCACCGTGGCAGGCGCCGGTCTGGGGGCGGCGGCAGCCGCAGTTGCCCTGCCCGTCGCCTGGCACCTCGCGGCCGCCGGGCTGGTGGTCGCAGGCTCGGTGGCGACGGCGGCATCCTGGTTCCGCGCCGACGCCACCCCGGTTGCCGGTGAACGGAGCTACGCCCCGGATAATTTCGAGGACCCCAGCACCGGTCCGATCCCTGTCCTTCCTGCTGGTAACTCCTCCTCTGCGGAGGAACCGCTGGACAACAAGCGCAAGATCGCCCAGGCGTGGCGGCACCGCCGCACCCTGCTCCTGGGCGTGCTGGTGCTCGGGCTTGCCCTTGCCGAAGGCGCTGCGGGGGACTGGGTGGCACTGGCGCTGGCCGATGGGCATGGCCAGACCGACGCCGCGGGTGCCGCGGGCTACGGCCTGTTCGTCACGTTCATGACCATCGGCCGGTTCGCCGGAACCCTGGTCTTGGATCGGTTCGGCCGGGTGCCCGTGATGCGCTGGTGCGCTGCGCTGGCCGTCGCCGGCCTGGGGCTGTTCGTCTTCGCCCCGGCTCCATGGCTGGCCTTTGTGGGCCTCGCCGTCTGGGGACTGGGCGCTTCACTTGGATTTCCGGTCGGGATGTCCGCCGCGGCCGACGACCCCGCCAAAGCCGCAGCCCGGGTATCAGTTGTATCCACCATCGGCTACGGCGCCTTCCTCTGCGGGCCGCCGCTGCTGGGCCTGCTGGCCGAACACGTGGGCATCCTGCACTCGCTGCTGGCCGTCATGGTGATGCTCGCGGTGAGCTTCCTGCTGTCCCCGGTGGCCCGGAAGACTACCTAGCTTTCCCTAGTATTGTGGACGGGTGACTCCCACCCTGCTTTCCTCCCTGACAACGTCCGCCGTCGGCGGCCCGGCCGGCACGTTCATCGAGGCGCGGACCGAGGCTGAAATCATCGACGCCGTGCGGTCGGCCGATGCGGCGGGGGAGCAGGTCCTGATCATCAGCGGCGGCTCGAACCTCCTGATTTCCGACGACGGGTTCCCCGGCACGGTTGTGAAGATCGCCTCTGAAGGGCTCACCGTCAACGCCGAGGACTCCTGCGGCGGAGTGGCAGTAGTGGTACAGGCAGGACACAACTGGGACCAGCTGGTGGAGCACGCCGTCCGCCACGCCTGGTCCGGGATCGAAGCGCTGTCCGGAATCCCCGGGTCCACAGGCGCGACGCCGGTGCAGAACGTGGGTGCCTACGGCGCCGACGTCTCCCAGACCATAGCGGCCGTGCGCACCTGGGACCGGGAGCGCAATGCGGTAAAGACCTTCACCAATTCGGAGCTGAAGTTCGGGTACCGGGACTCCATCCTCAAGCAGACCACCGTCAACGGCTCGCCCCGGTACGTGGTGCTGACCGTGGAGTTCCAGCTGCCCCTGGGCCGGATGAGCGCCCCCATCCGCTACGCCGAACTGGCCCGTGCTCTCGGTGTTGAACCCGGCAAGCGTGCCTACGCCACCGACGTGCGCCGGGAAGTGCTGCGGCTGCGGGCCTCCAAGGGGATGGTGTGGGACGCTGCGGACCGGGATACCTACTCCACGGGGTCATTCTTCACGAATCCTGTTGTGGCTGCTGACGTGGCCGACGCCCTGCCCGACACAGCGCCCCGCTATCCGGCCGGCGCCGACGGGCTGGTGAAGCTCTCGGCGGCGTGGCTGATCGACCAGGCAGGTTTCGGCAAGGGCTTTGGGCTGGACCCGGACAGCGTCTCCGGCGGTCGTGCCTCGCTGTCCACCAAGCACACGCTCGCAATCACCAACCGCGGCTCAGCCAGGGCGGCGGATGTGGTGGCTGTGGCGCGCGAGGTGCGTGCCGGCGTCGTACGCCGTTTCGGCATTGAATTGCATCCGGAACCCCTGCTTATCGGCCTGGAGCTGTAACTTCCGGGACGTCCCGCCGGGCCTGCCGCTGTGTTGCCGCCGCCCCCATCAGGGCGGCCGCCCAGCCGGCCAGGACCAGGTAGAGGCCCATGAACAGCCAGACCAGCAGGCCCGGCGCCAACGGATTCACCGCCCCTGCCGCGATGCAGGTGGCCAGGCCCGCCACGGCGGTGGCGAGCGAGAGGACCCAGAGCAGGCGGCCGGACCGGGGGTGCTGCCGCCAGTCCCGGGCGACCCGGAGCCCATCGCCGCTTGTTCCGATCCCGGGGAACAACACCGCGTAGCCGCCGCCCAGGCTCAGGGCCAGGGACGGAAGGAGCAGCAGCGGCTCTGACTGTCCGTGGCGAAGGAAGGCCGCAAGCGAGGCGATCCCGAGTCCCGTTCCCGCCAGGACACACACTGTCCCGCCGACCATCCACCGCCTGGTTCCAGGCGCGAGCAACGGCCACAAACTCCCCAAAGTCATGGCTCCACCCTAGCGTCCCGTCGTGCCCGGTCAGCACGACCATAGGATGAGGGCATGACGGCACAGGGGCGGAAGGGCCTTGACGGCAAGATGGCGGGCCGGCTGCGGCTGGTGTCGCAGGGGTTGCTGCCGGCGGGGGAGCGCACGTCCAGCCCGGCCGAGGTCGTGCGGTGGATGACGGCGATGCAGGCGCAGGACCTGCAGGCGGCGCTGTGGGCCATCGGTGTCCGGTTGCCCCGTGCCGGTCTGGAGGGGGTCCGGGCTGCCCTTGATTCCGGTGCCGTGGTCCGGTCGTGGCCGATGCGCGGAACCCTGCACCTGGTGGCACCGGAGGACCTGCGCTGGATGCTCGACCTCACCGCAGAACGGCTTACGAAGGGGATCGCCGCCCGGCACCGGGAACTCGGCATTACCTGGGCCGACGTGGAGAAGAGCCGCGATGTTGCCCTGGCACGGATCGCTGCCGGCGGACCCGTCAGCCGTACCGATTTGTTCAAAGAGCTTGAGGCCGCAGGACAGGCAACTGCCGGGCAACGCGGCATCCACATCCTGGGAACCCTCTGCAGGCACGGCTGGCTGGTCCAGGGGCCGCTGGCCGGGAACCAGCAGCTGCTGGTGGCCTTCGACGACTGGATCCCGCACTCCCGGCGCCTGGACCGGGACGAGGCAGTGGCCGAGTTCCTGCTCCGCTACCTGCGCAGCCATGGACCGGCGACGCTGCGTGACTTCGCCTGGTGGACTCAGATCCCGCTGACGGAAGTCCGGGCAGCCTTCGAAGTGGTCAAAGGCAAGCTGGTGGAGCTGGAATTTGATGGCACCAGCTACTGGATGTCACCCCACACTGCCGCGCTACTGGATACCGGGGTTCCCGGTGCCCGCACGGTTCTGCTGCTGCCCGGCTTCGACGAGTTCGTTCTCGGATACCAGGACCGGAGCCTTGTCCTGCCGCCGGAGCACGCCAACAGGATCGTTCCCGGCGGCAACGGGGTGTTCAGGAAGGCGGTGGTTGCGGCCGGCGAGGTGGTGGGCACCTGGGCGCGGGAAAGCACCAGCCGGGCTGCCGCCGTCGTACCCGAACTCTTCGATGATGCCCAGCCGCTTGGCCCGGCAGCGCAGGCGGCTTTCGACCGCGCCGCCCGCCGCTACCTGGAGTTCCTGGAAACCTGACCGCACGCGCGCCAAAACCGGCCCTGTCCCGCTTAACCGTTGCCGGCCAGCAACGGTTAAGCGGGACAGGGCCGCTCAAGCTGCAGGCAGTCTCCACATACGGGAGGAGGGTTCTGGCAGCCCGCCTGCCGGCTGGGCACGCTGGCACCATGAAGCCCAACAAGATCCGTCACCTGGTGGAAGAGCGTTGGCCGAAATGTCATGTTGCCTCCGCCGCGCAACTGGCTGGCGCCGGGCTGGAAAGCCGGATGGTCGCCGCGGCGGTGGAACACGGAATACTTCTCCGGCTTCGCCGCGGGGCCTACGTCCGGCGGGCCTACTGGAACACACTTAAACCCTGGGACCGGGACCTGCTGCTGGTCATCGCGCACTACGAATCAACGGGCGGTTCAGCCCGCTACACGCATGCAAGCGCGGCAATGCTTCATGCCTGTGACGTCTGGGACATCGGCCCGCTCGTGCATGTGACAACGCAGTACTCCAACTCACGGACCAGCGCCGGAAGCGACGTCCGGACCCACCGGTTTCCGCTTTCGGAAGATGACCTGACGTCCTTGTGGACTCCGGATGGCCGCGAGATCCTGACCACCACACTCGAGAGAACAGTGCTGGACTGTGCACGGATACTGCCCCGCGACAAGGCTGCCGTCATTGGCGACCATGCGCTCCGAAACGGCGGGTCCATAGCTGCAATGAGACAGCTGCTGGCTGAAAGCACCGTGAAGCGCGGGAGCCGGCGCGCTTCGGACCTCCTCGACGTTCTGGACGGGCGATCGGAGTCAGCGGGGGAGACGCGGACCAGGCTGCTGCTCGCCTCGTTCGGCTTGACCGCGTTTACGCCGCAGGTGGAAATACGAACTGCCGAAGGCCTGTTCCGTGCGGACTTCGCGGACCCGGACGCTCGGGTGATCATCGAATTCGACGGCCGGGCGAAGTACAGCGATTACGCTCCCACGGAAGACGTGCTGCTCGCCGAGCGCGGCCGGGAGAACGCGCTGCAGGAGCTGGGCTGGAGGGTCTTCCGGATCAACTGGAAGCAACTTGACCGGCCAGGGGAGCTGCGGCACAGGTTGTTTGCGTTCCTCGACATGCAAAAGCGGCCCTGCCCCGCATGACCGTGGCTGGGCAGCAACGGTTATGCGGGGCAGGGCCGCTCAAGCGGGCAGCGGTTACAGGTTGCCGGTGGCGATATTGAGCATTCGGCGCAGCGGCTCAGCGGCACCCCAAAGGAGCTGGTCGCCGACGGTGAAGGCGCTGATGTACTGCGGGCCCATCTCCATCTTGCGGATCCGGCCAACCGGGATTTCCAGGGTGCCGGACGCGGCCACCGGGGTCAGCTCGGCCATGGAGGCTTCCTTGGTGTTCGGCACAACCTTGGCCCACTCGTTGTCCTCGTCCAGGAGCTTCTCGATCTCGGCGACGGAGAGGTCTTCGCGGAGCTTGAGGGTAAGCGCCTGGGAGTGGGAACGCATGGCGCCGATGCGGACGCAGAGCCCGTCCATGATGACCCGGTTTTCCGCGGAGGTGCCCAGGATCTTGTTGGTCTCCACCCCGGCCTTCCACTCTTCCTTGGACTGGCCGTTGCCCAGGTCCGCGTCGATCCAGGGGATCAGGGAGCCGGCCAGGGGGACACCGAACTGGGTGGCGTCGATGTTGGTGCGCTGGTGGGCCAGGACCTTGCGGTCGATGTCCAGGATGGCCGACGCCGGGTCGTCCAGTTCCGTGCTGACCTCGGCGTTGAGCGTGCCGAACTGGCTGAGGAGCTCACGCATGTGCCGGGCGCCGCCGCCGGAGGCAGCCTGGTAGGTCATGGAGGTGCCCCACTCCACCAGGCCGTTCTTGAACAGGCCGCCGAGGCCCATCAGCATGCAGGAAACGGTGCAGTTGCCGCCGACGAAGTCCTTGGTGCCGTTGACCAGGCCCTTGTCGATGACGTCGCGGTTGATCGGGTCCAGCACGATGATCGAGTCATCGTTCATGCGGAGGGTGGAGGCGGCATCGATCCACAGGCCGTCCCAGCCGCGGCCGCGCAGTTCCCCGTGGACCTGCTTGGTGTAGTCGCCGCCCTGCGCGGTGACAATAATGGGCAGCTTTGCCAGGGCGTCGAGGTCGAACGCGTTTTCGAGCTTGCCGGCACCGTCAGCGAACGACGGGGCGGCACCTCCCGCGTTGGAGGTGGAGAAGAACACCGGGTTGATGTTGGCGAAGTCGCCCTCGTCCTGCATGCGCTGCATCAGGACGGAACCGACCATGCCGCGCCATCCGACCAGGCCGACGGAGGGGGTAGCTGCTGTAGTCATCCGTCCATTTTAGACGCCGCAACCGGAAGGGCGCAGTCGGTTACGTCACTTGGCAAGGGCCGGATTACGACGGCGGGAGGCGCCTTGGCCAGGCGCCTCCCGCGGAACGTCTCCGGGGCCGCAGGGGCGGTGCCGTTAGTGCCGGTCGAACTGCCGTGCGGTGGGTTCCGGAATGCCCCGCTCGGCACGCAGGCGCTTGGCTTTTGCTGCGACGCCGGCCATCCGCGCGGCGTAGAGCACCCCGCCCGCGCCGGCAACCGTGAGGACCAGGGCACCCCACATCGGATCCTGGCCCCTGCTGGCAGGGCCCGCCACCAGCATGAGGGAAAAGACTGCCAGTGCAGCGAAGAAGACGGCCATTACCACAAAACCGCCCGCGGACCGCACCTGCGGGTGCGAACTGGCGGTGACCACTCCAAGTTCGTCACGGGCGTAGCTGTGCAGCCGGCCGTCGACGGTACGGAAGAGGACCCGCTTTTCGCCGCGGGCCACTGCCTGGTCATGGTTGAGGCGGACCTGGTCCTCTGAATCGGAGCCTGGGTTGTTGCCTGGAAAGCCGTTGTGCACGTTAGTCCTGTCGGATCGATCGGATGTGGTCCAGCACCTGGTCGCTGGTGAGGCCCGCAACTTCCCGGATGGGTTCGGCAGGCGCATCAATGCTGCCGTACCCCACTGTCCACTCCTGGCCATTGCGCTTGATCAACAGCTGTTTGTCCGTGCCGTCTGCCAGCAACCGGACAGTGGCTCCGCCGGATGGATTGTCCTCAAGGTGCTTGCGGACAATGAAGAAGGTGGCTTCCGCTGGCGTGGCATCGGGGCGTTGGGCCATCGCGAACCAGCTGAGGTAGGCGCGGGGCTGGAGCAGGATGCGGTAGTCCGGCGACTCGACAACCAGGACATTGTCCGTCGAGTCCGCTGTCAGCAGGTTGATCTGTACCCGTTTTGTTGCCTCGGTCAGGGCGTGGGTAACAGCTGCAACCGGCCCGTCTACGGACAGCTCGCCGCCCGGGCTGGCGGTCGCGGCGCCTCGGGCCACCAGGGAGGAAGCTCCCGCGGAGAGCAGGGCGGCGTCGTCGAGTTCCTTGCCAAGCCGCAGTGCCTTGGCCGAGGCTTCGGCTGCGGGGCCCCGGCGAAGGTTCAGGAGCACCAGGAGTTCCGCGAAACCGAAGCCGATGGCGTCCGGGAAGCTCTTTTGGGCGGCAGATGGAGCGGCCGTTGTTGTTTCAGTCACTGGTTGTTCCCCTTATTTCCTCAGAAGCCGAAAAAGTCGCCGACTGCGTCGACGCCGTCGCTGATGGCACCGCCGACGGCCTCCGCGCCGTCCGCGATCTTGTCCCCGACATAGTTCACGGAGTCATGGATGACGGGGACGTTGTCGTACAGTGCCAGGGCTCCGCTGGCCACCATGCAGACGGTCCCGGCCGGAGGCGGCAGGAACGAACCGGCGCCGAGCAGGGCCTTCGTGGTGGAGTATGCGGCCGACCCGTAGTCGCCCTCCTGGAAGTTGTTGAAGGCGTCCAGGCTGTCCAGGCCCACCCCCACAACACCCAGTCCCTTGCTGAAGACGTCGACGTACTGGAAGGCCCTCGATCCTTCCGCGAGGTTCAGGACCTCGTGGAACTTGCCTTCAAAGAGGCTGTTGGACATGTTGAAGAACTTGCTGAACTCGTTGGAGTTCTGGAATGCCCGCCAGGCGGCCGGGTCCAGGAAATCGCCGATGCGCGACTTGTGGAGCATGCCGGCAATGTCGAACAACCCGGCCCGCAGGTTAGGGAAGGCTTTGGTCAGGCCGTAGATGTCCCAGCCGTCCCGGAACGGCGAGTCGGGATCCGTCAGCCAGTCCGGACCCCAGGGGTTGTTGGTGCCCTGGCCGGGGACCATCCCGCCGGGACCTGTGCTGCCGGGGGTGCCGCCGGGACCGCCGGCTGTTCCTGCGTTGCTGGCCCTCTCCTGCTCATCGGCATGGGTGAGGAGGAGCTTAGACTCCTGCTTGAGGCGTGCCGCCGTCTTTTGCAGCAGCGTCCTGTGGTTGCTGTTCCAGTCCGAGCGGAAACGCACCGCGTCCTGGCCCTTCCAGGCTGGACTGTTGTTGATGTGGCCGCTCAGCTGGGCCGACTGCTGCAGCAGCAGATCGGCTGTCCTGCTGAATTGCTGCGCGAGCGTGCGCAGCTGCGCGACGTCGGCTCCCCACAATGTTCCTGCCACCGGGCATCCCCCAATACGTGTCTAAAACAGTCCCTGCTGCCGCTCCAGCCTAAGGGAGGTCCGGCACTCCCGCGATGGGCTGGTCTCCCCATGCGGGGAAACAGGGCAGGCTAGCCGCGCTTTGACTCTTCCACGACGGCGGCCTTCCGGGCCCGCAGGGCGAAGAACGCACCGAAAGCGAATACCTGCGTTACTACCACCAAAACAATGGCGCCGGCGATCTTGTTGCCGCCCAGGATCATGGTGAGACCGACGATTGCGGACAGCAGCGCGAACAGGGGCAGCAGCATGTAGCCCAGGACAAAGAGGGTTTCCGGTTTCTTCAGCATGTTCCTAGCCTTCGGTCCGTGACCACTTGGTGAATCGGTAGCGGGTGCCGTTGGCACCGGTGAGCCAGCCGTCCGGCGGGACGGAGGCGGTGGCCTCCCAGCTGGTGCCAAGCTCGGGCGCGAAGGTGTCGCCGTCGGCCTGCACGTCGATGGTGGTGACCACCGCGACGTTGGCGAGTTCGGTGGACTGGCGGAAAATCTCGCCGCCACCGAGGATCCAGACGGTATCGCCGCCGTCGACGAACTGGGACTCCAGTAGCGCGTCGTCCAGGGAGGGCACCACGACGGCGCCTTCCGCCTCAGGCGTGTCGGCCCAGCTTTTGTTCCGGGTGATGACGATGTTGGTACGGCCGGGCAGCGGCCGGTACTTGTCCGGGAAGGACAGCCAGGTCTTGCGGCCCATGATGACGGGGTGCCCCGTGGTCAGCCGGGTGAAGTGCTTGAGGTCCTCGGGAAGGTTCCAGGGCATGTCCCCGTCCTTGCCGATGACGCCGTCGGGGGTCTGTGCCCACACCAAGCCAACGCCGGTAATGGATGCGGCCAGTTCCTCGGTGAAGGACTGCGGGTCAGTGAAGTTCTCGGTGCTCATACGGCAATCGGCGCCTTAATCGTGGGGTGGTGCTTGTAGCCCACCACTTCGAAGTCCTCCAGGGTGTAGTCGAAAATCGAGGCCGGCTTGCGGTTGATTTTCAACTGCGGGTATTCGTATGGTTCCCGTTGCAGCTGTTTGAGGACCTGGTCCATGTGGTTTTCATAGATGTGGACGTCGCCGCCGGTCCAGACGAATTCGCCGGGTTCGAGCCCCACCTGCTGGGCCAGCATGCAGGTGAGCAGCGCGTAGGAGGCGATGTTGAACGGCACGCCCAGGAACATGTCGGCGGAGCGCTGGTAGAGCTGGCAGGACAGCTTGCCGTCCGCGACATAAAACTGGAAGAACGCGTGGCACGGCGGCAGAGCCATGTCCTGGAGTTCGGAGACGTTCCAGGCTGACACGATGTGCCGGCGGGAATCCGGGTTGGACTTGAGTCCCTCCACCAGTTCAGCGATCTGGTCGATGTGGCCGCCGTCGGGGGTTGGCCAGCTGCGCCACTGGACGCCGTACACGGGACCGAGGTCGCCGTCCTCGTCCGCCCATTCGTCCCAAATGGTGACGCCCTGGTCCTGCATCCACTTCACGTTGGTTTCGCCGCGCAGGAACCACAGGAGTTCCACCGCCACGGACTTGAAGTGGACGCGCTTGGTGGTGATCAGCGGGAAACTCTTGCCCAGGTCAAAGCGCATCTGGCGCCCGAAAACACTGGTGGTTCCGGTGCCGGTCCGGTCCGACTTGTGCGTGCCGGAGGCCAGGACATCGCGCAGGAGGTCTTCATAAGGCGTTGGGATGCTCACGCCTAAAGTCTATCGGGGTGGCAAGCGGAGCAGTGAAGCCACGTCAGTCGTCGAAGGGCCTGAACTGTTCCACGGCGACGATGCGGTGCTTCCCGCCCGCCGCCACGTGGCAGACCACCAGTTCGCCGGGGGAGAGGTAGGGATCTTCGGACGGCAGGACGCCGTTCAGGGCGGCGGGCATGTGCGTGGCCAGCATGGCGAAGACTGTTGGCAGCGCCGGCCGGTGCGTGCACACCACCACCGGCCGCTGCTTGTCGAACAGCGACTCGATCACCGCCGCGGTCTTTTTCGGACTGCGTTGATGCCGGTGCTCGGTCAGCGCTTCCACCATTTTCACTTTGGCGCCGGCGGCCTTGGCGTAGGGGGCAACGGTCGCCACGCACCGCAGCCAAGGGCTTGTCACCACCCGTGCAGGCTTCCAGGTCTGCAGGAGCCGTTTGACCGCCTGCGCCTGCCGGGTTCCGGTAGCGGCCAGCGGCCGCTCCCCTTCGGCCTTGGTCCAGGACGAGCGCGGCTTGGCCTTCGCATGGCGCAAAATCATCAGCGGCCAGGTATCCAGTTCGTGGCGTTCATGGGCCTCCCGCAGATGCTGCAGCGGAACGACGTCGGTGGGGTTGGACAGCAGCTTGGCGGCCTTTTCCGGGCTGCACCACATGACGCTGTCCACCTCCTTGCCGTCCGGAACCAGGCGTGCGCCGTTGACCTTGACGGACCAGTAGTAGACGACCTTCAGCCCGGAGGCCACGTGGTAGTGGATGGGAGGCAGGGGGATTCCCAGGGGCGCGTCCAAGCCGATCTCCTCGCGCACCTCACGTATCGCGCATTCGGGGATGGTTTCGCCGTCGTCGATCTTTCCCTTGGGCCACGACCAGTCGTCGTAGCGGGGGCGGTGGATCAGCAGGACTTCCAGCTTGTCCTTGGTGACCCGCCACGGCAGGGCGCCGGCAGCAGTGACTGCTACTGGTTCCCCCGGATGGTCTGTCTGGTCAGCTACGAGTGCATCGCTCGACAAAACTTTTTCCCTTACCGCCGGCTCAGGCTGCGCTGCCGGGGGCGGGACGCCAACAGCCAGGACTGGACGTCTTCAAGGGGCTTGCCGTCCTCGGCCAGGTGGTGCCGGGTCCAGTTGCCCTCGTTGTCCAGGTGCCAGCTGGCGGTTTCCGGGGCGAGATAGCGCCGGAGGAGGTCCAGGACGTAGTTGATGTCGTCGGCGCTGGCCAGCTGCACCAGCGCTTCCACCCGGCGGTCCAGGTTGCGGTGCATCATGTCCGCGGAGCCGATGTACACCACCGGGTCCCCGCCATTGGCAAACGCGAACACCCTGGAGTGTTCCAGGAACCTGCCCAGGATGGAACGGACGGTGATGTTCTCGCTCAGGCCGGGAACACCCGGGCGCAGCGAACAGATGCCGCGGACCACCACGTCCACCTTCACACCCGCCTGCGACGCGCGGTACAGGGAGTCGATGATGGCTTCGTCCACCATGGAATTCACCTTGATCTGGACCCGGCCGGGCACCCCGGCGCGGGCGTTGCGGATCTCGGTTTCGATCCTGTCGATCAGCCCGGACCGCACGGAACGCGGGGCCACCAGGAGGCGCTTGAACGTCGACTTCGGGGCGTAGCCGGAAAGCTGGTTGAACAGCTTGGACAGGTCCTCGCCTACCTGGTCGTTGGCGGTCAGCAGGCCCAGGTCCTCGTAGTAGCGCGCGGTCCGCGGGTGGTAGTTGCCGGTGCCGATGTGGCAGTAGCGGCGGAGTCCGTCCACTTCCTGGCGGACCACCAGGGACAGCTTGCAGTGCGTCTTCAGGCCCACGATCCCGTACACCACATGCACGCCGGCCTGCTCGAGCTTTCGCGCCCAGGAAATGTTGGCCTGCTCGTCGAACCTGGCCTTGATCTCCACCAAAGCCAAGACCTGTTTTCCGGCCTCCGCGGCGTCGATGAGGGCGTCAACGATCGGGGAATCACCCGAGGTGCGGTACAGGGTCTGCTTGATGGCCTGGACCTTGGGATCGGCCGCGGCTTGTTCCAGGAAGGCCTGCACCGAGGTGGAGAACGAGTCGTAGGGGTGGTGCAGCAGGATGTCCCGGCGGCGCATGGCGGCGAAGACGTTGGCGGCCTTGGACGTTTCGGACTCGTTCAGGTACCGGGAAGTGTGCGGGACGTGCTTGGGGTAGTGCAGGTCCGCGCGGTCGATGCCCGCTATGACGGACAGGCCGCGCAGGTCCAACGGAGCGGGCACCGAGTACACCTCGGATTCCTCCACACCCAGTTCACGGATCAGCAGCGCCCGGATGTTCGGGTTAATGTCGTTGGTGACCTCCAGCCGGACGGGCGGGCCGAACCGCCGCCGCAGGAGTTCCTTCTCCAGCGCCTGCAGGAGGTTCTCGGCGTCGTCCTCTTCGACCTCCACGTCCTCGTTGCGGGTGACGCGGAAGGAGTGGTGTTCCAGGACCTCCATTCCGGGGAACAGCTTGTCCAGGTGGACCGCGATGACTTCTTCCAGGGCGATGAACCGGGCAACCCGGCCGGCGACCGCGCCCGCCCGGGGGCCGTCGATGGAGATCAGGCGCGGCAGTTGGTCCGGCACCTTGACGCGGGCGAACAGTTCCTTGTCGCTGACAGGGTTGCGCACCACGACGGCGAGGTTCAGGGAGAGGCCCGAGATGTAGGGGAACGGGTGGGCCGGGTCCACCGCCAGCGGCGTCAGGATCGGGAATACCTTCTCGGCGAACATGACGCTGAGCTGCTGCTGGGCGGCGTCGTCCAGTTCATCCCAATGCATGAGGTGGATGTGCTCGTACGCGAGCGCTGGGCGGACGTGGTCCGCGAACACCTGGGCGTGCCGCTGCTGGAGCCGGTGGGCTTCTTCGCTGATCTGCTCCAGGACTTCCACCGGGCTCAGGCCGGCGGGGGAAGGAACGGCCAGGCCGGTGGCGATGCGGCGCTTCAGCCCGGCAACCCGGACCATAAAGAACTCGTCAAGGTTGGACGCGAAAATCGACAGGAAGTTCACGCGCTCCAGCAGGTGCAGGGAGGGATCCTCGGCGAGCTCCAGCACCCGGGCATTAAAGGCGAGCCAGCTGAGTTCGCGGTCCAGGAAACGGTCCGGCCGGATGTCGCCGTCGGGCTGCAGGTTTGGCGCGAATTCGGGAATGTCGATGCGGTCCTGCGTGGCCCGTGAGGCGGGAACCTCGGACGAGCCGAAGCGCGCGCGCACGGGGACTGCGACGTCCTGGGACGTAGCTGTTCCGGAAGGTTCCGGGTTCATGGCATCTCCTTTACCTGGCGCTCGATTTTGGCGCCTCCGGCCTGCGCGGTTCTGCTTCAACCTTACAAGCTTTCAGCTCCGCGCAGCCCGTGATTTCGCGCGACCCTTGGCCCGGATGTCAGGCGACTGGACTAACCGGTTGCCACCGGGCCGTACATCACGTCCATGTCCCAGCGGGTAAAGCCCAGGCGGCGGTAGAGGGACACGGCCGGGCCGTTGTCGGCGTCCGTATACAGCATGACGGCGTGCAGCCCAAGATCCTGCAGGTGCCGGATGCCCGCAATCGTCAGCGCCTTGCCCAACCCCATGCCCTGCGCCTCCGGAGTCACGCCCACCACGTAAACCTCGCCGATGGCGGGGTGGGAGCCGTGAGCGGGGTGCACCTTGGTCCAGTGGAAACCCAGCAGGCGCCCGTCGCGGTCCTCGGCCAGGAGGAATCCGGCGGGGTCGAACCAGTCTTCGGCCATGCGGGCATCCAGGTCCGCTCGGGTGAGGCTGCCCTGCTCGGGGTGGTGGGCAAAGGCTGCCCGGTTTGAGGCTAGCCACGCCTCCTCGTCCCGGCCCGGAACAAAGGAACGGATGGACACCCCGTCCGGCAGACCGACGTCGGGAAGGTCCGCTCCCGCCGTCGTCATCCGCATCTTCCACAGCTCGCGGACCGGCGCGTACCCGTAGCGCGCGGCGAGGTCAGCTGCGGCCTCGTGGTTTCCGTGGGACCAGGCCTTCAGCCCGTCGAATCCGCGGACCTCCTTGAGCGACCCCACCAGGCGGTCCGCAACACCCTGGTTGCGGTACGACGGGTGCACGGCGATTTCCAGGATGCCGCTGCCGTCCGCTTCCTCCACCACGACGGCGAAACCGGCCAGGTCCTGCCCGGTGGCGGGATCGGAGTCCTCGTCCGGGGCGTACAGGGCAAGCGTCAGCAGCGAATGCGCGGCGGAGTCACCGGCGCGCATCGTCACGAGGGTCTGTTCGGAGATGGAAGGATTGCCGTCCGATTCCTCTGCCGCAGCCAGCAGGTCACGGCAGTCCTTCAGGAGCTGCTGGTCAACCCCGCCTCGGACAACATGGACGGGCCACTTTTCAGGGTGCGCTGGTGTCATGAGGCAAGGCTATACGGGATGGCCGCCCGCCACTCAGGCCTCGGTGAGCTCGTCTTCCTGCTGCCGCACCAGGGTGAGGCGGTAACCGACGTTCCGGACCGTGCTGATCAGGTTCTCGTGGTCGGCGCCAAGCTTGGCGCGCAGGCGCCGTACATGGACGTCGACGGTGCGGGTGCCGCCGTAGTAGTCGTAGCCCCACACCTCCGTCAGCAGCTGCTGCCGGGTGAACACGCGGCCGGGATGCTGGGCCAGGTACTTGAGGAGTTCGAATTCCTTGAAAGTCAGGTTCAGCGGTGCGCCGTTCACGCGGGCCGTGTAGCTCGCCTCGTCGATCACCACGCCGGCTGCCCGGATCTCGCTGGGCGCGTCCTCCTGCTCCGGAACGGCGCGGGCCACGGACAGCCTGATGCGGGCTTCCACCTCGGCGGGACCGGCTGAATCAAGGACGATATCGTCCACCGCCCAGGCCGAGGAGACGGCGGCCATGCCGCCTTCGGTGAGGATCAGCACCAGCGGGGCGCTCAGCCCAGTCGCCTTGAGGAGCTGGGTGAGCGATCGGGCGCCCACCAGGTCCTTCCGTGCGTCCAGCAGCACGATGTCGCACGGGTCGGTCTCCAGCAGGGCGGTGGGCTCGGCGGGGAGGATGTGGACCCGATGGTTCAGCAATTCCAAGGCAGGCAGGATGTCAACCGACGAGCCGGTGCTGTTCGTCAATAACAGGATGTGCGACATTGTTCCTCCAAGGGCTGTCCGCGCATCGTTGGGCGACTGAACCGGATTTCCACCGGCCGGTACTGGCCCCCGGCGGAAATTTCCGGCCGGTAAAGATCTCCCGGCCGGCCACCCCTGCAGGGAGCGTAGCTGAACCATGAGTATACCGTGCACCCCTTCCGGAGCCAGAGATCCGCGCCCCGCAAACATACGTTTTGCGACATATCCCGTTCACATAAGGCAGGATTGAGGCAGGGCGGCATGCCCTGCCGTGAAGGGGCGCACTGCGCCCCCGGTCGACGCCAGGACGGGGATTTCAGCGCAGTGAGTGCAGAGACAAAGCACAGGCCGGGTTCCGCATGACCGCAGAACTGCAGGCGCCCGTGCGTTCCCTCGGCTCCTGGACCATCGGCCTCGTGGGCATCGCAGGGCTCGCGGCGATCATCGCCGGCGTCTACACCTCGCGCGAAGCCCTTGTGGCGGTGGCCGCCCTGTGCGCTGCCGCCGTCGGCATCGGTTGGCCGCACTTCCTCCGCATCCCTGCCAAGAAAACACTCGCCGCCGTCATCGCGCTCCCCGGAGCCGGGGCGGCCGTGGCCGCCGCGCTCAGTCCCGCCCCTGGATTCATGGACTGGACTCCCGGGTTCATGGCGCTGGGAATGATGGCGGTCTTCGTGGTTCAGCTGCTCCGCGGTACCGGGCAGGCGCAGCGGCTGGAATCAACGCTGGGCTGCTGTGTGGGTGTCCTGCTGTCCTGCCTGGGTGCAGGCTGGGTCGCCGGGGCACGGTTCAACGGGGTCCGGGAAATGTTGCTCGTGGCTGCCATCAGCGCAGCTGTGGCGTTGCTCACAGGGCTGATCCGCTGGCCGGACCGGCTGGTGGCGCCGCTGGGCATGGTGCTTGCAGGCCTCGCGGGACCCCTTGCGGGCCTGGTCTTCTCGGACATCGCCGTGCTTCCGGCCGCAATTTTCGGCCTGGTCGTGGGCGCGGTGCTGGCGAGCTTCCGCCGGATGGCGACTCTCCGGGGCGCCCCGCTGAACGCTGCGGCCGCCGTCGGGATGGGCCTTGCACCGGTCCTCGCCGTGGGTTCCCTGGCTTACTTCATAGACAAACTCCTTATCTACTAAGCGTTAGGATGGCACCATGTCCGTACTTGCATTTGAAATCTTCTTCCTTGTCCTGCTCGGCATCGCCAGCCTGTCCATGGCCTGGTTCGCCGGCTTTGTGGTCTACCGCCTCTTCAAAGGCCAGAAGTAGACCGTCCTTTTCACGGAGCTAGCAATCCCTCGAGGTAAACGCTGTGCCCATTGAAATCCCTACGGATCTGACCCCAGAACTTGTTCCCCTTTCCTGGCTCATTGGCGAGTGGGAGGGCCGCGGCCGGCTTGGCAGCGGGGACGAGGACTCGGAACACTTCCTGCAGCATGTCTCCTTCACCCACAACGGCCAGCCGTACCTCCAGTACCGCGCGGAGAGCTGGCTGACCGACGACGACGGAACGCGCCTTCGGCCACTCACCGTCGAGACCGGCTTCTGGGCGCTGGAGCGCAAACAGCTGGACGCCGACGGCGGCCCAGGGCTGGTACCGGCCGATATCGTGCCCGTGCTCAAGAGCGCCGACGAGGTCGAGGCACTGCGCAACAGCGAAGGCGGCTTCGACATCTCGGTGTCCATCGCACACCCCGGCGGGATCTCCGAGCTCTACTACGGGCAGATCAAAGGCCCGCAGATCCAGCTCACCACCGACATGGTGATGCGCGGCAGCCACTCAAAGGACTACAGTGCCGCTACCCGTATCTTCGGGCTGGTGGACGGAAACCTTTTGTGGCGGTGGGACGTCGCAACCGGGGGAGACGCCGGCAAGGGCCTGGAACCCCATGCTTCCGCCTTCCTGAAACGAGTGTCATAGCCAAAGGGGCAGTGCGGTGGACAATGCAGGGCAATTCCGGGACTACAGCGACCTCAAAGCTGTCTTCTTTAACGGCACCCTGAAGAAGTCGCCGCAGACATCCAACACGGACGGGCTGATCACCATCAGCCGGCTGATCATGGAAAAGCAGGGTGTCACAACTCAGGTGATCCGGACCGTGGACCACGACATCGCCTCCGGCGTCTACCCGGACATGACCCAATACGGGTGGGCCACGGATGCTTGGCCGGACCTCTACCCCACGGTCCAGGAGGCGGACATCGTGGTGGTGGCCGGGCCGATCTGGCTGGGCGACAACTCCTCCCAGACCAAGAAGCTCATCGAACGCCTGTACGCCCACTCCGGTGAGCTCAACAGCAAGGGCCAGTGGGCGTTCTACCCGAAGGTGGGCGGCTGCCTGATCACCGGCAATGAAGACGGCATCAAGCACTGCTCCATGAATATCCTCTACAGCCTGCAGCACATCGGCTTCAGCATCCCGCCGCAGGCGGACGCCGGATGGATCGGACCCGTGGGGCCCGGGCCCAGCTACCTGGATGAGGGCTCCGGCGGTCCAGAAAGCGACTTCACGAACCGGAACACCACCTTTATGACCTGGAACCTTCTGCACCTCGCCCGGACCCTCAAGGACGCCGGCGGCTACCCGGCCTACGGCAACCTGCCGAAAGAATGGTCCGCAGGCACCAGGTTCGATTTCGAAAATCCGGAATATCGCTAGCCACCAAGGACTTCTACTACATATGACTAACCCCAGCCCCCTTTTGTCGCGCCCCGGAGCGGTCGAGGCTGCCGGCGCCGACGAAGGCGTCGCCGCCCACTACGGCGAGCCCCTCCGGGAGCAGCGGGCACTCGCGGCCGGAAGCGCCGTCGTCGACCTCTCCCACCGCGGCGTGGTCACCGTCACCGGACCCGACCGGCTCAGCTGGCTCAATACCCTGTCCTCACAGCAGGTCACCAACCTTGCCCCCGGCGAGTCCAGTGAGCTGCTCCTGCTCAGCGTCCAGGGCAGGATTGAATTTGATGCCCGCGTGGTCGACGACGGCGCCACCACCTGGCTGATCGTCGAGGCCGCCGAGGCCGTCCCGCTGGCGGAGTTCCTTAACCGGATGAAATTCATGCTCCGGGTGGAGGTGGCCGACGTCTCCGATGAATGGGCGGTCGTTGGCAGCACCAGGACCGTCCCCGAATGGTCCGGCCTGCTGGCTTGGGAGGACCCGTGGCCGCACGTCGGCGCCGGCGGCTACTCCTACGCCACGGTGCCTGAACAAAGCCACCCAGGCCTGGAACGGCCCTGGTTTGAGTACCTCATTCCTGCTGCCGCGCTCGAGGAGACGGTTGGGGACCGGCCGCTCGCCGGCACCCTCGCTGCCGAGGCCCTGCGGGTGGCCGCCTGGCGCCCGCGCATCGGTGCCGAAACGGATGATAAGACCATCCCGCATGAGCTTGACCTCCTGCGTACCGCCGTCCACCTCGCCAAGGGCTGCTACAAGGGCCAGGAGACCATCGCCCGAGTCCACAACCTGGGGCACCCGCCGCGGCGGCTCGTGTTCCTGCAGCTGGATGGATCCCAGCACACCATGCCCGCAGCCGGGAGTCCGGTGCTGGCGGGCGAACGCAAGGTGGGAACGGTGACCTCTGTTGCGCAGCACTACGAGATGGGCCCGGTGGCGCTGGCGGTCGTAAAGCGTTCCGTAGCCCCGGATGAGATACTGACGGTCCTGGACGGGGACGAACCCTACCCCGCCAGCCAAGAACTCATCGTCGCCCCCGACGCCGGCCAGGTGGTGGGGCGCCAGACCGGATTCCTCAGGGGGCCACGCTCATGACAGAACAGAACGCCGAAGCAACGGCAGCGCCCGACGACGACGCCGTCGCCCTCGCGCACACGCTCTTCCAGGCGGCCAGGGAGGGGAACACGGAACTGTTGCGTGCCTATCTGGACGCAGGTGCCCCCGCCGGCCTGACCAACGCCGCCGGCGACTCCCTGCTCATGCTGGCCGCGTACCACGGGCACCTGGCGGCCGTGCAGCTGATCCTGCAGCACGGCGCGGACGCGGACACCGCCAACGACCGCGGGCAGACGCCCCTCGCCGGTGCAGCGTTCAAGGGCTACACCGAGGTGGCACGCGCCTTGCTGGACGCCGGCGCCGATCCCGACGCCGGTACCCCCTCTGCCCGGGCAGCAGCCCAGATGTTCGCACGCCAGGAGATCCTCGACCTTCTTGGCTAGGGTCCGTCGATTCCGGACAACAACTTCGAAGGATGACCCGGTGGACCACGTAACAAAGCCCTGGCCGGCCCTGTGGTCGCTGGTGATCGGGTTCTTCATGATCCTGATTGACAGCACCATCGTGTCCGTGGCCAACCCCCGGATCATGGAGGGCCTGGGCGCGGACATCAACTCGGTGATCTGGGTGACCAGCGCCTACCTGCTGGCCTACGCCGTCCCGCTGTTGATCACCGGAAGGCTCGGTGACCGGTTCGGGCCCAAGAAACTGTACCTCCTGGGCCTGGTGGTGTTCACCCTGGCCTCACTGTGGTGCGGGCTGTCCGGGAACGTGGAGACGCTCATCGCCGCCCGCGTCGTGCAGGGCCTCGGCGCCGCCATCATGACACCCCAAACGATGGCCGTCATTACCCGCATCTTTCCGCCCGACAGACGGGGCGCCGCCATGTCGGTCTGGGGAGCCACGGCGGGCATGGCCACGCTGGTCGGGCCGGTCCTCGGCGGTATCCTCGTGGATGGCCTGGGCTGGCAGTGGATCTTCTTCATCAACCTGCCCGTCGGCGTCGTTGGCTTCGTCCTCGCCCTGCGGAACGTTCCCGGCCTCAGCACCCACCCGCACCGGTTCGACATCCCGGGCGTGGTGCTGAGCGCCGCCGGTCTCTTCCTGCTGGTCTTTGGCATCCAGGAAGGCGAAACGTACAACTGGGGCACCATCACAGGCCCGGTCAGCGTGTGGGGACTGATCATCGCGGGCCTTGCCGTGCTGGCCGGATTCGTGGTGTGGCAGCGCCTCAACAAGGGTGAGCCGCTGTTGCCGCTAGGACTCTTCCGCGACCGCAACTTTTCCCTCGCCAACCTGGGCATCACCATGGTCGGCTTCACCGTGACGGCGTTCGGTCTGCCGTTGATTTTCTACTACCAGCTGGTCCGCGGGCTCACGCCCACCGAGTCGGCCCTCCTGATGGTCCCGATGGCGCTGATATCCGGTGGCCTGGCTCCCGCGGTGGGGAAGCTCGTGGACCGGGTCAACCCCAAGTTCCTCGCCGCCGGCGGCCTCGTCCTGATGGCCGTCTCCCTAGGCTGGAACGCGCTGCTGATGCAGCCCGACACTCCCATCCTGCTGTTCCTGCTGCCCAGCGCCGTCCTGGGCCTGGCCAATGCCGGAATCTGGGCGCCTATCAGCACCACCGCCACACGGAACCTTCCGCCGCGGGCGGCCGGCGCCGGCTCGGGGGTCTACAACACGATGCGGCAGTTCGGTGCCGTGCTGGGCAGCGCAGCCATCGCCGTGCTTATCCAGGCCAGGCTCGCCGCCGAACTGCCCTCCGGCGGCCCGGACGGCCCGGCAGGGGAGGGGATGGCGTTCGGCGGTACCCTGCCCGATGCCCTGCACAGCGGCTTCTCGACGGCGATGGCCCAGTCCATCCTGCTGCCCGCCGCCGTCGTCCTCGCCGGCGCGGCGGTGGCCCTGTTCTTCGCCAAGCCCAAGCCCGTCCCGGGCTGGCATGGCCGGGGCGGCGCGCCGGCTTCAGCCAAGGTGGACGCTGGTCTGGATTCCGCCGGCTGACATGCCCAGCTTGCGCGCCAACGCCAGTGATCCGGTGTTGCTCACGTCCGTCCGCCACTGCAGGGTCAGTCCCGCCGCCAGCGCCTCATGCGCCGCGATGGAAGCGGCGAGTTGCCCGAGCCCGCGGCGGCGCCACTCCGGATCCACCAGGACGCCGAGGTGGGCCAGCAGGCCTTCCCATTCCGTGTACGCCCCGCAGGCGAGTGGAACCCGCCGGCCGTCCACTTCATGGACGATGGTGTACCGGTTTTCGAGGTCGGACAATCCCACTTCGTTGACGTCGTCCGGCGGGCACCTGCCCTCGAGCTCGATGGCCTCGGGATTGCCGTGCGACACCATCAGTTCCTCCGACGGCTGCTGCAGGGGCAGGTCGTCGGCAAAGAACAGGGCCGCGGCGCCCAGCCCGTGCCCGCCGTGGGCCCGGGTCAGGGTCAGCAAGGTGACATGCTGGGCCATCTCCTCATCCGGGATGCCTGCGGCGGCGTCAATGACCGCCTGGGGGCCGATGAGCGCCGAACTGCCAAACAGCCGAACGAAGTCAACCCTGCGGGATGATTCGTCAGCCCGGACGATCCGCTCGCCCGAGGCCAGGGCGTCACCGAACGCGTCGTCATCCAGGCCAAGCCGCCGTGCCCACGCAAGCTGGATGATGGCCGCGGAACCGGGGTCGAGTGTCATGCTTCCAGCCTAGGGCGGGCAGGCGGCCGCGCCGAACAGGACACTTCGAACGGGCTTAGCCGAAGAGGACCGCGGCCTCGTCGTAGCGGCGCTGTGGGACGGTCTTGAGCTGGCCGAGGGCCTCCTGGAAGCCGACGTGCTGGATGTCGGTTCCCTTCAGGGCTACCATGGTGCCCCAGTAGCCCTCAACGACGGAGTCGATGGCAGCCATGCCGAGGCGGGTGGCCAGGACGCGGTCGTAGGCGGAGGGGACACCGCCGCGCTGGATGTGGCCCAGGATCGTCGCGCGCGTTTCGATGCCGGTCCGGGCTTCCAGTTCGGGGGCGAGCTGGTCGGCGATGCCACCCAGGCGCGGCCTGCCGAAGGTGTCCAGGCCCCGTTCGGAGTGCGGGGATTCCATGTGCTCTGGGACGAACCCTTCGGCGACCACCACGAGGGGTGCGCGGCCACGGGCGTGGGCTTCGTTGACCCATTCGGTGATCTGCTCGATGCTGACTTTTTGTTCCGGGATGAGGATGGCGTGGGCGCCTGCGGCCATGCCGGCGTGCAGCGCGATCCAGCCGACGTGCCGGCCCATCACTTCGGCGATCATGCAGCGGTGGTGTGATTCGCCGGTGGTGCGGAGCCGGTCGATGGCTTCGGTGGCGATCTGTACGGCGGTGTCGAAACCGAACGTGTAGTCGGTGGCGTCGAGGTCGTTGTCCACGGTCTTGGGGACGCCGACTATCTTCAGTCCTGCATCGGTGAGGCGCTTGGCGGCGGCGAGGGTTCCCTCACCACCGATGGCAATAATCGCGTCAATGCCCAGGCGGTCCATGTGGGCCTTGATGACCTCGGGGCCGCCGCCGTTTTCAAACGGGTTGGTGCGGGAGGTGCCAAGGATGGTGCCGCCCTGCTTGGCGATACCACGGACCATGGTGCGGGGGATGTCGATGATGTCGCCCTCCACCACGCCGCGCCAGCCGTCGAGGAAACCGACGAACTCGTGGCCGTGGATGGCGATGCCTTTCAGCACGGCGCCGCGGATGACCGCGTTCAATCCGGGGCAGTCGCCACCGCTGGTGAGGATTCCAATTTTCATGATCTGGCTCAAATCCTGGGAGAGGGTTTACTGGCAGAGCGCCACGCTGAGCTCACCTAGAAGTGTAGTGGGAGGTGTGGGGTACGACACAAACCGGTTACATACGGTCCCGTGAAAAAGCGGCAGCCCCCGCCCGGATGGGACAGGGGCTGCTGCCGGAAGGGTTCAGGGACGGTTCAGCGAACGCTGCTCCAGGAACGTCTCCAGCGGGATCCTGTTGTTCTGGTCCGGCAGGATGACCCAGGCCAGGAGGTAGAAGACGACGGCCGGGCCGGGCAGGAGGCAGAAAATGAGGAAAGCGATGCGGACGAACGCAACATCCACGTTCAGCTTTGCCGCGATGCCGCCCAGGACTCCGCCAAGCCACCGCTGCGGGCCGCGCTTCAGGCCGAGGCCCCTGACGATGCTGAAGAATTTATCCATGGCTCAAGACTTTCGTGTTGTGGGGTCGTTGTCACGTTTGCGGGCCGAGAGCAGGCCGCCTACCACCAGGGCAGCGCCGGCGCCGATCATGAGGCCGATGAGGACGTAGGTGCCGTTGAGGGTCACCCATCCCAGCTGGGCGACGATGATCAGCGCTGCCAGCGCGAGGACGATCAGTCCCCACACCACCGTCCCTACCCGTACGGGTGCGGGGCCCGGTTCGTCAGTGTGCGGCGCCGCCGTGAAGTCGGTGGAGTAGCTGCCTGGTACGTAGGGCTCCGGTGCCGGGCTGGTGTTGCTCATCTTGCGTTGCCTTCCTCGATCGTGACGTTGCTGAAGGTGCCGTCGATCCGGACCACCAGGCGGCTGCCCGGTTCGTCCGTGTTGTAGCTGCTTTCCCGGGTGGTCGTGCCGCCGCGCTGTCCGGTTGCCTCGTTGAGGTTGCCCATCGTCATGTCGGCTTTGATGTCCACCGGTACGTTGTCCGGGATGACCACGGTGACGTTGCTGGCCGTGATGTCCAGGGGGACAACGACGTCGGATGGCAGTGGGGCGCTTGCGGCCAGGGAGGTGAGGTCCACGGTTCCGCGGCCTGCGGTGATGTCGATTCCGTCGCGGGCCTCGGCGATGGATGCGGGGCTCCAGTTCACTTCCTGGAACCGCAACCGGTCGCCGTTGCCCACCACGTTGTAGATGCCGCCGGTCACGAGGGCGACGACGGCGAAGAGGCTCATAATGCCGGCCGTCCTGCCGCGCAGGCCGGAGACCAGGATGCCCAGGCCGAGGACGGCTGCAGCGCTGGCCCAGACGATCGCATTCGCGGAGGTGCCGAGGTCGACCACATTTGTGGCGTCGAGGGCCTTCAGGCCACCGCCCACCAGAAGGGCCGCGCCGGCGGCGATGGCAACTGCCGGGGCGCCCGGGCCTGCGGGCCGTGGCCTGGGCGGCTGCGGCGGTGTTGGGGCAGTGCCGTACAGTGTACCGGTGCCATAGGGGGTACCGGTGCCGCCGCCGGACGTGCCGTCGCCGTAGGAGCTGCCGCCCGTCCCTCCCGGGTAGGACGGCATGGAGCCCGACGCCGGATTGGTGCCGTACGTGGCGCCGGCCGCCGCGAAGGAGGACGTGCCTGCAGTGCCCGGGCTGCCGGCGTCGTACGTGCTCGTGTACGGACCTGGCTGGCCCGCCATTGCCGGCCGGGCTCCCTTGTTCCGCTGGGACAGGTAGTAGATGAGGTAGATGGCGCCGCCCACCCAGAAGACCGTCCACAGGAATCCGCCGAAGCCGTTATGGCTCCATCCCCAGAAACCGCCGCCCAGGCCTGTGAGGCCCACGATCGTGGCAATCAGGGATCCGGTCATGCCGGTTGACCACCGGCCGGCGCCTGCTTCCTGCACGTGGATGCGTCCGTCCGGCTCGGGGAGCAAAGCCCAGGCCAGGCCGTACAGCAGCACGCCGATACCGGCGAACAGCGTCAGGACGATGAAAACCCCCCGGATGATGAGCGGGTCCACGCCCAGCCGGTTGGCTACGCCGCTGGAGACGCCGCCCACCCAGCGGTCGCTGCCGCGCCGGATACCGTGGCTCCGGACCCAGGTGAAGAAGTCCGTTTGCTGGGGTGTGGCAGTGGAACCGTAACGCGGACCGGGGAAGGCTCCGGAGGGTGCCTCGTAGCTGCCCGTGGGCTGCCCCGTGCTGCCGGCGCCGCTGGTGCGCTCCTTACCGGCGGGGCCGCTCTGCCGGCCGCTGCTGTCTGCGGGAGCGGAAGGGCCCGCTGAGGGGTCCGGAGGTGTAGGCACGGAGGACGGCAGGGGTTCGGTGGGCCGCTGGCTGCCGGAGGGCAGGGGCTCGGTGGGCTGGCCGTCGTCGGGGGAGGGGGTGTGCGGGTTCATACCTAAATCCTCGCGTCTGGGCTCCACGCCGCTCTACTGGGGGAAACCCTGAGCCGTCCCTGAGCAACCCCCGGTTGGCGCTGGAATGCGGTCCGGGGAACCCTGAACCGTGTTTGGATTGATGCATGACTACCGTCCCGGGAAGGCCACCACTGGCCCGCAGCAGCGACCGCGTAATCGCCGGCGTTTGCTCCGGCCTGGCGCTGCACCTGGGCTGGCCGGTCAAGAATGTCCGGATCGGCATGGCACTGGCAACCCTCGCCGGCGGTGCCGGCCTCGTCTTCTATGCCTGGCTGTGGATCATGGTTCCCACCGCGGACGAGGCCGCGCGGCGCAACGCCCGCCGCCCGGCGTCGCCCATTGCTCCTGCCGTCAGCCAGTCGCCCGCCCCGGGGACGCCGACGTCCCCGCACCGGCTCCCAGACGTTGCCGGCCAGGCCGTATCGGTCGCTTTTACCCCCACTCCGGGGGTCCTCCCCGCCAACCCGCCACCCGTCCAGGCTGGCGGTGCCCCCGGTGTGGCCGGACCCGCCCAGCTCCCGGCCACGCCGTGGTTCCGGTTCCGCAGCATGAGGTACGGCAAGGAGATCCTGCTCGGATCCGGACTGCTGCTGGTGGCCGGCATCATGATTGCGCAACTGCTCGGCGTGGACGTTCCGCTCGGAACCCTGATCCCCGCGGCAGCGGTCCTCGGCGGCGCCTCCATCGCATGGATGCAGCTGGACGAAACCAGGCGCGCCGGCCTGGTGGACAAGACCAAGGCGGACCAGGCCGGCGGGTGGGCGCGGCTCGCCGCAGGGCTCGCCCTGGTGGTGGCCGGAGTACTGGTCATGGTGTCCGGCTCCGGTTCCTGGGAGCAGACCTGGCTGGCGCTGCTGGCCTCGGTAGCCGTGCTGGGCGGAGTGGTCCTGGTGCTGCTGCCCTGGGCCCTGAAGTTCTGGCGGGACCTTGAGTCCGAGCGCGCCGGCAGGATCCGCGAAATGGAACGGGCCGAGATCGCCGCCCACCTCCACGACTCGGTGCTGCAGACGTTGGCCCTGATCCAGCGGCGCGCCGGCAACGAGCACGACGTCGTCCGGCTGGCCCGGGCGCAGGAGCGGGAACTGCGCGGCTGGCTCTTCCAGGATCCAGGCAGGGAGGCAGGCAAGTTGTCGGACCGGATCAAGGCCGTCGCCGCAGAGGTGGAGGACCTGCTGGGTAACGCCGTGGACGTGGTCACTGTGGGCGACGCCGCCATGACCGAGCCGCACGAAGCCATGGTCCAGGCAAGCCGTGAAGCGATGCTCAACGCATCCCGGCACGGCGGCGGACCCGTGTCCGTGTACCTGGAGGCGTCTGACGGCCAGTCGGAGATTTTCATCAAGGACCGGGGCCCGGGCTTCGACCTCTCGGATGTCCCGGAAGACCGGCTCGGTGTGCGGGAGTCCATCATCGGCAGGATGAAACGGCACGGTGGCACCGCAACAATCCTCAGCACCGGCGACGGCACGGAAGTGCGCCTGCGGCTTCAGCCGGCAGGCGCGGACAACGCGGAAGGAAAATCATGAACTCGAGCCTGGGGGCAGCGGCCGCCCGCCCCGCAAACTCCGTCCGGGTGGTCATCGTGGACGACCACGCAATCTTCCGCTCCGGGTTGAAAGCCGACCTCGACCCCAGCATCCAGGTAGTGGGCGAAGCGGCCAGCGTGGAGCAGGCCATCGCCGTGATCGCCGAGCAGCGCCCCGAGGTGGTGCTGCTGGACGTTCACCTGCCCGGCGGCCTGGGCGGCGGCGGGCGTGAGGTCATCGCCGGGTCCGCACCGCTCCTCGGTACCACCCGGTTCCTCGCCCTGAGCGTGTCCGACGCCGCGGAGGACGTGGTGGCGGTCATCCGGGCCGGTGCGCGCGGATATGTCACCAAGACCATCTCCGGTCCCGAGATCACCGACGCCGTCTTCCGGGTGGCGGGCGGGGACGCCGTCTTCTCGCCCCGCCTGGCCGGCTTTGTCCTGGACGCCTTCGGTACCGCCCCCGCGGACATTGCCGACGACGAACTGGACAAGCTGTCGGCCCGCGAACTGGAAGTCATGCGCCTGATCGCCCGCGGCTACAGCTACAAGGAAGTGGCGAAGGAGCTCTTCATCAGCATCAAAACCGTGGAGACCCATGTTTCCGCCGTCCTGCGGAAGCTGCAGCTCTCAAGCCGGCACGAACTCACCAAGTGGGCGGCCGAGCGCCGCCTCCTCTAAACGCAAAGATGCGCTATCACTTTTGGTCCCTATAGATCGGGCGGATTCAAGTGGTCGTTGCAACACGTTCTAGGCTGCTGATTCTTCCAGTATTTGCTGGAGGGCTTGTGCGGGTGTTTTCCAGCCGAGGGTTTTGC
>NZ_BAAHNO010000010.1:0-352382 GCF_054656615.1 Arthrobacter sp. AD-310 | reverse complement strand
GACCCGGACGAGCTTCGGGCCGATCCCACCGAGGGCGACCAGGACCCCCCAACCAGCACCGGATGCGGATAAGCGGCGGGGACGCTGGCGGGGCGGGTGGCTCTTCGGGCCACCCGCCCCGTTCCGTGAGGACCTCACGGAGCAGGTCTGCCCGGTCGGTGACCAGGCCGTCGACGCCGAGATCCAGCAGGCGGTGCATCTCGGCGGGATCGTTGATGGTCCAAACGTGCACCACCAGCCCGAGCCGGTGCGCCCGCCTGATGAAGCCCGGTGTGACCACTTCGATCCCGCCACGGCGGACGGGCACCTGCAGCGCGTGGAGCCCGCGCAGGACGCGGCGCATCACCAACCGGAAGACCGGCCCCGGCAGCACCGGACCCAGCAGGGTAAAAAGGCCGGTGGAGGCAACCCCTGCGGAGGCAGCCACCGGCCGGCTGAGCAGCCTCAGCACCGCCCGCCGGCGCCGGTCGGAAAAACTGGTGACCAGCACCCGGTCGTGCACCTCATGCCGTTCGATGGCCGCCGCCGTGCTGCGGACCGAGTTCCAGTCCTTGACGTCCAGGTTGAGCCGCACGCCGGGCAGATCGGCGACCAGTGCGTCGAAGGTGGGGATGGGTTCGCGTCCCCCGATCAGGATTTCCGCAACCTCCGCGGCGGTCAACTCTGAAACTTTCCCCCTTCCGTTCGTCACGCGGTCCAGGGTGGAGTCGTGGAAGAGGAGCAGCACGCCGTCGGACGTGGTGTGGACGTCCGTTTCCAGGTATCCGTACCCCATCGCGACGGCGGCGCGGAACGCGGCCAGGGAATTCTCCAGCCCGTCGCGGGAGAAGCCGCGGTGCGCCATGGCGAGGGGCAGCTGGTTCCCGGCGCCGTCGGGGTTGGCGAAGAAGGGCAGGGTCACACGTGCGAGCGTACCGGAGATGCGGGGGCACGTCGGTGCCCCCGGGTGGCCTTCGGCAGTCAGTCTTCGCAGGGAAGGATGTCGACGCCGTCGCCGCAGTGCAGGAGTGTACGGCCGCGGCCGCCGTCGAGGTTGACCCAGACCACCGTGTGGTCAGGGGTAATCGCGTCTACTACCCCGACGGTTTCGAAGCCGGGGGTGAGGAAGACGCGGACGCGGTCACCCTGCCGGAGCGCTTTCCAGTGCGGGGCGGGCGTGGCGGGGCGGAGCGGCGCCTCGGCCGACGCGTGCTTCACGTTCTTTGCCATCGTTACCCCTTTAGTACCTTTAGCGAGCATGTGAGGAGTATGCTCTCAGGACTTCAGGCTACGGATTGAAGGTGAACGTGCGGTGAGCACCAGCTGAAGGCGCGCTGTGTGCGGCAGGAACCGCGGGCATCAGGAACGGCGGGCGCCGAGGGAAGCTAGACGCGCTTCCAGAACCTGGGCAACGCCGTCGTCGTCAAAATGCGGCGCCTGCTGTCCTGCCGCGAGGATGGCCTCCGGGTGGCCGCTGGCCATGGCATAGCCGTGGCCGGCCCAGCGGAGCATTTCGATGTCGTTGGGCATGTCGCCGAAGGCTACGACGTCCGCTGCGTCGATCCCCAGGGCGGCGGCGTATTCGGCCAGTGTGACGGCCTTGTTGACCCCGGGCAGGGACAGCTCCAGCATGGCGACGCCCGGCGAGGAGTGCGTCGCGGCGGCGAGGTGCCCGACGGCGGGGGCTACTTCGGCGAGGAAATCGTCCGGCGTCCCGTCCCGGACGATGGCCAGGAACTTGATCACCGAGTCGGCGCTGGTGAGGGTTTCGTGGAGTGGCGCCGGGGTGAACTCGGACAGCAGTTCGCTGGACTCGTTTTCAATGAAGCCGGGCTCCAGGTGGAAGCCGGTGAGTGTCTCGGCAGCGAAAAGGGCGGCAGGGCGCAGCTTCTTGATGATGCGGCGGATTTCGAGTACGGCGTCGATGGAGAGGGCGCGGGCCGAGACCAGCTTTCCGCTTTCGAGGTCCCAGACCACTGCCCCGTTGGAGCAGATCACCGTGCCGGTGTGGCCCAGCTGCTCTTCGAGCGGGTGCAGCCAGCGGGGCGGCCGGCCGGTGACGAAGACGAGTTCGACGCCGGCATCACGGCAGGCGTGGAACGCGCGGACGGTGCGGTCGCTGATCTTCCCGTCGTGCCCGAGGATCGTTCCGTCAATATCGCTTGCCACCAACCGCATCCTGCAAGTTTACGTGGGAGCTGCGGCGGAACAGCGCCCACCGGGAGATATCCCTTGTCGCAGGGCAGCGCTACACTGAACCTATCGAACATATTTTCGAATAAGGGTGTGTTGTGGGCGTTATTATCGGTCCCCGCGTGATAGAAGCGGGCACCTCGTTGTACTCCGTGCTGATCTCTCCCGTGGCGGTCGCCGCCGGCTTCCCGTCCCCGGCCCAGGACTACTTTGACGGCCGGGTCGACCTCAACACACACCTGATCAAGGACATCACCAGCACCTTTATCGTGCGCGTGACCGGCGATTCCATGGAGGGGGCAGGGATCAGCGATGGGGATGAACTGATCGTCAACCGGGCCCTGGAACCGAAGGACGGGTCCGTGGTCATCGCCGTACTGGACGGTGAACTTACCATCAAGCGGCTCCGGATCACTGCCACAGGCGTGGTGCTGCAGGCCGAGAATCCGAAGTATCCTGACATCCGCGTCCCCGCCCTCTCGGAACTGACGATCTGGGGCGTGGCCATCAGGTGCCTGCACCATGTCTAGGCGGAGCCATGACTAAGCCCGCGCTGATGCGCCGGATGCCGCAGATCGCGCACGTGGACGTTAACTGCTTCTACGCCTCGGCGGAGAGGGCCTTCGACCCCTCGCTGGAGGGACGGCCACTGATTGTCCTCTCCAATAACGACGGATGCGCCGTGACCCGCTCCCCCGAGGCGAAAGCGCTTGGCATCCGGACGGGCGACCCGTGGTTTAAGCTCGCGCCGCGCGCCCGGGAATGGGGGCTCGTGGCAAAATCCAGCAACTACGAGCTTTACGGCGATATCAGCTCACGGGTCATGGAACTCCTGGGGCGGCACTCGGCCTGGCTCGAGGTCTACAGCATCGACGAAGCGTTCCTGGGGGTGAAGGGGGAACCGGATGAACTGCTCGCCCTGGGCCGAAGGATGAAGGACGCGGTCCGGCGCCACGTAGGCGTGCCGGTCTGCGTCGGGATTGCCCCCACCAAGACGCTGGCCAAGCTGTGCAACAAGTGGGCCAAGAACAATGCCTCCTTCGGCGGGGTCTGCCTCTGGGACGCCGTGCCGCAGGAGGCCCGGGACGGGCTCCTCGCCCGGCTGCCCGTGGACGAGATCTGGGGCATCGCAGGACGGCTCACCCGGCGCCTCAACGCCCTGGGCATCTTTACCATCCAGGACCTGGTCCGCGCCGACCCCGTGGCCATCCGGGACAAGTTCTCAGTGGTGCTGATGCGCACCGTCCTGGAACTTCGGGGCACTCCCTGCATCCCGATGGAGGAGGAGCGCATTGGCCGGGACCAGCTGATCTTCTCGCGCTCCTTTGCCACGCCCGTCACCACCGCCGAAGGCCTGAAGCAGGTTCTCAGCATCTACGGACAGCAGGCGAGCGCCCGGCTGTCCAAGCACGGCCTGCAGGCAAAAGTCCTGACTGCGTTTGCGGCCACATCGCCGTTCCGGCACAACGAGCAGGCTTACCCCTCCGTGTGCATTGCCCTGCCGATGCCGACGGCTGACCCGCTGTTGCTTACGAGGGCCGCCCACGCACTCCTTCCCCAGATCCGGGACGGCCTGAAATACGCCAAGGCCGGACTCATGCTCACGGACCTGCGGCCCACCGGGAACCAGCCGCCGCTGGAGCCGTTCGAGAACCGGCATGAGGAACGCGGCATCGGCCCGCTCCTCGAGGATGTCAGCCGCCGGTTCGGGCGGGGTTCCATCGGCCTGGGCCATGCCGGAATCAGATCAGGGCTGGACTGGACCATGAAGCGGGACATGCGCTCCCCGCGCTACACCACCCACTGGGATGAACTGCCCTTGGTCAAGGCGGCGTAGCCAGGACCAACCCCGGGACAGGCTGTTCACTATGCTTGCCACTAGACAGTATAGTGAACGAATGACTTCCAAGACATTGGCCATCGCTGTCCCGCTCGAAGCTGAGCTCGTGGACCAGATCCGTGCCGTCGACCCCTCCATCACCGTCCTCTACGACCCCAATCTCCTGCCGCCGGAACGCTTTCCTGCCGACCACGCCGGCGATCCTGCATTCAAGCGGACCCCCGACCAGGAAGAACGGTATTGGGCGATGGTTAACCAGGCAGAGATCCTTTACGGCTTCCCCAATGAAAGCCCCTCCGGCCTGGCCCGGGTCGCCGCGGAAAATCCCGGCCTGCAGTGGATCCACGCCATGGCCGCGGGGGCCGGCGGAGCAGTGAGGGCATCAGGGCTCGGCCACGACGTTCTGCAGAAGTTCAGAATCACAACTTCGGCCGGGGTGCATGCCCTGCCCCTCGCCGAGTTCGCGGCGTTGGGGATCCTGAACGGCTTCAAACGCAGCGCCGAGCTTGCCCGGGACCAGGCGGCCAAGGTGTGGCCTGAACTTCGCACTCCCACCCGCCTGGTCAGCGGCTCAACACTGGTAGTGAGCGGGCTCGGGGAGATCGGCCTGGAAACTGCCCGGATCGCACGGGCGCTGGGCATGAAGGTCAGCGGCACAAAGCGGACAGTCGAGCCGATTGAGGGGATCGACCGGGTTACTGACAATGCCGGCCTGCCGGACCTCCTAACCACGGCAGACGCCGTCGTCAATACGCTGCCCGGTACCGAATTCACGGAGAAGCTGTTTAACCGGGAGCTCTTTGCAGCCATGAAACCAGGCACAACGTTCGTAAACGTGGGCCGCGGGACGGTCGTCGACGAGGACGCCCTGTTGGAGGCGCTCGAGAACGGCCAGGTCGGCTACGCCTGCCTTGATGTATTCGCGGTTGAACCGCTGCCCCAGGACAGCCCGCTGTGGAACCACCCCAGGGTATTGGTCTCCCCGCATACCTCGGCGCTCAGCGCCGCAGAGAACCGCCTGATCGCTGATCGCTTTTGCAGCAACCTGAGGGCCTTCCTTGACGGCGGGGAGCTGCCCCACCTCGTGGACCCGGTCCATTTTTACTAGGCCGGCCGGGAGCAACCATGCGCATCGCCAGGATCAAAACAGCAGCCGGCCCGGAATACGCGGTGGAGAGGGACGGGCGGTGGCACCACATCGCCAGCCCCTTCGACAGCCCCCTCCGCTACACCGGCGGCACCACAAACCACGCCGAGGCATCGTTCCTCGCCCCTGTCAGGCCCGCAGTAGTGCTTGGGATCGGCCATAACCGGACGCTAAACGACCATTCATTGCCTATCCAGGCGTGGCACAAGTCCGTACATACTGTCGCGGCCCCGGGGGACCCGATAGTCAGTGCACGCGGCCGGGGCACCGTACATGCCGAGGGCGAGCTCGCCGTGGTAATCGGAAAACACGCCACGCAACTGACGGCGGGGAACGCGCTCGAGCACGTGCTCGGCTACACGTGCGTCAATGACGTTACGAATGTGGACCAGGGCGCGGTGGATGAAAGAAACTTCCAGGGCAAGTCCGGCATCAACTACACACCCTTGGGCCCATGGATCGAGACCGACCTCCGGGATCCCGAAAGCGCCGGCATCAAAGTCCTGGTCAACGGGCTGCTGAAAGCGGAGTCAGGCACCTTCAACCTTCCCTCCAGCGTGGTGGACTGCCTCGTGTACGTCACGTCCTGGCTAACGCTGGAGCCGGGCGACGTCGTCATGACCGGGGCGCCCCGGACCGCCGTCGCCGTGGTGCCCGGGGACCGGGTTGATGTCGTCGTTGAGGGTATAGGGACGCTGAGCTCCGCCGTAGCCTGACGCGGCGCCGGGCCGGGCGTGCGCGCTTATGATGGAAGCCGTTCAGTTGACTGAACGCAGCGCACGTCAGCCCCGGCAACCTAAGGAGAATCATGGCCGATTCCCGCACCCCCGCCTCACCAGACAAGTCCGGAACCGCATCGCCGGCGCCGGCCGTGACACGGGCCGCCGCCGTCCTGGACGCACTTGCAGCCTCAGCGACCGGCAGGCTGACCCTGAGTGACCTTTCGCGGGAAGTGGGCATCCCCAAGTCGTCCACTTCCAATCTCCTGCTGGCACTGGAGGAGGCCCGGCTGATCACCCGCCAGGGTGCCGAATTCACCCTGGGCCGCAAACTCGTGGAATTGGGAGCCGCCTACCTGGGCCGGATGGACGAGGTCCAGGAGTTCTACCGATACTGCGAACAGGCCTCCGTACTGTCCCGCGAGACGGTCCGCATCGCGATGCTTGACGGGACCAACGTCATCTACCTTGCCCGCTACGAGGGCCATCCGGCCGTGCGGCTGACCTCCAACATCGGCGACAAGATGCCGGTCTCCCTGTGCGCGGTCGGCAAGGCCCTGATAGCCCGGCTGCGCGACCACGACCTGGAGGAGATGTTCCCGGACAACGGGGAGCTCCCGGTGCTCACGCCAAAGTCGCTGCGCACCGGCGCCGAGCTGAAGGCTCAGCTGCGCGAGATCCGCGAGAAGGGCTATGCGTTCGAGGACGAAGAGTCGACCACCGGCGTCGTCTGCCTCGCCGTGTCCGTCCCGACACGCGGCGCCCATGGCCCGAGCCTTGGCCTTTCCGTGACAGCACTTAAGGCCACCTACACGCCGGAACAGGGCTCTCAGATGGTCAAGGAACTCCAGGAGCTCGCACACTCCCTGGGCAACCCCATGGGCTAGGCAGGCGGCACTCCTCCCCGTCAAACGCAGCGGCATCTATTGCGCCCTGTTCAACTTGCTGTATTGTGTTCAGCATAGTGATCGATGCAACAGGCGTCGTTGCTATCCCACCAGGCCAACGGGGGCCTGGAGTGCATTTGAGGGAGTTCTCGTGACAACTCGTACCAACTTGCCGCAGGCCGCAGTGGACGGCGCCGCCGTCGATCCCCAGCAGCTGCGAAGGGCAACTCTTGCCAGTTCTGTAGGCTCTGCCCTGGAGTACTACGACTTCTACATTTACGGCCTGGCGTCGGCGCTGATCTTCGGCCCGCTGTTCTTTGCACCGCTGGGTGAGAGCGGGGCGGTCATTGCCTCCTTTGCCACCTACGGAGTCGGCTTCGCCGCTCGGCCCTTCGGCGGCGTGGTTTTCGGCTACATCGGTGACCGCTTCGGCCGCAAGATGGTCCTGATCCTGACCATCGGCCTGATGGGCCTGGCCAGCTTCGCCATCGGCCTCCTGCCCACGTTCGAGCAGGCCGGAATGCTGGGCGCCGTGCTCCTGGTGACCCTCCGCATCCTCCAGGGTCTGGGCGCCGGCGCCGAGCAGGCAGGCGCTACGACGCTGATCTCCGAAGTGGCCCCGCCCCGCCGTCGTGGATTCTTTGCCTCCCTGCCATTCGTAGGCATCCAGCTGGGCACCCTGCTCGGTGCCGGCACCTTCGCCCTCATGGCATTGGCGGACAAGGAGGTGCTCCAGGGCTGGCTCTGGCGCGTCCCCTTCCTGGCCAGCGTCATCCTGATCGTCATTGCCGTTTTGATCCGGCTCCGGCTGAAGGAAACCCCTGTCTTCCAGGAACTTGAGAAGCACAAGGCCGTGGTCAAGAACCCCGTAGGCCAGATTTGGAAGCATTCCAAGAAGAACGTGCTGGTGGGCATCGGCCTCCGGATGGGTGAAAACGGCAACTCGTCCATCTACTCGGCGCTCCTTGTATCGTTCATCAGCACGCCGGCCGGTGTCTTCGCCGGCGACAAGTTCATCGGCCCCACCGGCCTGCTGATCGCTGCAGCATTCGCCGCGGTCCTCGTTGTCACTTTCGGTGCGCTGTCCGACCGCTTTGGCAGGGTTCCCGTCTACCGCTACGGTGCACTCTTCCAGGCGGTCATCGCCCTGCCGGCCTTCTACCTGGTCACCCTGGGGAACGTCACCCTGGTCTGGGCAGTCATGGTGGTGGGCATTTCACTCGGCGTGCAGTCCATGCTCGGTCCGCAGTGCGCCCTGCTGCCGGAACTCTTCGGCGCCCAGCACCGCTTCACCGGCGTCGCGCTCAGCCGCGAGCTCTCCGCGGTACTGGCAGGCGGCTTTGCCCCCATGATCGGCGTCGCACTGCTGGCAGCAACCGGCCACTCCTGGCTGGTTCCGGCGCTCTACTCGCTGGTTCTCGCGCTCATCTCCTTTGCCGCCACGTTCTTTACCCCGGAAACGGGCGGCCGTGACCTTGTGGCCATAGAAGACGCCAGGTAAGCAACAGTGCGACCGTCAGGGCGGCCCTTCCGGGCCGCCCTGACGGCGTTCCCATCGCGGCGTTCCTCGGGGCGCCCCGTACAGCGAAAGGATCACAGTGGGTACCAACACCGCTCCCTGCGGCAGGACACAGCCCCGCGCCGGCTTTGTGGGGCTGGGCCTGATGGGTGCCCCCATGGCCGCGAACCTCGTCAAGGCCGGCTGGCGGATCGCGGGTTGGAACAGGTCCCCGGCAGCCGTCCGGGATCTCGAACTGCTCGGCGGATGCGGCGTGCAAACAGTTGCACAACTGCGCGACGAGCCCCTTATCTTCTTTATGCTTCCCGATCTGCCCTTTATTGAAGATGCGGCATCGGGCCTGCTGGAGGCGTGGCGGACCGACCCGCCGGCGGCGGGAACGCTGGTGGTGGTCATGAGCAGCGTGTCCCCGGTCGGCGTGCAGGCGTTTGGCGCGGCCGTCAGCGAGGCAAGCGCCGGAAACGCTTCAGTGCTCGATGCTCCGGTCAGCGGCGGCACGGACGGCGCCCAACGGGGCACGCTCGCCATCATGGTGGGCGGCACGCAGGAAGACTTCGGGCGGGCCCGGCCGGCTTTCGAGGCAATGGGGACGACGGTGAAGTTGCTGGGAGGGCTGGGGGCCGGGTCCTTGGCCAAAGCCTGCAACCAACTGGTAGTAGGGACCACGACGGCGGCACTCGCCGAGGCCGCGGAGCTCGCCGAGCGCTCGGGCCTGGACCCGGGCGCCCTCTTCGAGATCCTGTCCGGCGGCCTTGCTTCGAGCCGGGTTCTGGAACAGGTTGGACCGCGGATCACCGCGAAAAACTACAGGCCGACGGGGCCGGCGAAGTTCATGCGCAAGGATCTGGCCTTCGTGCTGGAAAGCTCGGACAGCGTTGGCGCGGCAGTTCCAATGGCGTCTGCCGGGCTCCACCTTTACGCGGACCTGGTGGCGCAGGGCCTGGGGGACCTGGACCTGGCCGTCGTCCGGCAGGCCATCGCAAACCTCGGCGACGGCGGCACCACAGGAGCGCCTGAACGCTGAGTCCCGCATGGGCTTCGAAAGTCCGGGAAAGGGCCTTTTTGCGGCTCCGGAGAAGTCGCGGTGCGACGTTTTTTGAAGCCGCGCTACGCCGTGTTGAGAGTAAGCGTCGTCACGTGAACGCCTGCTACACCGTTGATTGTGGGGCCGCTGGGTGCTCCGTAATCTCGTCTCAGCATCAGACCCAGCGAAGGAATCCCAATGGCAGAACCACAGGACAAGCGTCCACAAAACCAGGAAAGCTCCACCCGTATTGTGGCCGGGCAGTCGGCCAAGCCCAAGCGTTCCCTGGGCCAGAAGATCGGCATCACGGCCGCCCTCCTGGCCCTGGTTGGCGGTGGGGCCGCCGTCGCCACGGCCGTCAGTACCAACAACTCCTCCACGGTGCCGGCAGCGGAAGCCGCCCCCGCCGGCAACCCCGCCGCAGAACTCAAGCTTGGCTACTTCGGCAACGTCACCCACGCCCCCGCACTGGTGGGCGTCAGCCAGAACTACATCGCCGACGAACTCGGCGACACCAAGCTCAGCACGCAGGTCTTCAATGCCGGTCCGGCCGCGATCGAGGCGCTGAATGCCGGCGCCATCGATGCCACCTACATTGGCCCCAACCCCGCCATCAACTCCTACGTCAAGAGTTCCGGCGAGTCCATCCACATCATCGCCGGCGCCGCGGCGGGCGGGGCCCAGCTGGTGGTCAAGCCGGAGATCAACACGGCAGCCGACCTCAAGGGCAAAACCCTTGCCTCCCCGCAGCTTGGTGGCACACAAGACGTAGCCCTCCGCGCCTGGCTGGCGTCGCAGGGGTTCAAGACGAACGTGGACGGCAGCGGCGATGTCGCCATCAACCCCACCGAGAACGCCCAGACGCTCAAACTTTTCCAGGATGGAAAGCTCGATGGTGCGTGGCTGCCTGAGCCGTGGGCGTCGCGTCTGGTGCTGACCGCCGGAGCGAAGGTCCTGGTGGACGAAAAGGACCTGTGGGATGGTTCGCTGTCGGGCAAGCCGGGCGAGTTCCCCACCACCATCCTGATCGTGAACCAGAAGTTCGCCGCCGACCACCCGGACACGGTGAAGGCGCTCCTGAAGGGCCACGCCAAGTCGGTTGGGTGGCTGAACGGCGCCCCGGACTCCGAGAAGGCCAGCGTCATCAACGCCGCCCTCAAGGAGGCGGCCGGTGCCGAGCTGAAGGCGGACGTCATTGACCGATCACTAAAGAACATCGTCTTCACTGTGGACCCGCTGGCCGGCACCTACCAGAAGCTCCTGGCGGACGGCGTCACGGCCGGGACCACCAAGCAGGCGGACATCAACGGGATCTTCGACCTGCGGGCACTCAATGAGGTGACCGGAGAGAAGACCTCGGCCGCCAACCTCGGCAAGGAATAGCCAACAAGCAACTTCAAAGCATCCGTCCGGCTGGACGAACGCGTTCCCGGGCGGAAGCTTTTCCTGTGCAAATCCTGCGGCTTTGCTCACAATAGCGGCGTCGGCCGCATCTAGGCTGAAACAAGATTAATAGCGAAGTCAGCACGGGGGATGTTGGGTGGGCATTTCAGGTAAAGATTCTGGATCATGGCCGGGAATGCCCGACGGCCGCCCGCTGCCACGGGTGCGCCGTTCACCCAGCGGCCGGATTCCGCAGTGGGCGATCGATGAGGCGTTCGGCATGCCGGAAGCAACCGCCCCATGGCGCGGTGCCGGGCCGACGCCGCCCAGAAGCAAAAGGTTCGGCATCCGCTCACGGAGGCCCTACCACTCCCCTGTTCGGAAGCGGCGGGTAATGACTGCGCTGGGGGTAGCCCTCGTGATCTGCCTGTACTTCACGCCCTCGCTGTTCAACCGGGTCTTACTTCCCTTCGCCGCACCGTACCTCCCGGGTGCAACAGTCCCGCCACCAGGCCATGAAGCTGCTTCCTCCCCCTTGGGTACGCCCCCGGCGAGCACCGGATCCAAGGCCTTTGCTTTGCAGACTCACGGGGGTACAGGCCAGCCGCTCGTCGCCTATGACCCCTGCCGCCCCGTGCACTACGTCATCCGCCCGGACAACGCCCTACCAGGCGGAGATTCCCTGATACGCGAAGCCATATCAGCGGTTTCTGCCGCGTCGGGCCTGCACTTCGTTTACGACGGCACCACCACAGAAGCCCCGGCGGATGAGCGGAAGCCTTACCAGCCGGAACGCTACGGAAAGCGGTGGGCTCCAGTGCTAATTACCTGGTCCACGCCGGAGGAAACTCCCGGGCTCGCCGGACGTGTCGCCGGCGATGGCGGGAGCACCATCATCCAGGCTCCAGGTCAACCCCTGGTCCTCGTGGCGGGCCAGATACGCCTGGACGCTCCTGACCTCGCGGGCATCATGGCCAGCCACCCCGATGGGGCTGCGCAAGTGCGGGCAATCATCATGCACGAACTCGGCCATGTCCTCGGCCTCGACCACATCAACGATCCGACGCAGCTGATGCATGCCGACAACATGGGCCTTCAGGATTTCGCGCCCGGTGACCGAGCAGGACTCGCCCTCCTTGGAAGCGGTGTCTGCGTCCCGCAACTCTGAGTCCGCCCATCTGGAAACCGGAACCGATAGAGCACTCATGGTTAAAAGTGGAGGACGTGAGAGACGGTCGCCAGGGGATGGACGACGGCGTCACGCACGGCAGTTTTCTGGCCCCCTTCGGTGCCACTCCCCCGGAAACCGGCGGACCCGCCGTCGACCCCTCCCCAAAAGCCTGATCCCCGTGACGCGCAACCTGCCGTACCCGCTGAACGAGGCGGGAGAGCATCAGTCGAACAAATAGTTGATATAGAAAACCCCGCCTTCCTCAAATATATGAAGTGCCTCACAGTAGTTACAGGACCTGCACCAACCGACAGCAACCAGTAACCAGAAGGACTTCAACGTGGAAACTCCCCTCTCCCATCTCGCCCACCTCGAGATCACCAGCCCGGACGTCGAAGCTTCGGCCAAGTTCTATGAGGAAAAGTTCGGCATGCGCATCATCGACCGGGTGGACGGCAAGGTTTACCTGCGCTGCTGGGGCGACTACTACCGGTACAGCCTCGTCGTTACCGAAGGCCCTGAAGCGTCCCTGGGCCGGATGGCCTGGCGCACCAACTCCCAGGCCGCCCTCGAAGCCGCCGCCCAGCGCATTGAAGCGACCGGCGTGCAGGGCACCTGGACCGCCGGCGGCCACGGCTACGGCAAGGCCTACGAATTCACCGGCCCCTACGGCCACCACATGCGCCTCTTCTACGACGTCGACAAGTTCGTCGCCGGGCCCGGCTTCGAGTCGACCTACCCGGACCGCCCGGAGCGCCGCAGCAGCCACGCCGCAGCACCCCGCTTCCTGGACCACGTCACCGTCGCCTCCTCCGACGTACGCGGGTTCGCCAAGTGGTACAACGAGGCCCTCGGCTTCCGCGTCATGGCCTTCGTGGACCTGGACGAAGCCCCCATCACGGTCTTCTCGGTCCTGACCACCAACGAAAAGTCCCACGACCTCGGCGTCGTTCTGGACACCTCCAACCGCCCCGGCCGCGTCAACCACATCGCCTTCTGGGTGGACACCACCGAAGACCTGCTGCGCACCGCTGACGTCATGATGGAACACGGCACCCCGATGGAATACGGGCCCTCCATCCACGGCGTCGGCGAGCAGAACTTCCTCTACTTCCGCGAACCGTCCGGCCTGCGCGTGGAGCTCAACTCCGGCGGCTACCGCAACTACGTCCCGGACTGGGAAGCCAACACCTGGCACCCGTCCGAGGGCTCCAACAACTTCTACAAGAACGGCGCGATGCCGCACTCCATGACCGAATCCTTCCCGCCCGCCGAAGGTTTCACCGCCACCGAGGAAGGCGCCTCCCCCGAGATGAAGGAAGCCCTCCTGAACCCGTACGCCAAGCACGGCCGGGGCTAAGACGCCATGGCAGACGCAACCTACGCGCTGGTCCGGTTCCAGGAATCCGGCGACAGCAAGGCCCGCACCGGCCTGCTCGTCAATGACCGGGTCCTGCCGCTGGACGGGGACATCAACTCCCTGATCGAACACTGGGCCACCACCGAGGGCCAGCTGGACGCACTGGCCGCCTCCGCCGGCGAGGACAGCGGACTGGCGCGTGCCGACGTCGAAATCCTCGCCCCGGTGGAGCCGGCCCAGATCCTGCAGACCGGCGCGAACTACCGCAAGCACGTCATCGACCTCGCCATCGCCCACCGCGAACCTGGCGAGGACGCTGAGGAAGTGCGCACCAGGACGGCGGCGATGATGGACAAGCGCGCGGGCCAGGGCACACCGTACTTCTTCATCGGCCTTCCGACGGCGGTCGCGTCCGCCACGGACGACCTCACCCTGCCGTCCTACTCCAAGTCCCACGACTGGGAACTGGAGCTCGCGGCGGTGATCGGCAAAACGGCGTTCCGGGTCTCCCCCGAGGAAGCGCTGGAGCATGTGTTCGGCTACACCATGGTCAACGACATCACCACCCGCGAGTACGTCTTCCGCAAGGACATGCCCGCCATCGGCTCGGACTGGTACCGCGCCAAAAACGCCCCCGGCTTCCTGCCCACCGGCCCACTGCTGGTCCCTGCCAAGTTCTTCGGCGACCCGCAGAACGTGCAGGTGACGCTGAAGCTCAACGGCAAGGCCATGCAGGACGAATCCACCTCCGACATGATTTTCGGCGTGGCCAAGCTCGTCAGCGAAGCCTCCCAGATCATGCCGCTGCGCCCGGGCGACCTGGTCCTCACCGGCAGCCCCGCCGGCAACGGCCAGCACTGGGGCCGGCTCCTGCAGGACGGCGACGTCATGGAAGGCACCATCACCGGCTTGGGCACACAGCTCATCCACTGCAAGGACGAAACGACCACCGAAGGCAGCCAGCCGTGACCGCCCAGGACACAGCAAGCATCACCGGCACCGGGGAATCAGCTCCTGATTCCCCGGTTATCCGGCGTGACGACCCGCTCGGCAGCATCCGTTCCATGGCCGCCGCGCACAACAACTGGGGCCGCTGGGGCGCCGATGACGTGCTCGGCACCCTGAACTTCATCGACGCCGCCAAGCGCGTCGAGGCCGCGGCCCTCGTGAAGACCGGCGAGGCGTTCTCGCTGTCCCAGCCGTTCGACACCAATGGCCCGCAAAAGGGGTGGCGCCGCCGCACCAACCCCGTGCACACCATGACGGACACCGGCGTGGACGCCGAACGCGGCAACCAGGGCTTCCCGCACGGCTTCGGCGGCGCGGACGACGTCATCGCCATGCCGCTGCAGTGCTCCACCCAGTGGGACGGCCTGGGCCATATCTTCGACCAGGGCAAAGCCTGGAACGGCCGCGCCGCCGGCGACGTCGTCACCTCCGAAGGCGACCTGGTCACCGGCATCGAAACCGCAGCCGCCAAAATCGCCACCCGCGGCGTGCTGCTCGACGTCGGCCGCGCCCTCGGCCCCGAACTGGGACGGAACGACGGCGAACTGCCGGACGGATTCGCGATCACCCCCGAACACCTGCAGCAAACCATCGACCTGCAGGGGCCCAGCTCGGAAGTCCGCCGCGGCGACATCGTGGTGATCCGCACCGGCCAGTACACCCGGGTGCGCCGCGACGGCTGGGGCGACTACGCCGGCGGCGCCGCCCCCGGCCTGTCCTTCAGCACCGCGCCCTGGCTGCACCGCAGCGAGATCGCCGGCATCGCCACCGATACCTGGGGCTTTGAAGTCCGCCCCAACGAATTCGACGGCGCGTTCCAGCCGCTCCACCAGATCGCCATCCCCAACCTGGGCCTGTTCCTCGGCGAGATGTGGGACCCGGACGCCCTCGCGGAAGCGTGCGCCGCGGACGGCAGGTACGACTTCCTGCTCACCGCCGCACCACTGCCCATCACCGGCGCCGTCGGATCACCCGTCAACCCGATCGCGCTCCGCTAGCCCGCGCTCGGGTAGCTTCACTTACATAAACCACCAGTAACGCCGTCAATACAAAGGAGTCAGCGATGGCAGCAGTACAGAACGTCGGAATCGTCGGGGCGGGAGCCGCGGGCCTGGCCGCTGCCATCCTCCTGGCCGACGCGGGAATCCAGGTGGAGATCCTGGAAAAGGCGGACGCCCCGCAGACCCTCGGCTCCGGCATCACCCTGCAGGGCAACGCCCTCCGGGTCCTCCGGCAGCTCGGCGTCTGGGAGCAGGTGGAGGCCAAAGGCTACGGCTTCAGCACGCTCGGGCTGCGCGCCCCGGACCCCAACGGCACCGTCCTCGCCGTCCTCGAGGACATCCGCACCGGCGGCGACGACCTTCCCGCCACCATGGGCATGTACCGCCCGGACCTCACCGCCATCCTCCGCGAGCGCGCGGAAAAGGCAGGCGCGCGGATCAGCTACGGGAAGACGGTCACCGGCATAACGGACGACGGCGGGTCCGTCACCGTGGGCACGGCCAACGGCGGCTCCTCCCGCTACGACCTGTTGATCGGCGCAGACGGGCTGCACTCGGCCGTCCGCAAGGCGATCGGCATCGACGTCGAACCCCAGCCCACCGGCATGGGCATCTGGCGTGCCTTCGTTGAGCGGCCCGAAGAGGTGGTCCGCACCGACCTGACCTACGGCGGCCCCTGCTTTATCGCCGGGTACTGCCCCACCGGCCGGGACACCATCTACGCCTACCTGGTGGAAAAGGCCCAGGAGCGCAAGCACGAGGACGGCCCCCGCGTCATGGCCGAACTCGCCGCAGCGTACGGCGGGCCCTGGAAGGAAATCCGGGAGAACCTGGACCACAGCGCCCGCATCAACTACACGTGGTTCACCACGCACCTGGTGGACGGCCCGTGGAACCGCGGCCGAACAGTCATCATCGGCGACGCCGCCCACAGCTGCCCGCCCACGGTCGCCCAGGGCGCAGCCATGGCCCTGGAGGACGCCGTCGTCCTGGCGGAGCTGCTGATCAAGGCCGACGACGTCACCGAAACCCTGTTCAAGGAGTTCACGGACCGCCGTCTGGACCGGGCCAAGGCAGTGGTGGAGTCCTCCGTCCAGCTGGGCCAGTGGATGCTCGACGGCGTCCGCGACGCAGACGTGCCCGGCCTGATGTACAAGCTGTCCACCATGCTGAAGGAACCCGCATGAGCACCACCAGTCCCGACGGCCACCCCACTGTTGACGTCCACGCCCACGTCCTGCTTCCGGCCCTGCAGCAGCTCGTGGCCGACGCCGATCCCGAGGGGTTCGGCGCGCAGCAGGCTCTCGAGGTGCGGCGCAACGGGCCGGAGTCCATGGCCGCGTCCGGGAAGATGATCAAGGAACGCTGGCCGCAGCTGACCGACCTGGACCGCCGGCTCGCGGACATGGACGCCCAGGGCGTGGACGTGCAACTGGTCTCGCCGTCGCCGTCGCACTTCTACTACTTCGCCGGCGAGGAGCTGGCACTGCGCCTGGCCCGCGCTGCGAACCAGGCGGTGCGGGAATTCGTGGACCGCGCCCCGGAACGGCTCAACGGCCTGGGCCTGGTCCCGCTTCAGCACCCGCACCTGATGGTCGAGGTCCTGGAGCACGCTGTGCTCGAATGCGGGCTGCTCGGTGTGGAGATCGGGTCGTTCGCGGCTACCCCCGGCGGGGAGCGGACCACGGTGGAGCTGAGTGAGCCCCGGCTGGAACCGTTCTGGTCCCGGGCCGAGGAACTGGACGCCCTGGTGTTCCTGCACCCGTTCGGCTGCTCGCTGGATGAACGGCTGGACCGCTTCTACCTCGCCAACACCGTCTCCCAGCCAGCGGAGAACGCCGTGGCCCTGTCGCACCTGATCTTCTCCGGTGTCCTGGACCGGCACCCCGGCCTGAAAGTCCTTGCTGCGCACGGCGGCGGCTACCTGCCCACCACCCTGGGCCGCTCGGACCGGGCCTGGAAGGTACGGCCCGAAGCACACGGCTGCGCAGAGCCGCCGTCGTCCTACCTGAAGAAGCTCTACTTCGATTCCCTCGTGCACAGTCCGGCCGAACTGCGGGCCCTCGTGGCGGCCGCCGGACCGGGGCAGGTGCTGCTCGGCTCTGACTACCCGTTCGACATGGGCTCAGACCTCCCGGTGGACGAGGTCCAGGCCGCCGGACTCCCAGCCGCGGACGAGGCCCGCCTGCTCTCCGGAAACGCCGCCGCCCTCGGGATCGCGCCCGCGTCTGCCCGTACCGCCACCCGCACAGCCTAAGGAACACAATTCATGGTTAAGATCGCCCGGTGGAATCACGATGGCGGGACGCAGTCCGGCTTTGTGGATGACGGCGCCTGCTACGCCCTGCCCGACGGCAAGGGCGTGCAGGACCTGCTGGACGCCGGACTCGAGGCAACCCTGGACACTGCCCGGCGGACCATCGGCGCCAGTCCGGGAGTTCCGCTGGCCGACGTACAACTGCTCGCCCCGCTGGCCCCTGCCACCATCCGCGACTTTGTCGCGTTCGAGGAACACGTCGAAGGCGTCCGGAAGAGCATCGACGGCGCCGCCGGCGTGGTGCCCGAGTGGTACGAGGCACCCACGTTCTACTTCACCAACCCGCACACCGTGACGGGCCCCGGCGAGGTGATCGGCATTCCGGCCGGGTGCACGGACCTGGACTTTGAGACCGAGGTCGCCGCCGTCGTCGGACGCCGGCCCGGCCACGACGGACGGAACCTGACCGCCGAGGAAGCGCACCGGCACATCTTCGGCTACACCATCCTCAACGACTGGTCCGCGCGGGACCTGCAGCGCCGGGAGATGAAGGTCAGCCTCGGGCCGTGCAAGGGCAAGGACTTTTCCAACACCCTGGGCCCGTGGATTGTCACGGCGGACGAGTTCGAGGACCGGCACGACGCCGAAGGGTTCCTGCCGATCTCCATGTCCGTCGAGGTCAACGGCGAACAGATCGGCCAGGACCTGCTCTCCAACATGGGCTGGCCCTTCGCCGAACTCGTCGCCTACGCCTCCCAGGACTCCGTGGTCCGCCCCGGCGACGTGCTCGGTTCCGGAACCTGCGGCAGCGGCTGCCTCGCCGAGCTCTGGGGCCGCAACGGCGCCCAGACACCGCCGCCCCTGATAACCGGTGACACTGTCAGGATGACGGTCGAAGGTATCGGCACCATCGAAAACACGGTCGGCGAGCGCCGCGAGGCCATCACCCGTGTGCCGGCCAGGTCCCGTCCCCGTAACCGCACTGCCCCTGCCGTTGCCTCCGGAACCTAGGGTGGACGCGCTTCAGCTTGCAGGCCGGACCGTGGTCGTCACGGGCGCGGGCCAGGGTCAGGGTGCCGCCGAGGCGCGCTTGCTGGCCGGGGCCGGGGCGCGCGTCATCGCCACCGACCTGGCGGCGGAGCTACCCTCCGGGCTGGCGGCAGATCCGCAGGCCGACGGGGAGCTGCTGTACCGGCAACTGGATGTCAGCGATCCTTCCGGCTGGGCTGCGCTTGCTGACTGGATCCGGTCCCAAGGGTGGCAGGTGGACGGACTGGTGAACAACGCGGGCATCACACAGCGGAACCGGCTGCTCGATGCCGGTGTGGCTGACCTGCAAAGGGTGTATGAGGTGAACGTTGCCGGCAGCCTGCTGGGGATCCAGGCGCTCACACCCCTGATGGCCGGCGGCGGCTCCATCGTTAACGTCGGTTCCGTAGCAGCGCTGACAGCGCACTATCCGGTGGCCTACACCGCCAGCAAATGGGCCCTCCGGGGACTCTCGCAGGTTGCAGCAATGGAACTGGGACCACGCGGAATCCGGGTCAATACCGTCCATCCGGGCTTCATCGAAACACCCATGACCGAGGGGGCGAGCCCCGAGTTCCGGCAGGCCACCCTCGACGAAACCCCGCTGGGACGTACCGGACGCGTGGAGGAGGTCGCCGCCGTCGTACTCTTCCTGCTCAGCCCACTGTCATCCTTCGTGACCGGCGCCGAAATCCCCGTGGATGGCGGACAGTCCGCCCACGGCGGGGCGAAATCCATCTCCGACGCCCTCCGCTGACCTCAAACCCAACTAGGTGGCAGTAGATGTCGTTTTGGGCCTCCATAACGACATCTACTGCTACCCAGTTGGGAGGGAGCGGGCAACTTCAGCCCGGCAGGACCGCGGACCAGCCGCCGTCGACCATGAGGTTCGCGCCGGTCACATAGGAGGCTTCGTCGGAGGCCAGGAACAGCGCGCACCGGGCCACTTCTTCGGGCGCACCAATCCTGCCCAGCGGAATGCTCCCGGCGATGGCCCGCATTGGGTGGTCGGCGGCCAGCAGGTCGCCCTCCGTCGCAGCGGTCCGGATCATGCCCGGGCTGACGGCGTTGACGCGCACCCCGTGCCGGGCCCCTTCCGCCGCGAGCTGCTTGGTCATGGCCACGACGGCGCCCTTGGTGGCGGTGTGCGCGAGCCGGCCGTTGGTCATCGATCCAGTGACGCCCGCCGTCGAACCCACCAGCACGATGGCCGCGTTCCCGGCCCGGACCAGCTGCGGCCAGAAATACTTGACCGGCAGGAAGACCACATCCATCTCGTGCTCGACGTTCCACTTCCAGTCCGCGTACGTCAGGTCTTCCACGGGGGCGAAACGGGTGACCGCGGCATTGGCATAAAGGATGTGCACCTGGCCGTGCTTAGCGGCAACCTCCGAAGCCCAGGCGGCAACGGCGGCCTCGTCCGTGAGGTCCACCCTGCTGCTGCCCATCCGGCCCCCGGCGGCGGTGACCGCGGCGACCGTGGCCGCTGAGCCGACGTCGTCCATGTCGCAACCCAGGACCAGTGCCCCTGCTTCGGCGAAGGCGAGCGCCGCGGCCCGGCCCTGGCCGCTGGCCGTTCCGGTGATGACGGCGGTTTTGCCGGCGAGGAGCTGGCGGGAAGCAGGCATGGGGTCCCTTTCGAAGGCTGTTTCTTCGACTTTCGCAGGGATGAACCGGATGGAGAACCGCGCGTTGGGTCTAGGTGGTATCCGCGGCGCGGATAGGCACCGGGTGCGCGGTGACGGGAAACAGCTCATGCAGCCGGGCACAGGACCGCTGGACCACGGACCGCAGCCAGACGCTGGCCGGGTCTTCGGCCTGGGACGGATGCCAGTACATTGCCTCCACGAGCGCGGCCTCTGCGTCTTCAGCGAATTCCAGGACCGCGATGTGGGCACCGCGCTGCGCCCGGGACGCCAGCATCCGCGGGACCAGGGCCACGAGGTCGGTCCCCTCCACCAGCAGCGGCAGGGAAAGGAAGCCTGCCACCACGGCTGCCACGCGGCGCTGGATGCCGCGGGACTCGAACAGCTTGTCCGCGGGTGTGCTGATGCCCTCGCCGAAGTAGCCGACGGCGTGGGGCACCGAGGTGAGGTCGGCGAGGGTCAGCCGGGGCTGCTGGAGCAGGGGGTTGCCGGTGTCTGCAATGGCGACGAAGCTGTCCCGGAACACTTGCCTGCTTGCCCCCTGCATCTGGTAGCCGGTGGGCCCCACGAGCAGGTCGATCTTTGAGTAGTCGGCCATCTGGCCCTGGATTCCGGACTTGGCGGTGGGCACGAAGTCCACCGAGACCCCCGGGGCCTCCTCGCGCAGGATCCCCCGCAGCGGGCCCACGATCAGAGCCGCCGCGTAGTCCGAGGCGGCGATGATGAACTCCCGCTCGCTGGTGGCCGGGTCAAAGCCGGACCGCACGCGGGTGGCCCGCTGGATGTGGAGCATGGCTTCATCAACCAGCGGGACCAGCGACTGCGCAAAGGGCGTGAGTTCGTAGGTACGGCCGTTGCGGACCAGGAGCTCGTCGTCGAAATGCCGCCGGAGCCTGCCCATCGCCGCACTCGTTGCCGGCTGGCTGAGCCGGAGCCGCTCCGCCGCCCGGGAGATGTTCCGCAGCTCCAGCAGGACCTGCAGATGGGGCAGCAGGTTGAGGTCCAGGTTCTTCATACCCACAGGTTAGCCGCGCCTCCGTCCATGCGGGCGCCGGAACGGCTTACCGCCACGGGCGGAGGCGATGCAGGTTGACGCTCCCCGAGCCTAATAGCCCCGGGGCGCAAGGCCTTCCGCGGCCTTGCGTGCGCCGCGGACGGCGATGGCGACGCTCATCAGCGTGGGGTTCATCGCAGTTGCCGTCGGGATGAGCGCGTTGCCGCCCACCAGGAGGTTCTCGTAGCCCCACACTCGGGACCAGGGATCGGCGACGGACGTGCCGTCGTCGGTCTCGCCCATGCGCAGGGTCCCCTGGTAGTGCAGGCTGGACCCGTTGGGCATGAGGCGGGGCTCGGCGACGAACACGCCCAGCGCCTTGCCGGCGCGCCGCAGCCGCTCGGTGGCCTCGGCAATCTCCTTTTCTTCCCGCTCTGTCAGGGCATATTCGATGGTCATGTTCGGGAAACCGCGGTAGTCCGGCTCGTTGTCATCGAAGGTCACGGCGTCCTCGTAACGCGGATGCTTGCGCATGCCGTAGCCCATGTTGACGTAGCCCCAGCGGTTCTCGGAGTACGGGGTTCCCGGGTCCATGGGGAACGGCGTGGACTCGGAGTACATGACCTGGACGGAGAAGGGGTGCTCGGGTTCGGAAAACGGGATGCGGTTTACTGCGGCCACCGGGTCTGCCGGGTTCTGCGCGCGGCGGGCCAGTTCGGCGTCGAGGTCCTCCTCCGTGGCGAAGCGGCCCATCTTCTCGGGGTCCAGCGCCACGGTGGAGATGACCACGGGGTGCTCGGTCAGGTAACGGCCCAAGGCCTTCGGCCGGATGCCGGAGGCCCACAGCAGCTGCGGGGAACGGAACGCATCCGCGGCCACCACCACCAGGTCCGCCGCCACGAAGGACTCCTCCCCGGTGCGGAGGTCCTGGACGGTCACGCCGGTGACCCGGGTTCCGTCCCGTTCCACCTTGCGCACCAGGGTGAGGTCGCGGAGCTCGAACCGCTGCGACAGCGGATTGTCCGGGTCCACGAGTGGTCCGAGGACGACGTCGGCACCCGCCCAGCGCACGGAGCCGTCCGGCTGCGGGTCCCCGGCGACGGGGAGGGTGCCCACGCCGTAGCCTTCCGGCAGTTCCGCCCCGAACTCCTCGTCCAGCAGGGACCGGATGGCTTCACCGACCTTCGAATCGGCGAAGGCGGCGCTGTGGACGTGCAGCAGTTGCTTGGCCTCTTCAATGAGGCCGTCCCATTCCCCGTCCGCGATGAAGGGGATCTTCTCGCTGAAGGCGGGCGACGGCGTCGCGCAGGTCCAGTGCGCCCCCTGGCCGCCGACGTTGGTTGCCGCAGCCGCGGCCGGGAAGGTCGGGGCGTGGGCTGAGCCGGCGCCCCCGAAGTCCAGCAGGTGGGTGCCCTGGCGAGCGGTGAACATGCCTTCGGTGACGGTGCCGGCGGGGATGCCGAGCGACTCGCGGTAGGCCCCGGCTTGCGGCCCCTGCGACATCTCCCGGGCACGCGCCTTTTCGACGGGGTCCGGGATGTTCCGCACGCTCTCGCCGGGGACGGAGGTGAGCTGCGGACCGGCTTCGAACATCACCACCCGGGCGTGGGGAAGCTGCTCCACGAACGTCCGGGCGTAGGTTGAGCCGATCGGGCCGCTGCCGACGATGGCGATGGTGGGGTTGGACATGATGTCTCCTTTGAAATCAGGCCGGGAGGGTTTCGGACGTGGTGTGGCGGGCGGAAACGGGGTCATCGGAGAGCCGGCCGTGCGGCAGCAGGACCGCGGCGATGATGCCCACCGCGTAGGTAGCGGCGAGGGCGATGAAGATGGGTGTGAAGACGGAGCTGTAGATCAGTGCGACGGCGGCCTGCACGTCCGGCGCGGCCGCGTGGACCAGGTGCGGGGTCAGGGTGGCGGCGTCCAGGCCGGACGGAAGCATCGCAGCCACACCGAAGCCGATCACCCCGCCGATGACCGCCGTGGCCACTGTGGAGCCCACCTGCCGGGCCAGGTTGATGCTGGCGGTGATGGTGCCGGTCTGGCTGGCGGGGGCGGCGCCCTGGACGACGGCGATAATGAGGCTCATGAACGCCCCGGTCCCCAGGCCCACGGCAGCCATCACGATCATGGGCACCCACAGGGGAAGCCCCGCGGGCAGCATGGCCATGACGGAGAGCCCGGCCGCGCCCAGCGATGTCCCGATGATCGGGAAGATCCGATACCGTCCGGTGCGGCTCGCCAGCCAGCCTGTCAGCAGATTGCCGATCAGCATGCCGAACACGGTGGCAATGGGCACCAGGCCGGACACGGTCGCCGTGGTCCGGTAGGCCATCTGGAAGTACGTGGGCAGGTACGCGGTGATGGAGAAGAGGCCGACGCCGATAATCGCCGAGAGCGCGGTGCCCGCCGCAATCGTGCGGTTGGCGAAGAAGTGCAGCGGCACGATGGGTTCGCCGGAGCGGCGTTCAATGAAGAAAAAGGCCACGAAGCCTGCGGCGCTGACAGCGAACGCCGTTGCGGCGGCGAGGCCGGAGTTGCGTTCGGCTGCCCACGTGGCGGCCAGGACGAGGGCAACCAGGGCGGCTGTGAAGACCGCCGCTCCGGCGACGTCGAAGTGCCGCGGCCGGGCGCCTGGTTCGAGGCGCGGAACGGCGATCAGTGCCAGGATCAGGGCGGCGGCGCCCACCGGGATGTTGATCCAGAAGACCCACTGCCACCCCCAGTAGTCGGTGATGGCACCGCCCAGCACCGGGCCGATGAGGATGGCGATCGGAAAGGCGGCGCCGATGATGGCCATGTATCGTGGCCGCTCCCGTTGGGTGGTGACGCGGGCGATAATCGTCTGGGACATCAGTTGCAGGCCGGCGGAGCTCATGCCCTGCAGGACCCGGGCGGCAATGAGCCACGCCATGTCCTGGGCGAAACCGCAGGCCAGGGAAGCGGCCAGGAACACCAGCAGGGAAGCAAGGAAAATCCGGCGCGCGCCCAGCACGTCACCGAGCTTGCCGAGGACCGGCAGCAGCACCGTGCTGGCAAGGGTGTACCCCACCACCACCCAGCTCATCAGCTGAAGGGCGCCGAGTTCGCCGGCAACGGTGGCGAGGGAAGTGGAAACGACGGTGTGGTCCAGGGCTCCAAGGAAGGAGACCGTGAGCAGGGAAACAACGAGGAGACGCAGTCTCAAAGAGGAAAGTGGCATAGTGGTCTGCCCGATCGATCGGGCCGTCGACGCGACATGTTGTGCCTCCGCCGCACCTGCACGGCCGAGAACGGGTCCGGCTGGAACCCCAACGCCATCACCCATACTATCCGTACTTTTGTCTAAATTCAACATAAGAGTGCTGTTATTCGACATCAGCGTTCTGCGCGTCAAGCAGCGCCCGCGTGAGGGCCATGTCCTCCAGCAGCTCCTGCAGGTCCAAAAGCGGCTCTCCCAAGGAACACGCCTCGAGGGCCCGCCGCAGCGCCACCCGGGCTGACGACTCATAGCGCTCCGGAGTCCGCAACGTCCCCCTACTGCCGGCTGTCTCCACGCGCGTGAGCACCGCCGGCTGGTCCACCAGGACCTCGGTCCGCACCTCACCGAGCCCCAGCACCTGGAGGAGCCCGCCGTCATGGAAGCCGCCGGCCGCCGTCGCCAGCAGGCTGACGGGCACCGTCACGCGGTCGCCGCCGGGTCCGGGTCCATGCAGGAGTGCCATCCGGCCGTGGGCCGTCGCGGTGGCGCCACTCAGCGCCAAGGGTCCACCCGCCAGGACCCTTGCCCAGCCGAGCCCGTCACAGACCACCTCTCTGAGGACACCGGCCGAAGCCGCGCACTCGACCGTGACCGCGGCCGTGGCCTTGCCTTCCCGGGCCCGCAAAGCGTCGGCAACGACGTCCGGACGCAGGCGGGAGCGTTCGATGATGACAGGGATACCTCCCGGCCACCCGCCGTCGAAGACTTCCCGGGGAAGGACTGCCGGGTCAGCCACCACCACGGCAGCGGCCCCCTCCTTCCGGGCTGGCAGCAACCCCTCCCACCAGTTGCCGATTCCCGGCACCACGACCACGGATCCGCGGGCCCCGTCCGCGCGTTTGGCACTGGCGGGAAGCTCGGCGACCGCCGCGACGTAAGATGGCAGGTCCGTGAACACTCCCAGCGCCGACGTCAGCGCACTCATACTGCCGCCCCCTCGATAACCTTGGCCGCCGCAGCGTCGGCCAAGTCGATCGCGTAACGCGCGTCAGCCAGCAGTTCGTCATACTCCACCGGCGCAGCCCCTTCCAGCAAGGATCCGAACAGGCGCCACTCCGCCACATACCCGTCCTCCGGATCCCGCCGGTACTCCGTCCATTGCCCGTCGACGCTTCTGACCCTGGTGGCGGCACTGCCGGCATGGACGAACGCCGGCGGGAAGTTGACCTCGACGCGGTCATGGGAGGTGGCGATGCTCATCCGCCAGAGGGCATCCGGCCCTTCCGGAAGCATGATGAGCGCCAACTGGACCAGGACTCCGCCCGCCCGGTAGCCCACCAGGTAACCAATCGGCGGAACGACCCTCGCGTAGGCCACCTCGTCGATGCCAGGAGCGACGTCCCGAACAGCCGGCAGGTCATGGACGGCGAGGCCCGTCAGTAACTGCCGCAGGACATCTGCCGCCACGGACGGATCGTCGAGGTCAGGACGTCCTCCGCGCCGGGCCTGGAAGGGGCCGCCGTCGGACACCAGCCGGTGATACCGCTCATTGGGCGGGAGGGCGAGGGTGACAGAGATTGCCCGCACCCGCCCCTCGAGGGCAGCAAGGTGGTGCTTCGCGCGGCCCCACGCGGCGTCGAACAGGTGGTTGGTGCCCACCAGGAGTATGGTCCCCGCGGAACTGCAGGCCGCGATGACAGCATCCGCGTCCGCCCTGGTGGTGGCCAGCGGCTTTTCGCAGAAGATGGCGCGCTTCCCGGCGGCGACGGCGGCCAGGATCTGGCGGGCGTGTTCTGCCGGAGGGCTGCAGACGGCCACCACCTCAACCTGTGGGTCCGCCAGCAATTCGCCTTCGCCGGCCGACCAGCGGGCACCCAGCCGCCGGGCGGGGTCGCGCGCGCGGCCGCTTCCGGCGTCCGCAACATGCACTACGTCGTACAGGTCGGCGAGCCGCCCGAGCACCGGGAGGTGGAGAGCCGCCACCCCGGGCCCGGCCCCAAGTATTCCTACCTTCCACGGCATGGGCGCCCTCTCTTTTGTCATTATTATTCCTAAGTTTGGCATGTTTTGGCCTTAGTTGCGTCGGAGCGCACCTTAGTGCCCCTTACTGTGGGAGAATTGGGAACTATGACGACAGACTCCACGCTCCGCTTTGGGGCGCAGACGGATGAAGTGACGAGCCTGCTGCGGATCGTGAATCTGGTGCGGACGGGCGAGGCCACCACCCGGCCAGAGATCGGCAAAGTCACAGGCCTGGGCCGGGGTGTTGTCAGCCAGCGCGTCGACCAGGCCATCTCCATCGGGTTCCTCGGCGATGGGGAGTTCGGAGCCTCGTCCGGGGGCCGGGCCCCGCGGACCCTCCGCTTCCGGGCGGAGCAGGGCATGATCCTGGTGTGCGCATTGGGAGCGGCCCACATCAGGGTCGGCGTCGCAGCGCTCGACGGTGACATCCTGGAGCACACGCACCGCGCCTGGGACATCGCCACGGGCCCCGAAAAGACCATCGACGCAGTGATGGCACTTGCCGAAGAAGTGCTCAAGGCACACGCCAAGGTCCCCGTCTGGGGCGTGGTGGTGGGCCTTCCCGGGCCCGTCGATTTCGCCTCAGGCCACCCCGTGGCACCTCCGATCATGCCGGGGTGGAACGGCTACGACGTCCGCACCCCCTTCGAGCAACGCTTCAACGCGCCCGTCTGGGTGGACAACGATTCCAACCTGCTTGCCCTCGGGGAACGCGCCCGGCGGCGCGATGCCGTGGTGGACCTGATTTACTGCAAGATCGGCTCAGGCGTCGGGGCGGGCTTGCTGTCCAAGGGCAGAATCCACCGGGGGGCCAACGGCGCTGCCGGGGATATCGGCCATGTGCGGGTTTCAGATTCCGATGCCCAATGCCGTTGCGGCAAGACCGGCTGCCTGGAGGCAGTTGCCGGCGGCTGGGCCCTAGTCCGGGATGCCGAGCAGGCCGTCAAGGACGGGACCAGCAGTTCCCTCGCCGGAAAGCTGCAGAAGGGTGAACTGACCCTCGAGGACATCACGCTTGCGGCCCAGGCCGGCGACTCCCTGGCCATCGCCCTGGTCCAGAAGTCGGCCCGCGTTGCGGGTGAGACCATCTCGGCACTGGTGAACATGTTCAACCCCGGAGTCATCGTCATCGGCGGGGCCATCGCATCCGCCGGCGAGGTCTTCCTGGCCGAGGTGCGGCAGCGCGTCTACGAACTGTCGCTGCCGCTGGCAACCCGCGACCTCACCATCACCCTCTCCGTCAATGATGAACGGGAGCCGCTGCGCGGTGGTGCTGAGCTGGCCCGCGAACAGTTGTTCGACATCACCTTCCCGCGCTGGTTCGCCGACGGCCGCCCGTCGCCGGAACGGGCCGCAGTTCCAGCTTAGGCAGGGTCGCTCAGGCCACGTCGCGGGAGGCGGTCGCCGCCGATGGCCGACGTGTATCCAGCTGTGCCTCAAGGTGGAACGGCAGGACCAATGGCGAACCAGGTCGCGCCTGCAGGTAGGGCACCAGAAGCTGGAAGTCCACGGAGACGGCGTGAACCCCGGGTTCAAGCCTGCACCCGCCCGCCAGCACCAGGCGGTCCTGGATAAACCACCAGGCACGCTCCTTCGGCAACTTCTCCGCGGCAACCCGCCGGTCCCCCAGCATTACGGAGAGGTCCGCCTGCGGTGTGCGACCGCCGTCGATCTCTACCGCCAGGCCGCTGACACTGGAAAGTGGCATCGACCGTATCCAAGGCAAGCCGACCCTGAGCTCGAAGCCCGCGGCGGTAATGGTCAACGCGTCTTTGCGCAATGCTGTTTCCAACATGACTGGCATCCTTTATCCTGAAAATGACATAAGTTTGTCGTTAACAAGCGTAACTGGGAAGGCGGCATATGGCCCCCGAAATTCCTGCCGGCTGGACCTTTTGCGCCAGCTCCTTCAACTGGGCGCCGGAGATTATCTCGGCCCGCCGGACCGCCGCGGAGATCGTGACCGGCATTGCGGGCACCGCACAAACAATAGAACTTGAGCCCGGCCTCGTGTGGCGCTCCTTCCCTGACCCCCGGGACGCTGAAGTGGACGCCCTGCGGGATAGCCTGGCTGCTGCGGGCGGGAGCATCAGCATGGTGGGCGCCAGCCTCGACGACTTCACCTCGCCCACGGACCGCCGCTCTTTACAGGAGCGCGTCGATTTCCTGCTCCCCCAGCTGCAGGCCGCCCGGCGGGTAGGGGCCGACGGCGTCCGGCTGCCGATCGGACAGGCGGGCGGCGAACTCCTCCGGCGGTTGCTCCCCTTGCTCCATGAGCTGGACCTGGTGCTGTATGAGGAGATCCAGGGGCAGCAGAGCCCGGCGAATCCCGCCGTCGCACCTGCACTGGACGAGATCGCCGGGCTCGGCGACGCCCATGTCCGCGTCCTCGTGGACATCAGCATGCTGATGCCGGCGCTGCCCGTGACCTATCTCGACGAGCTGCGCCGCGCCGGCGTGGACGCTGCGCTCATGAGGCGGCTGGAGAATGAGTGGCGTGATCCGTTCACCCTTGATGCCGTGACGGCGCTGCTGCGCTCGGGCGGGGTTCCACCGCGCATCCACACGCTCTTTATGAACCTGCTGATCCGGTTCGGCCGCAGCGAGGCCGCGGACCTGGAGGGCCTCCTGCCGCTGGTGGGCGCGTTCCACCTGAAGTTTTGGGATTTGGACGACGACGGCGGGCGGGTGTCGCAGCCGCTGCGTGACCTTGGCAGCCTCCTGGGCAGGCACGGCTTCGCGGGCACCCTGACTAGCGAATGGGGCGGCCACGAGTGGCTGCGGGACGATCCCACGGAGATGACGCGAAAGCACCTGGCCCTGGCGGAAGCTGCATTGACCCCCGGTGGTTGAGGAAACCCAAACGCCCTATCATTTCCTGCCGCTTTTGACCCGACCCCCTATCACTTCCTTCGACCTCTAGCGCATCCCTCTATCAGTTTCAAGAAGGTCGACGGCGTTCTGCCGCGCCTACCGCATCGGGCTACCCATGACCCGCAAAGTGATAGAGCGTCCGCCGAATTGGGGCAAGAAGTGATCGGGCGTCCGAGGAACTGAGGCAGGAAGTGATAGGGCGTCCGCAAAGGCAAAACGGCCGGCCCTGCCGGGCCGGCCGTCGGCCGTCGACCGTTTGTTGTGCTGCTACTTGGTGCTGAAGGCTGCGTCGAACGCGGCGGCGGAGGGCTCGTAGCTGGAGAGCCTGCGTACGAACGCCAGCGCCTCGGGGGCACCGTCGAGGCGGTCCATGCCGGCGTCCTCCCACTCCACCGAGAGCGGGCCGCGGTAGTTGATGGAGTTCAACATCCGGAACGCATCCTCCCAGGGCACGTCGCCGTGACCGGTGGAGATGAAGTCCCAGCCGCGGCGCGGGTCGGCCCATGCCAGGTGGGAGGAGAGCCGGCCGTTGCGGCCGTTGTTGAGCCGCTTCTTCGTGTCCTTGCAGTGGACGTGGTAAATGCGGTCCTTGAAGTCCCACAGGAAGCCCACGGGATCGATGTCCTGCCACACCATGTGGCTGGGGTCCCAGTTCAGGCCGAAGGCCTCGCGGTGCCCGATCGCCTCGAGGGTGCGCTGCGTGGTCCAGTAGTCGTAGGCGATCTCGGACGGGTGCACCTCGTGGGCGAACCGTACCCCCACTTCGTCGAAGACGTCCAGGATGGGGTTCCACCGGTCCGCGAAGTCCTGGTAGCCGGCGTCGACCATCTTGTCGGAGGCCGGCGGGAACATTGCCACGTACTTCCAGATGGATGATCCGGTGAACCCGGTGACGGTCTTGACGCCGAGCTTGGCGGCGAGCCGGGCGGTGTTCTTCAGTTCCTCCGCGGCGCGCCGGCGGACACCTTCCGGGTCTCCGTCGCCCCACACAACGTCGGGCAGGATGCCGCGGTGCCGCTCGTCGATCGGGTCGTCGCAGACAGCCTGGCCCTTGAGGTGGTTGGAGATGGTCCACACCTTGAGGTTGTTGCGCTCCAGGATCTCCAGCTTGCCCTGCACGTACGCGTCGTCGTCCCAGCGCCACGGGTCCAGGTGGTCGCCCCAGCAGGCAATCTCCAGCCCGTCGTAGCCCCACTCGCCGGCGAGCCGCGCCACTTCCTCGAACGGCAGGTCGGCCCACTGGCCGGTGAACAAGGTGATTGGTCGTGCCAACGTTGGTTCCCTTCCTTACGGTGCCTGTACGGGGACGCCGGAAGCGACGCCTGTCCAGGCGGAGTCATTGTCCGAACTGCGCTCGACGGCGTCGAGCACCCGCTGCACCCGTAACCCGTCAGCGAAGGACGGGTGCGGGTCCGTGCCGCCCACGATACCCTCCACCAGGTCCTTCACCTGGTGCGAGAAGCCGTGCTCGTAGCCAAGCATGTGCCCCGCGGGCCACCAGGCCGAAACGTAGGGGTGCCCGGCCTCGGTGACCAGGATTTTCCGGAAACCCTGCCGGTCGGACGGAGCCGTGCGGTCGTAGAACTGCACGCTGTTGAGGTCTTCGAGGTCGAAGGCCAGCGCACCCTTGTCGCCGGAGACCTCGATCTGCAGGGCGTTCTTCCGGCCGGTGGCGAACCGCGAAGCCTCGAAGGATGCCAGCGCACCGGATTCGAAGCGGCCGGTGAAGATCGCGATGTCGTCCACCGTCACCTTGCCATAGCCCGCACCGGCGGTCCCGGACAGACCGCTGCCGGAATCCAGCAGAGGCCGTTCCTTGACAATCGTGTCGATGACACCGGAGACCTTCCCCAGGTTCAGCCCGGTGACGAACTGGGCGAGGTCGATGGCGTGCGCCCCAATGTCCCCCAGCGCGCCGGAACCGGCGTGCTCCTTCTGCAGGCGCCAGGCCAGCGGCATGTCCGGGTCCACCAGCCAGTCCTGCCGGTAGGAGGCGCGGACGTGGTTGATGGTGCCCACGGCACCCTCGGCGATCAGGTTGCGGAGGAAGGTCACGGCCGGCACCCGGCGGTAGGTGAAGCCCACCATGGCCCGCACCCCGCGGGCTGCAGCGCGCTCGGCCGCGTCGGCCATGGCCTCGGCTTCCGCCACGGTGTTGGCAAGCGGCTTTTCGCACAGGACGTGCTTCCCGGCCTCGAGCGCAGCGATCGCGATCTCGGCGTGCGAGTCGCCGGGGGTGACAATGTCGACGACGTCGATATCGTCCCGGGCGATCACCTCGCGCCAGTCGGTGGCTGACTCAGCCCACCCCCACTTGGCCGCGGCCGCAGCCACGGCCTCGGCGTTGCGGCCCACAACGACGGCCATCTCGGGCTCGGCGGGCAGGTCGAAGACCCGCGGCGCCGTGCGCCAGCCCTGGGAATGGGCGGCGCCCATAAAGCCGTAGCCGATCATGGCCACGCGCAGGGTCGTCATGCGAGCACTACCTTGCGGTCCACGGCCACCCGGTTGCCCACGTACCGCATGGGGGCGATCTGCATGTAGAGCAGGCGGAGGGTGAGGATGACCTCGACGTCGATCTCCTCGCCCGCGTCGGGGACGCGGTCCAGCGGGATGATCACGTCCGGCTTGTCGGCCACGAACCAGAGGGTTTCCCACTGCTCCGGCAGTTCGGCGATGGAGTAGGACTTGCCCTGCAGTTCGAAGCGGAGGGACTCCTTGGGAATGGGCACGCCGTTGACGGTGGCCGCGACGTCGTCAACAGCGGACAGCCAGAGGCTGCGGTACCAGGGCAGCTGCACGGATACGGCAATGCCCTCGGGGTGCCTGCGGACGTCCGTGTCCTGGAACAGGGAATTGTGAGTTGCCATGGGCTTTCCTTACTTGAAAGTGTCGACGAACGTGTCGTGCGGTACGGGGGGCAGCGGATCCAGCGTCTGCCGGGTGGACGGGTTGTATGGATGGTACTCCCGGTCGACGGGCTCGTCAGCGGGCGGCATGAAAACCGGTTTGCCGTCGTCGCCGAAGTACATGAGGTCCAGCGCGAACGCGTGCTGGTTCTTCTCGGCGAAGCTGATCCAGTTCTCCTCGAACGGCGCCCGCAGGAGCTCGTAGCAGCGGAACTTCCAGATCTTCCATTCGCCGTCCTGGCGCAGGAAGTCCACCGCGTATTTGCACCAGACCCAGTGGGCCCATACCTTCTTGCCCTGCACCTCGCCGGGCGAATACATGTAGTCCGGGCTGCCCTTGGCCACTTCGGGGTCCGTGAGGCCGGATTCGTTGCCTGCCATGATCCAGACGCCCTTGGCAGTCTTGCCGTCGGCGGCCACCTCGATGACCGGCGTGGTGGTGTAGTGCAGGATCAGTTTGCCTTCGGGCCGCGGCCGGCCCTGGTGATAGCGGATGACGCTCTCGTAGTCCGTGTACTGGCCGGCGTTGGTGTAGCGCGCCCGGATCCCGGGGGTTCCCGGCTTTACCCACAACGGGATGATCTGGTCGTCCTCGAACGCGTTGTGCAGGTACATGTAGCGGTTGAACAGGTTTTCGATTTCGCCCCTGTCGTTGGCCCGGCGGGCCAGCGTGAGCGCTTCGGCGAGTTCCGCGCGGAGGCGCTCCACCTCGGCGGCGAGGCCGTTTTCGGTGGAGGTTTCGACGGCGGCTGCTGCTGTTTCAGGCACGGGAACCTCCTCAGGCGGGAACGACGGCGTCTTCAATGGCCTGGCGCATGAGGGCATGCTGCTTCTTGACCAGGTCGATGGGGTCGGATTCGCCGAGGTCGGCGAAGGCGTGGCCTTCCCATTCGCTGGACAGGAAGCCCTGGTAGCCGCCCTTGACGAACTGGCGGACGATCCGGGGGATGTCCATGGCGGGCTCGTTACCGTTTTCGTCGATGTCGTAGAACTTGGCGTGCACGTGGAACATCTGGGGCATGATGTCCAGCCACTCCTCCGGCGGGACCAGGCCGTGCATGTTGAAGGCGAGCCGGGTGAACGGGCCCAGCCGGGCGGGGTCGAAGTTGTTTTCCCGCAGGTAGTCTTCGAACTCCTGGTTCCGTTCCTGCATGGGCAGGGGCTTGCGCCAGATGTCCTGCATGACGGCGAAGTGCTCCTCCGGCAGGCCCATTTGGGTGAGGGTGCGGAACAGCGTGGGCGAGAGGCTGTGCATGGTGGAGCTGAAGTCGGCGGTGAAGCCGAGCCGGTCGCTTCCGAGTTCCTCGTACATTTCGCGGATCTGGAGGATCTTGGGATCGTTGGGGCCCTGCGGGGCGTGGATTTCGTAGCCCAGCTTCTGGTCGTACTTCTCTGCCAGGGGAAGCAGCCGGCGGAGGAGTTCCTTCCCGGCGGAGCGGATGACGATTTTGTGGAAACCGAGGGTGTTGGCCGTCTTCAGCTGCCGTGCGAAGAAGTCGTATTCCTCGTCCGGGGTCATGTCCCGGTCTTTGCGGCGGCCCATGTCCAGGTTGGTGCCCACGGCACTGGGGGTGAGGCCGTAGCGGTCCATGCTGTCGCGCCACAGTTTCACGAAGTCGTTGTCGACGTCGGGGTAGGTGCGGAGCATCTGGGCGATGTTGAACTCAACGCCCGGGCCGAGGCCTTCGTCGGCGACGGCCTTGATCAGGGTCTCCGGCGTGTACACGCCGGCAGCGAACTCCGAGGTGAGCGAATAGAGGGTGATGCCAAGCTCGATGCCCGAGCCTGCGATGCCTTCTGACATGTGTTTGGGTCCCTTCGTGGTCAGCCGCGGACGGGCTGGGCGAGATGGCTGTTGAGGATGCGGCGCGCTTCGGCGGCGTCGGTGATCATGGCGGAGCCGGCGCTGGCTGCGGCGGAGCGCTGGACGGCCTGTTCGCCCCGGATGATGTCGAACGGATCCTGCCAGTTGTTCCAGTGCCAGCCTTCGTATTCGCTGGAAATGGCGCCGGAGTAGCCGTTCTCGACGAGCTGCCGGACCAGGCCCCGCACGGGGACGGAGGGCTCTTCGCCGGTCTCGTCGATGCCGAAGAACTTTCCGTGCACGTGGCGGACCCAGGGCATGATTTCGAGCCAGGTGTCCAGCGGGGCCGGGCCGAACAGGCCGGTGCCGTTGATGGCGAAGTCGATGCCGAGGTCCGGCCGGCCGTTGCGCGCGGCCAGGCCGATGAAGGCTCCGAAGCGTTCACCGTGGACCTTCTGGGTGTTGGGCGGGCCCTCGGCGTAGAAGCCGTTCCACAGCTCCACCACCTGCCGGAGCAGGTCCTCCGAGGCGCCGCGGCGGCGGTAGGCCTCCAGCAGTGAGGGGGCGAAGCCGGTAACGGTGGCTCCCCAGTCGGCGGTGAATCCCAGCAGCGGGGAGTTGAGCTTCTCGTAGCGGTCACGCAGGGCGAGGACACGCTCATGGGCGCCGTGCTGGTCCGCGTGGACTTCCAGCGCCAGGGTCACGCCGTACTGCTCGGCGACCGGCAGCAGGCTTTCCATGGCATCCGGGGTCAGCGAGATCTGGACACGGGCGATCGGGAAGCCGAGCCGGGCTGCCACCTCGATCTGCGTGCGCATGTACTCGACCAGCTCGTCGTGGTTCATGAGCCGGTCGCGGCGGATGCCGGTGTCCACGTTGACGGCCAGGGAGGTGGGAACCAGGTCCACCTCGGCCACGAGGTCGCGGAAGTGGCCCACGAAGTTGTCGTCAATGTGACCGGGGAAGCCGCGCAGGCTGGAGAACCCGATGATTTCCAGGCCCGGGCCGAACCCGTCGGCGGCCACCTTCCGGATGAGGCCGTCAAGGTCGTACTGACGGGCGTGGAAGGCCCGGGTGAAGCTGTAAAGGGTGACGCCCTGGATCGGGGTGCCGAGGCTGGTCATCGCTGTGCCACCTTCATGGTCTTGGTGTCGTGCTCTTCGATGTGCAGCACGCCGTGGTCGGTGATGATGTAGGGGATGTAGAGCTTCAGGTCCACGCGGACCTCATGCTCGGCCTGCGGGTCGTCCACGGGAAGCTCGCCGGACAGGACGGCGGAGTCCAGCGGATACCACCACTCGCCGGTCTCCTCCACCAGCTCCGCGAAGCTGAACGTGCGGTCGTTCATGGTCCACCGCAGCGAATCTTCCGGGGCGGCAACGCCGTCGATCGTCAGTGCCGCGCCGGCGATGCATGAGCCCGGAAGGGCCCGGTACCACGGGATGCGGACTTCGACGGCGGTGCGGCCGTCCTGGGTGGTGAGTGTTCCCTGCTCGATTATGCGGTCGGCAATCATCGAGACCTCCTTGTCTTCGGCATGCCTTTTGCTGTGCCGGATCAAAAGCGCTGGTCAGGCACTTATTCTTTAATTACTCATCCTAATGTCCGAATCATACATAAGTAAAGAGCTGCTGATGTCGTGCGCGATTTTCCGCGCCCCGCGCACGGCGAGCGCTACCGCCGTCAGCGTCGGATTGCACGCGGTGGCGGTGGGAATGACGCCGTTGCCGGCCACGAAAAGCCCGGGAACGTCCCAGACTTCGCTGTCCGGGGAACAGACGCTCCCGCCGTCGTCCGTTTCACCCATGCGCGTGGTGCCCTGGTAGTGCAGCGACGCTCCGGGCGGCAGGACGAAGGGGTGCTCGTCGAGCGGCTCCCCCACGGCCTTGCCCAGCCGCACGATTTCCTGCTTCGCGCGCCCGAGTACCTGGTGGTCCTTGTCCGTGAGGCTGTAGTGGATGCGCATGGCGGGCATGCCGTACGAGTCGCGGGCTGCGTCGTCGAACTCCACCCTGTCCTCGCGCTGGAGGTCCTTGGCACAGAACAGGCCCAGTCCCACGATGGAGCCCGGCACCACGGGATCATCCTCGGCCAGCGGGACGGGTGAGGCATCCAGTTGCATAATTTGCCCGTGGAAGGGCATCTCGTCGGTGTAGGGCACCCAGGCGACGCCGCTCTGTTCACTGAGCGCGCCGTTAACGGATCGCGGCGCGTCCTCGGCCTTGACGTCGCGGAGCCGGCTCGCGAACACCACCTGCGCCTGGTCGTTGAGGTAGCGGCCCAGGGCAGCGGGACGGATCCCGGAGGCCCAGAGCAGCTGCGGCGTGCGGAGGGCGTCGGCGCCCACCACCACGTACCGCGCGGCCACCCTGGACGTGGCACCGGTGCGGCGGTCCTGGACCTCGACGCCGGCCGCGGCGCCGTCCTCCACCAGCACGCGGGTGACCAGGGATTCATCGAAGAGTTCGAACTGCGGGTTGTTGCGGGTTGCATCGCCCATCACGACGTCGGATCCGGACCAGACCAGGCGGCCGTCCTTCCGCCGGTGGACGGCGAGCGGCATGGGCTGGACGCGGAAGGCGGGCGCGCGGCCGTCGTCGACGGCGGCGGCGAGGCGTTCACGGACGAGGTCGGAGAAGGGGGCGCCGTCGAAGGCGTGCGTGGTGACTCCGAGGAGGCGGTCGGCCTCGCCCAGGAGCTGCTCCAGGTCGGGCAGGAAGCCGATGCGCTCCTTCCCTCCGGGCCGCGGACAGGCGGCCGTCCAGTGCGCGGCCATGCCGCCCACGTTGCTGGACATCGCCGCGACCGGCATCCCGTCTTCACCCGGGAAGGCGTAGCCGTCCTGCAGCAGGTAGGTTCCGGGACGCGCCCGGCGTTCCCCGCTCTTGACCGCTCCGGGCGAGTTCACCGTGGCAGCGCCCGCTCCCGGGCCTTCGGAGGCGCGCTGGGCGAGGCTGCGCCGGTCAGCGTCCTCGATGTTCTTGACGTGCGCCCCCGGCGGGTTGCTGACGGTGGGGCCAACCTCGAACATGGCGATGGTGGCGCCGGGGGCTTCCTCGCTGAGGATCCGGGCGTAGGCGGATGCCGTGGGGCCGCTGCCGACGATGGCGACGTCGACGGCGGCGGGATACCTGCTGCTCACCGCGCCACCAGTTCCTGGATGCGGCGGACGGACTTGGCGGAGTCGATGGTCGGGTAGTACTCGAGTCCGATGGGTCCGGTGTAGCCGCTGTTTTCCAGGTCGGCGAGGCGGGCGGACCAGTCGATGGATCCCGAACCGGGTTCGCCGCGGCCGGGGGCGTCGGCGATCTGCACGTACTTGACCAGGTCGCCGGCGTTGGCGAGTTCGGCGGCCACGTCCTCGCCCTCCACGGTGGAGTGGTACAGGTCGTAGAGGACGCCGAAGTCCGGCGAGTTCACGCCCCTGGCCACGTACACGGCCTCGGCGGTGCGGTCCAGCAGCGCACCCGGGTGGTCCACGCGGACGTTCACCGGCTCGAGGACAAGCGTGATGCCGGAACCGGCGATGTGGGCGACGCCCCTGGTGAAGATCTCGATGAGTTCGTCCAGCTGGTCCTGGCGCTTGCGGCCGCCGAAGCCGGTGCCGCTGCCCACCACGATCCTCGGGCAACCCAGCTGCCGCGCCACGTCCACGCCGGCGTCCAGGCCCGTGTAGAACGGGGCGTGGTCCTTGGGCGGGATCATGAACTGCATGCGCGGTTCCGCCAGCTGGGCGGTGAGTTGGACGCCGGTTTCCTCAAGGGCCGCCTTCAGGCCCGGTATGTCCTTGCCGGTGGGTCCCCACATCTCGACAGCGTCGAAGCCTGCGGCTGCTGCGGCGCGGACACGGTCTGCGGCATTGTCGCCGGCTTCGGAGAACAGAAGGTCGATGTTGGGCGCGAGTTGAAACATGGGTTTCTCCTGGAAGTTGGTGTGGTTGGCTAAGGCAATGAGCGGCCGAAGGACCGTTTTTGGATGCGGGCGATTGCCGCGGAACGCCCTGCGTCCGCGGTAACCGCCTGGCGGGTCAGCCCTTGAGGCCGCCGGAGAAGCCCTGGATGAAGCGCTTCTGCGCGAACAGGAACAGGGCAAGGATGGGGATCATGGACACGATCACGATGGCGAAGATCGAGTTCCACTCCGAGACCAGCGAACCGATGTAGTAGTACATGGCCACCGGCAGGGTCTGGTTTGCGGAGCCGCCGAGGAAGATCAGCGAGGTGAAGAAGTCGTTCCAGACGATGAGCCCGGCGAAGATGGTGACCGTTCCAGTGGCTGGCGCCATCATGGGCAGCACCACCTTGGAGAAGATCTGGGACTTGCTGGCGCCGTCGATCGTGGCCGCTTCCTCGTAGTCGGTGCCGAGGCCGCGGAAGAAGTTGGAGTACAGGAAGATCGACAGCGGCAGGAGCATGCCGGTGTACAGGACAATCAGACCCCAGGCGGAACCGGTCAGGCCCAGGGCACGGGCGCCCATGTACAGCGGAACGGCACCCAGCTGGCCGGGCAGGATGATCGCGATCAGGAACAGGTAGTAGGCGGCCTTGCTCCAGCGGCGGGTGTTGCGGGAAATCACGTAGCCGGTGACCGAACCCAGGGCGATCAGTCCCACGATGCTTCCGGCGGTGATGATGGTGCTGTTGACCAGGCCCATCACCACGTTGGAGTTGCCTGTGGCGGTCAGGACGTCAGCAAAGTTGCTGAAGTCCGGGCTTTTCGGCAGGGCCAGGGGCGAGGTGGTGTACATCTCGCTGTCCGGCTTCAAAGCGGTGGTGATGAGGAAGTAGAACGGCGCGAGGAAAACCAGGGCCAGGGCCCAGAGGCCGACTTCGCGGAGCAGGGTGAGTTTGGTGTAGCGGAACATGTCTTAGTCCTCCGGGTTCTGCCGGGTCAGCCGCTGCTGGATGACGGCGAAGAACAGGATGATGACGGCGAGCACCAGGGCCAGGGCGGCGCCGCCGCCGAAGTTCCCGAGCGCGAAGGCCTGCTTGTAGACCTGGGTGGCCAGGGTCTCGGTGGCACCGGAGGGTCCGCCGCCGGTCAGGGCCATGATCGGGTCGAAGACCCGGAGCCCCTGGACGATGCCCAGGGTGGTGGCGATGGCGACGGCGGGGCGGATCGCCGGGAGCGTGACGTTGACGAAGCGCTGCCAGAGGTTGGCTCCGTCAATGGCGGCCGCTTCCTCCACCTCCACCGGAACGCTTGCAAGTCCTGCCATGAAGATGACCATGGCGAACCCGGTGGAGCCCCACACCAGCACTACCAGTACGGTCCAGATGGCCCACTGCGGGTCCGCGAGCCAGGGCTTGGCCAGGTCGCCGGCACCGATCGAGGTGAGGAAGACGTTGATGGGCCCGTCGAAGTCGAAGATGTACTTCCAGATGTAGGCGGTGGCCAGCGGGCTGAGGACCACGGGCATAAAGAAGAGGGTGCGGAGGATGTACCGCGTTTTGACGATCCGGTTCAAACCCAGGGCGATGACAAGTCCCGCGACGTTGCCCAGGAACACCGAGCCGAAGGCCAGGAAGAGGGTGTTGGTCACGGCGCCGACCTTGGCCGGGTCCTTGAAGATGGCCTCGAAGTTCTGCCAGCCAACGATCTTGAACGCGCCGATGCCCGTCCAGTTGGTGAAGGCGAAGAAGCCGCCGATTCCTGTTGCCACATAGTGGATGGCGAAGACAAGGGCGATTCCGGGCAGCGCCCACCACCAGTGTCCAAACTGCAGTCCGCGGCCCCGGGGGCGGGTGTCGTCACCCGTCCCCGGAGCGCGCCGGCCCCGCCGGGGTGCTTTGGCTGCTTCCGTTTTCGGTTGCATCGTCGCAGTCATGATAGATCCTTGCTTATCCCGTTGGGCCGGTAGAACGTTGATTGATCGGGTCCGTTATCCCCAGGCTGCGTCCATTGCCTGCAGCACCTGGTCAGGCGTCTTCTGCCCCGTGATGATGCCCTGGACACCGGTGGCAAGTGCGTCGTAGACCGCGGAGTTCGGCCACAGGATGTTCGGCAGCGGGCCGTACTTTCCGTCCTTGATCAGGTCCCCGACGTTCTTGTAGGCACCGCCCTCGAAGTCGTAGCTTTCGAGTCCACTGACCGGGAGGGCGCCGTCGATCTCGGCAAAAGCCTTGGTCTGCTCGGGCTCGGCTGCCCACTCCAGGAAAGCCTTGGCTGCTTCCTTGTTCTTGGAGGCAGCGTTGATGGAGAACGCGTAGTTGGCACTGGCGTACAGGTACTCCTTACCCGAGCCCTCTTCCGCCGGAAGCGCACGTACCCCGAATTCGGAGCCCGCCGCAGCTGACTGCAGCTGCTTCCAGCTCGTGGCCGGGATGAATCCTGCCACTGCCGTACCACTGGCAAGGCCCTTCGTAATGGCGTCAAAACCGGCACCGGCGGCCCCCTTCTGGAAGCATCCCGCGTCCTTCAGGGTGTTGACTGCTTCCAGCGCTGACTTCCAGCCCTCGGAGTCCGCGAACGTGACCTCCTTGGCGGCGCGCTTTTCGTTCCACTGGGGGTCTTCCCCGTAGACACGGGAGGCTGCCAGGGACATCGCGGTAAGGCCCGTGTTGGGGGGTGCTGCACCGGCAAGGGCGAAGAGGGACTTCCCCGAGGATTCCAAGGCTTTGCATTGCTCTTCAAGGGACCCAAAGTCGGTGGGAAACTCCCCGGCCGCCTTAACCGCAGCCTCGTTGGTGACCAGTGCAGACACCGTGATGGCTGTTGCCTGGCCAAAAACCTTGCCATCCGGGCCGAAAGTCTTGGCGCTCCCTTCCGGGAGGAGCTCTTTCGCCGAATCGCCCAAGGGCTCAAGGAACCCGGCCTCCGCCAGCGGCAGGATACTGCGCCCCTGGCCGCTTCCGGGTGAGGTAACCACGATGTCGGAGGCGTTTCCGGCCTGGAGCTGCGTCCGCAGGGTCTGGTCGTAGGAGTCGTTGGGCAGCGGGTTGAATGTGACCTTCACGTTGGGGTTGGCCTCCATGTACTTCTCGGCGAGTACCTGGAAGGGGCTTTCGATGGTGTTGGAGGTGGCGAAGGACAGCGAAAATTCCTGCGTACCGCCTGAAGCGGAGGTGCTGCCGGCGGAGCCTGAGCAGCCGGTAAGAACGAGGGCTGCGATGGTGGGGACGGCGAGGGCGCCGGCCTTCAGGCCCAGGGAGCGACGGTGCTGTGACATGTCCAGCCTTTCTGACTTCTTTGTCGAAGAATTTCCGGAGCCGTGACCCCGGTCACTTCCAAGTATGGGGGACATGTGCAGAAAACGCACATAAGTATTGCAGATAGCAGACATAAGTTAGGCGGAGGTCTGGACGGGCGTGCCCGAGACCTCCGCTTAAACGCCTTTGCTGCCCGGCCAGGCCGGGCAGCAAAGGCGTTAAAGGACGCTGCAGGGTCAGGCCGATGCCAGCGATGACCGCATGCTCTTACGGATGAGGTCATGCTGCTTGCGGACCAGCAGCAGGGGATCCACCTCCCCCAGTTCGGCGAAGGCGTGGCCCTCCCATTCGCTGGACCAGTAGCCGCGGTAGCCGCCCTCGACGAACACCCGCACCAGTTCCGGATAGTCGATGGCCGGTTCGCTGCCCTGGTCGTCGATGTCATAGAACTTTGCGTGGACGTGCAGGATCTGCGGCATGATGTCCGCCCACTCCTTCGGGCTGACATGGCCGTGCATGTTGAAGGCCAGGTGGGCAAAGGAGCCGAGGCGGGCAGGATCGAAGCCGCGGGCCCGCAGGTAGCCGATGAACTCTTCCTGCCGCGCCCGCATTGGCGCGTCGGTGGCCCAGATGGCCTGCAGCTTCACAATGGCGTCGTCGTCCAGGCCTGCGCGCCGGACCGCGCGGAGCAGGGTGGGTGACATGCTGTGCATGGTGGAGGAGAAGTCGGCCACGAAGCCCAGCAGCGGTGAGTCAAGCTCGGCATAGACGTCGCGCACCTTCATGATTTCCGGCGAGTTCGGCCCCAGCGGCGCGTGGATCTCGTAGGCGAGCTTGAGCTCCAGGTCCTCGGCGAGCGGCAGGAGCCGGCGGAGGAGGTCGGGCTTGGCGCTCTGGATGCGGACCAGCGGGAATCCGAGTTTCCTGGCGGCATGGAACAGCGTCTCCGTGAACTCGTACTCCTCATCGGGAGTCATGTCGCGGTCCCGGCGGCGGCCCATGTCCAGGTTCGCGCCGAAGGAGCTGGCGGCGAAGCCATACTTGTCGAAGGCCTCCTGCCAGGACCGGGTGAAGTCGTCGCTCACACGCGGGTAGTTGGGGAGGACCTGGGACGCCACGATCTCGATGCCGGGTCCGATGCCCAGCTCCGCCACCCTGTTCAGCAGGCCGTCGAAGTCGTACCAGCCGGCGCGGAACTCGGCGCTGGCGGAGTAGAGGGTGAGTCCAAGCGAGAACGGATCATTCTCCACCTTCGGCGGTGGCGGCGTGACCGCCGTCGTCAATGCCGGCGCCGCAGCCGCCCTGTCCGTGACGGTCAGCTCAAGCGTCTGGTTGACGAAGTTCGGAACGTACATGCCCGGTCCGCCGTCCCGGCCCGGGGCAATCTGCATGTACGGCAGGCGCAGCTCACCCGCGAGCTGGACCTTGTGCCGCTCCCCCAGCGCCACGGGACTTTCCCGCTTCGTGATCAGCAGAGGGTGGTCCTGGAGGTACCAGAGGGTTTCACTCTGGGCCGGAAGGTCCGCAAGCCCGTAGCGGAGGCCGCCGAGCTCGAAGGAGAGGTCCGCGGCCGGAACTTCCTCGCCGTCGATGGTCAGGCGCAGGCTGGAGACCGAGGAGAGCCACAGGCTCCGGTACCACGGAAGCGTCAGGGACAGGGCGAGACCCTCGGGGTGGGTGCGCAGGCTTGCGTCGTCAAGGAGTCCGTTTGGCATGGCTGTTCTCTTTGCTGGGAGATGGGATGGGTCAGGAAAGCCCGGAGGCTGTGCTGCGGATCAGGGCATGCTGGCGGCGCACCTGTTCGATGGCGCGCCAGGGCGTGCGTTCACCCTCGTATTCGCTGGACAGGTACCCGGCGTAGCCGGAATCCTTGAGTGCCTGCAGCACTGGCTTCCAAGGGATCTGCTGGTCCTCAAGCTGTTCGTTGATGTCGTGGAATTTCGCCTGGATGAACACCACGTACTGGGCGATGTCAGCGAAGTCGGCAGGATTCACGCCGATGCCGTCGAGGAAGGCGGGACGGGTTTCGCGGGTTTCGCCTTCGCGCAGCGGGATTGGCCGGTCCTGGAAGATCCCGGTGTCGATGAGGAGGCCGAAGTTCTTGGTGCCGGTCCGCTCGATCAGGCCGATGTAATCATCCACCACCGGGTGCTTGATGGGCGTGGGCGAGTGGATCTCCGGGCAGATGATGATGCCCAGCTCGTGGGCGAGGTCCAAGGAGCGCTCCACCGATTCGGTCCAGATGGGGTCCGGCACCAGGTCGCTGGAGACGACGCCGATCTTGGGCCGGACGAAGCCGAAACCGAGCCGATGGGCAAGCCGCAGGTCACGCTGGAGCGCAGCCGCACCCTCGGCGGCAGTCATGGACCGCCCGGGATGCAGGCGCGTGTCGATCCAGGAACCGTAGTTGGTGGGCTCCAGCGAGTACTTCTCCAGCAGGCTGAACCAGCTGTCCACCCAGGCCGGCGACGGCTCCGGATAGCCGGGGACGTGCCCCTCCCCGAGGATTTCGACGCCGGTGGCACCGACATCGGCCACTGCGGCGAGTGCCGTCTCCAGGTCCATCGCTGTGCCGTAGTCGCCCATGAAGCTGTAGAGGGAAACCCCGTAGCGGAAGGTGCCATCGCCGCCTTCCGGCGCAAGGGTGACCGCCCGGCCGGCACGCTGGATTGTGGGCTGGTGCTCCACGGGAATGTAGGACATCCGCAGGCGCAGCTCGATGGTGAGCTCGTGGACCCCCTGCGGCAGGCCGCCGTCGTAGGGAACCGTGACCACCGCCGCCTCCTCAAGCGGCCAGCGCACGCCGTCGCTCTCCCAGAGCTGCTGCAGCGTATAGGTCTGCCCGCCGAACGTCCACAGCGGAACCTCGGGGCCGACGTCGACAATGCTGCCTACGCGGACGGCGATGCCGTCGATCAGCGAAGCCGCCATGCCGCGGTAGGACGGCATGCGGACCCGGAACTGGAAGCCTGTGACTCGACCGTTTTCGGTGACGTTGCGGAAGCCGACGGACTGGATGAGGTCTCGTTCGAGAAGCATCATTGCTCCCTCTCTGTAGGTGCAAATCCAGCCTAACAGCATTATGTTGTTTTCTAACAAAAGTTTGTATGCTTTCTTCAAAACTCTTGGAAGCGAGGCAACGACGCCATGTCCGACATCCTGAACGTCCTGATCCTCTCCGGGCACATGACCCGGGAACACGACAACGAATTCCGCAGCTTCCGGTCGCACAACCAGTGGCTGACCACGGTGCTGGAGGATACCGGCCGGTTCCGGGTCCGCGTGGTGGAGGACCCGCGCGGGCTGGGGGCAGGCGTCATCGACAAGTACGACGTGGTGGTCGTGGTGTTCGAGGGCCGCGACGGGTACCACGAGAAGGCGGTGGGCTTTGGCGCGGAGACCGACGCCGCCCTGCTGAAGTTCGTCCGTGAGGACGGGAAGGGCATGGTCTGGTTCCACGGTTCCGCCGTCCAGGAGGACGACTGGGGCTACCCGGAGGAGTACAACATCATGCGGGGCGCCAAGCTGAGCGTGCCCACGGGACTGCGCCCGCGCCCCTGGGGCGAGGCGTTGCTGCAGACCGCGGAACCGCGGCACCCCATCACCGAAGGGATCAGCGAAACCTGGACGGTCACAGGCGACGACATCCTGACCGGGGTGGAACTGTACGAAGGGGCGGAGGTGCTTCTTTCGGTGTTCGACGACCTGGAGTCATACGAGAAGGCACCCATGTGGCCGATGTCCCACTACCCTGTTGCCATCCCCGCCGAGGGTCCCGCCGGCCTTCCCGGCATCAATACGCTGCAGCCCCTGGCCTGGATCAACAACTACGGCAACGGCCGCAGCTTCACCATCACGATCGGGCACGACATCGATACCTTCCGGCGGATCGAGTTCATCCGGATGTTCCCGCGCGGCGTCGAGTGGGCGGCCACGGGCAAGGTCACGCTGGAAGGGCCGGACCGCCGGGGCGAGCGCCGTTTCCTGCCCTGGCCCTACTACAACGGCGAGGGGTAATGCCCATGAATTGAGGGCGGAGGTTTACTCTGCTCCGCCGCCATTCAGTTCCGCCCTCGACGGCGGGTTGGCACCGGGCCGGGATACCGTGACGGCGGCAGCGCGGGCCGCGTGGGCCAGGATTTCGGCGAGTCCTTCGGCCGGGAGTTCGCGTAGCTCCTTCCGGTTCTGCGCGCCGTCCAGGCCCCGGTCCACCAGTCCGGACAGCAGGGCCGCCATGAACGAGTCGCCGGCGCCCACCGTGTCCGCGACGTCGACGCGCGGCGCCGGGACCTCGGCCTCACCCGCGGCAGTGATGCCCCACGGTCCGGCCGCGCCGCGGGTGACCACCACCATTGCCGGCCCTTCGGAGCCGCCAATCGCCAGCCACTTGCGGGCGGAGTCCAGCACGTCCTGCCCGGGGTAAAGCCATTCGAGGTCCTCGTCGGAGGCCTTCACCACGTCTGCGAGGGAGACAAATTTCTCGGCCTGCCGGCGCGCGTAGTCGACGTCGGTGATGATGCTTGGCCGGCAGTTGGGGTCGAAGCTGATGGTGGCGCGGGGGTGGGCGTATTCGACGGCGGCCAGTACCTCGGTGGCACCCGGCGCCAGCATGGTGGCGATTGATCCGGTGTGCAGCAGGGTGGTGCCCTGGAGCATAAAGGGGAGCCGGTCCGCGATGCCGGGAAGCTGCCAGGCGAGGTCGAACGTGTAGGTCGCGGCGCCGTCGTCGTCAATCAACGCGGTGGCAACGCTGGTAGGCAGCTCGTCCGGGCCCAGCGGCAGCATCACAGAGCTGGCGCGAAGGTGCGCAGCGACCGAATCGCCGTACGCGTCCCTGCCGTAGCGGCCGATGAACTGGACGGGGTGGTCCAGCCGGGCAAGGCCCACCGCGACGTTGAGCGGGCTCCCGCCGACATGCGCTTCGATTCCGGATGCGCGCTGGACAACGTCAACAAGGCCTTCGCCGATCACTGTGAGCATGGTCATACTCTGCCAGAGAAGCGCGGCAGGGCGCAGTTCGTGTCAGCGGCAGTTCGTGTCAGCCCGGCACTTCCTGTCAGCCCAGCAACTCCCGGACCAGTTCCCGGCACGTCACATAAGCCCCGGTGCGGGGGTCGATCAGGGCAAAGTGGTCCCCCGGAACCCGGACCAGGCGGGCGGGCACAGACCCGGACCGGGCCGCCTCCACGTAACTGATGGACGTCGCTGCCGGGACGTCAAGGTCACCCTGGGCGTGCACTGCGTAAACGGGGATGTCCAGCGGGACCGCGGCCATGGGGTCGGCTGTCCGGTACCGGCCGGGAAATTCCGACGGCGGGCCACCCAGCAGGTTGGCCACCGCCCCATCGCTGAGGCCCAGCCTTGCGGCTTCGGCCAGGTTCAGGACGCCGGACTGGCTCACCACCCCGGTGAGCCGCACGCCGTCGTTCTTGTTTGCCAGCGGCGTGTTTGCCAGCGGCGCGCCTTCCACCGGGCCAAGCGGGCCCAGCCTGTCCCGGCCGGCCGCCCAGACGGCCAGATGCCCGCCGGCTGAATGGCCCAGGGCAACCACTTTCGACAGATCAAGCGCATGCGGCCCGGCGAGCGCTGCCAGCTGGTCGATCCCGGCCAGGATGTCGTCGAAGGTGCCCGGCCAGCCCCCGCCGTTGCCTGCGCGCCGGTATTCCAGGTTCCAGGCGGCCATGCCGTTGTCGGCCAGGTCCCGGGCAAGCGGCTCCCCCAGCTCCGCCCCGTACCGGGGACGCCAGTAGCCGCCGTGGATCACCACCACCACACCCCGGTGCCGCGTCCCGGCAGGAAGGTCGGGAAGGAACAGCTCCCCCCACTGGCTGGGGTCGTCCCCGTACTCGTAGCGGTGGCGCTGCATCACACTGGCCCACTTTATCTGCTGCAACCACCGAAGTTACCCCGGCTTTCCAGGGTCAGGGCGGCAAAAACCGGGCCAGACTGTTGAGCACCGGCCGCGCCTCCTTGTTTAGCCGAACGGGTTTGTGGGCACGCTTCCTGACATGGAAGAACCTGTTGTGACCACCCAGCAGTCCACCGTGGAGGACTGGACCAGCGCCCTGGCCGAGTCCACGGGCTCGCCCGGCGGCGGCGCCGGCACGGGCGTTATGCTCGCCGTGGCCGCCTCCCTCACGTCGATGGTGGCCGGCTACAGCGACGGGGATGAGGTCGAAGGGATCCGCACCCGCGCGCAGGACCTGCGGCGCACCGCGCTGAAGCTCGCGGATGAGGATGCGACGGCGTCCCGCGCCTTTGGTGCCGCCTTCCGGCTGGAGAAGGGGCCGGAGCGGGACGAGGCGATCCGCAGCGCGTCGGTGGACGCCGCCAAGGCGTCGGCGGTCCTCGGGGACCGGGCCATCGGTGCCATTGATGACCTGGCCTGGCTGGCTCACAACGGGAACAAGGCGCTGGTTGCCGATGTCGTCGTCGCGTTCGGCGCCCTTCGTGCCGCAGTGGCGGGGGCCCGCACGAATGTCAGTTTCGATCTCGCGTCCCTGCGGTCCGCCGGGTCCACCCTGGAAGAGGTCCGTGGCCAGCATCCCCGGCTGTGGTCCGCAGTGGAAAAGCTCACCGCCGCACTCGACCGGATCGACGGGCTCACGGCCGCGATTGATGACCGCGCCGCGCCCACCGATAGCATCTGACAGGCGGATTCCCCAGGCTGGTCCGCCTGTTCGGACCACCGCCGGTGCTGGGAGCGGTAACCGGCGGACTGACTTGAGGACAATATTGTGGACGGCGTCTTAAAGGGCTTCTTTGTGGTGGGCATCGTGCTGTTCGTCGGCTACATCCTCGGAAAGACGAACGCCCTCGGCCCGCACGGAACCAAAGTGCTGTCCACGCTGACGTTCCTGGTGGGACTTCCCAGCCTCATGTTCTCCATGATCGCCACCCGGCACATCTCGGATGTCCTGAGCACCACCGGCCTGATCTCCGTGGCCACCGCGGCCGCCATGATGGCGACGTTCGCGGTCATAGGCGCGGCGGCCAGGTGGGGCGTGCGGAAAACAACCATCGGCGCCCTGGCCACCGGCATCGTGAACTCCACGAACCTCGGCGTCCCGCTGTCCCAGTACGTGCTGGGCAGCGCCACCTACGTCACGCCCATCATGTTGTTCCAGCTGGCCATCGTCACCCCAATCGCGCTGACCATCCTGGACCTCAGCAACCCCGCTGGGGGGAAGCCCTCCATCGGGCGCATCCTCGCCACCCCCTTCCGCAACCCCGTGACCGTGGCGGCCATCCTCGGGATTGTTGTCAGCGCCGTCGGAATTCAGGTCCCGGAACTGGTCCTGGATCCGCTGAAGCTGATCGCCCAGGTGACCGTCCCGCTGATGCTGATCATCTTCGGCATGTCCCTGCACGGGCTCTCACCCCGCGGGACCAGCAGCGAGGCGGCCCCCACCACGGTGGCGGTCATCCTCAAATCGGCCATCCAGCCGGTCGCGGCCTGGCTGCTCGCCACGTATGTCTTCCACCTGGATGGCTTCAGCACCTTCGTGGTCACCGCGTGCGCGATCCTGCCCACCGGGCAGAACGTAGTGCTCTACGCCGTGCGATACGGCGTGGGGCAAAGCCTTGCGCAGTCGACGGCCGTGGTCACCTCGGCGCTGGCGGTGCCGCTGCTGCTCGGCGCGGCGTGGCTGATGAACTGAGGCAGCCGTGGCGCCGTTTGGCCCAAACGCGGCCCGCCGCACCGGGAATCCACCGGCACAGCGCCCAGTAGCCGACTCCCATCACCAGGGAACCGACCACAGCCAGGACCGGGCTGTACGGCAGCAACACCGGGTACACCAGCCAGTGGGTGAGGTAGATGTACAGGGACGCCGCAGCCAGCCAGCCCGTCACCCGGCGCAGGACGGCCGGCACCGGCAGCGCCGGCAGCCACGCAAGCAGCAGGATGCCGCCGGCCACTGTCATCTCCCGTACGGTGCTGTTGAAGAACCCCGGCAGGGTCAGCAGCGTGATGACGGAAACGGTCACGCGGTGCAGGTGCGTGCGGGACCGGGCAAGGGCCCAGCCGAGCGCAAACAGCCAGAACACCGGCGGCGGCTTAGGCAGGCCCGGGTCCACGATGTCGAACCGGCTCAGCAGGGCAATGGCCACCAGGCCCAGCGCGAAGGCGAACGGGGCGCGCCGCTCCCACCGGTCCACCCAGGGCACGGCCATCAGGGCCGCCATGGCCAGCAGGATGTACACCAGCAGTTCCACGAACCAGAAGTGCCACTGCGTGGTCACCTCGGCAGGCCCCACCATGGCGTTGAGCAGGAAGATGTTCGCCACCGTGTAGTGGTCCGTCAGCAGGTACGCGAGGCCGATGAACGCCACCGAGGGCACCACAATCCGGGCCGCGCCCCGGAGCTGCCGGCGCAGCCGCGGAATCCGCTGTTCAGCCAGCTGGAACCGGGCGAAGTTGTAGCCCGCCACGGCGAAAAGCAGGTGGGCAGTCTGGAACGTGAACAGTTCCACGTGCGTCGCCACAACACAGACAATGGCGGCTGCGCGGACCACGAGGGAGGTCTCCAGGAAGGACAGGAACCGGCGCCGCGGCGGCTTCCGGAGGGACTCGAGCTCCTGCACGGACAGCAGGTGCCAGTTGGCTGGAAGCTGCCCCAGCACGCGTTCAAGCCGCACCGACACCGCCACGTAGGAGAGCGAGTCGCCGTCGAGGGAGACGAACGTGTCCCCGTCGCGCACCGCCGGGCACTCCAGCGCCTCCATGAAGATGCGCCGGATGTCGCCGGCCCCTTCCGGGCCCGCATCGCCCCCGGTCCCGGCAACAGGGGCGCCCGGTGCAGGGGATTCCGGCGTGGCGGCATCTGGACCGAGGTTCCGGACCGCCGGGTAGTCCACCTTGCCGCTGGCCAGGCGCGGCAGCGCCTCCACCGGATGGACCACGACGGCGGCGCGGGGCAGCCCCACGCTGCCGGCCAGGACTTTGGCGAGCATGCCGCCGTCGTGGCCGCCTTCCACGGCAACCACCAGGCCGTCGTCGGAACCCGCCGCGGCGGCAACGATTCCCATGTCCGCGAAGATGCGCTCCACCTGGCCCAGGTCAACGCGCAGGCCCACGATCTTCACAAAGCGGCTGCGCCGGCCCACCACCTCGTAGAGGCCGTTTGGATGCTGCCGTGCGAGGTCGCCGGTGCGGAGCTCGTGGACCTCCCGGCCCAGGGCCAGGTCCGCGGGGTGCTCGGCGTAGCCCAGCATGACATTGGGGCCGCTGTAGACCAGTTCCCCGTCCTCGAGGTCCTCCACGGGCTCGATCCGGAAGGCGCCGCCCGGGACCGGGACCCCTATCGTGCCTGGGTGGTCGGCTGCCAGGTCCGGCGGCAGGTAGGCCATCCGGGCGGTGGCCTCCGTTGCCCCGTACATGACAAAAAGGTCCCAGCCGCGCCGCTGCCCGGTCTCGGCCCAGGCGCACACCTTTTCGGGGGCCAGCCGGCCGCCGGCCTGGGTGACATAGCGCAGCTGCGGCAAGTCCCACTCCGCGAAGCCCACCCGCTCCAGCAGGTCGAAGGTGTAGGGCACGGCCGCGAAGGAGGTGGCGCCCTTGCTGCGGAACAGGTCCCAGAAGCAGGGGTCAACCACCGAGAGGTCCGTCAGCACGAGTCCCGCCCCGCGGGCCAGGTGGCTGTTGACCACGGACAGGCCGTAGCAGTAGTGCAGCGGCAGCGTGGTGGCGGCCCGGTCCTCGGGGCCGATGTGCAGGTACTCCGCGATCGCCTCGGCGTTCGCGTCGAGGTTCGTGTGCGAGAGCCGCACGAGCTTTGGTGAGCCGGTGGACCCCGAAGTGCTAAGCAGCAGGGCGAGCTCCGGGTGCAGCGTGTGCCGGGAGCCAGCCCGCCGTTCCTGGAGCATCGGGACGCCCCGGCCGTCGCCCGGCCAGAGGAGGGCGTCGGGATCGTAGGCGTCCACGAGCGAGGCCAGGGCTTCGGGCTTGTCCGCGGGGGCAAGCAGCAGCGGGTGGCCGGCGGTGAGGGCGGCGAGGTAGCCCACGAGGGAGTCGAGGCAGTTGCCGGCGGCCAGCACCACCAGCCGGCGCCCGGTTCCCAGCCGGGCTGCGGCGTGGTCCACCAGGGACGCGAGCTCGCGGTAGGAGATGGTGCCGTCCGCGGTGAGGACTGCCGGCCGGTCGCCATGGCGGGCGAGATCGGTGAAAGCGACCCGGGCGAGATCCGGCTGGGCGGTCACGGGGCGACCCGGGCGGGAGATGCGGACATGGGGCTGGCCTAACTGGGGGGCTGGAGGGATGCGCTACTTGGCGTGCAGCGGCTGGCGCGGCTGCAGGGAGCTGCCGGGCGGCGGCGAGGTGATGGCGTGGTCGCCCATCAGCAGCGTGGGGGTGGTTCCGGCTGCGACGGTCACGGCCACGGCCGTGCCCACAGGATGCCGCACGGAGTGCGGCTGCCAGGAACGTACGGTGCGTCCCGAGGCGAGCTTGACGTAGTGGAGCACGAAGGCGCCGTGGTATTCGACGGCGGACACCCGCGCCGGGGAGTCCGGATCCGGGGTGAGCGCCACCTCGTGGGGCCGCAGCACCACGTCCACGTCGGCTTCGCTGTTGGCCCAGCCCGGGACGGTGGACACGACGCCGATCTCACAGGTCAGCAGGGCGCGGTGCACGTGGGCGGGCAGGAAGTCGGCGTCGCCCATGAAGGAGGCCACGAACCGGGTGGCGGGCTGCTCGAAGACCTTTTCCGGGGTGTCCGCCTGCTCGATGACGCCGCCGCGCATCACCACCACGCGGGTGCCGACGGACAGGGCTTCGGTCTGGTCGTGGGTGACCAGTACGCCCGTGGTCCCGGCCTCCTTGAGCGTTGCCACGGTGTCGCGGCGGACCTGGGCGCGGAGGGATTCGTCCAGGCTGGAGAAGGGTTCGTCAAGGAGGACGACGGCGGGGCGGGGCGCCAGGGCGCGTGCCAGGGCAACGCGCTGCTGCTCGCCGCCGGAGAGCTCGTGCGGGAACCGCGCGGCGAGGTGCCCGAGCCGGACCAGGTCCAGGACTTCCCCGGTCCTGGCGCGGCGTTCGGCGCGGCTGAGCCGGTCCAGGCCGAATTCAACGTTCTGCGCCACGGTCATGTGCGGGAAAAGTGCGTAGTCCTGGAACACCAGGCCCACCCGGCGGCGCTCCGGTTCCACGAAACGGCGCTTGTCCGCCACCACTTCCCCGGCCACCCGGATGGTGCCCCTGTCCGGCCGTTCCAAGCCTGCGGCAAGGCGCAGCGTGGTGGATTTGCCGCAGCCGGACGGACCGATCACGGTGACCAGTTCGCCCGCCGGGATCGAAAAGTCCAGGGCGTTCGCGCCCACCACCGAACCGTAGTGTTTGCTGACGCCTTCGAACACCAGGGAAGCGGGCGGGTTTTCGGTGGCGGCGGGACGCTGCATCTTTCCCACACGGATGGTCATGCTGGGGCCTTTCCAGGGTTTTCAGCGCGGCGGGCGTGGCGGACGAGGACGAGGACCGGAAGGATGGCCGCAGCGACGATCACCAGGGCCGGCAGGGAGGCCTTTTCCCAGAAGTTTTCCCGCGCCAGTTCATAGACCCAGATGGACGCCGTGGTGAAGCCGAAGGGCCGCAGCAGCAGGACGATGGGCAGTTCCTTGACCGCGTCGATGGCCACCAGCATCAGGGCCACGGCGATGCCGGACCTGGCCAGGGGAACGTGTACCCGGGCAAGGATCCGCCGCGGGGCGGCGCCGAGGCTGAGGGCGGAGAAGGTGATGGTGGACGGGATCTTCGCGAAGCTGGCGTCCACGGCCTGGTAGGCGGGGGCAAGGAAGCGGATTACGTAGGCGTAGAGGATGCCCAGGACCGAGCCGGTGATGAGCAGCCCCGTACCGCCGCGGACACCGGCGGCTTCGAGGGCGTTGTCCAAGGCGGCGAAGGAGATGAGCACGCCGATGCCGACAACCGCGCCGGGAACTGCGTAGCCGAACGTGGTCACCTGGGCGGCCCCGGCCACGAACCTGCCGCCGCTGAGCCGCACGCCGTGGGCCACGGCGACGGAGATGACGACGCACGCCGCTGCGGTGACGGCGGCGACCAGGAGCGTGTTCAGGATGTACTGGCCGAAGCGGGGATCGGAGAGGAAGCCTGGGTTTTTGGCGGCACCGCCGATCGCCCAGCCCAGCAGCTGGAGCACGGGGATGAGGAAGCCAGTGCTGACGGCCGCGGTGCAGACCGCGGTGGCCGCCCAGCCGCGCCCGCCGTCGAGCCGCTGCGGCTGCAGGCCCTGCCCGCGTCCGCCCTGCCGGTGGTACCGCGCCCGGCCGCGCAGGGCACGCTCACCGGCGAGCACGGCGACGGCGAACAGCAGCACCAGGACGGCGAGCTGGGTGGCTGCATGGAAGTTGAAGGTGCCTTTCCAGACCAGGTAGACGCCGACGGAGACGGTCTGGACGTTGAAGTACTGGACGGTGGCGAAATCGGTGAGCGTCTCCATCATCACCAGGGACATGCCGGCGGCCAGTGAGGGCCGTGCCAGCGGCAGCAGGACACGGCGCAGCGCGCGGCCGCGGCCGGCGCCCAGTGTGCGGGCGGCGTCGTAGGTGCCTGCTGAGTGCTCCATCAGCGCCGTGCGTGCCAGGAGGTAGACGTACGGGTAGAGGGAGAGCGTCATGACCAGGACAGCGCCGGGCAGCGAGCGCACTTCCGGGACCCACACGCCGGCGCCGAAAAGTCCACGCAGGGCGGACTGGACGGGGCCGGAGACGTCGAAGACGGAGAGGAAGACGAAGCCCAGGATGTAGGCGGGCACGGCCAGGGGCAGGACCAGCAGCCAGACGAAGACGTTGCGCAGCGGGAAGCGGTAGGCCGTGACCAGCCAGGCAAGGCCGCCGCCCACCAGGAGCGAGCCGGCGGCGACGCTGAGCATCAGGACCAGGGTGGTGACCACCATGTTGCCGAGGTCCCGCGGCGGTGCGGTGCTGCCCAGGCTGCCGAGGCCGTCGAGGATCACGGCGATCACCGGGGTGGCCACCACCGCCGCCACCACGACGACGAGGGCGGACCACGCCGGGCGCCCGGTACCGGCCGACCGGTACGGACGGCGCTTCGGCGTCCCCGCTTCAGCGAGGACAGCCGTTTCGGTCACTTGTATCCGGCCTCGGCGAGCAGGTCGACGGCCTCGGCGTTGAGGTCGCCGTAGGCTTCGGCGTTCAGCGGCATGCGCTTGAAGTCACCGAAGCCGGCGATGATGGGCTCGGGCTGGGCCGCCGGGTTGACCGGGAACTCGTGGTTGGCGTCCACGAAGGCGTTTTGGCCCTTCGTGGCGAGCCACTCGATGAGCTTCTGGGCGTCCCCGGCGTTGTCCGAGCCTGCCACGACGCCGGCGCCGGAAATGTTGACGTGCGTGCCGGCGCCCTGCTGGCTGGCCCAGAACAGCTTGACCTTGAGGTCCGGCTTCTCCTCGAGGGTACGGGCCAGGTAGTAGTGGTTGTTGATGCCCACGTCGCAGGTGCCGGCGTCGATGGCCTCAAGCAGCAGGACGTCGTTGCTCATGATCTGGACGTCGTTGGCCACCCAGCCCTTGGCGATTTCCAGGGCCTTCTCGCGGCCGTGCAGGTCGATAAGGCTGGCCACGAGGGACTGGGTGTAGGCGGAAGTGGCGTCCCGCATGCACAGGCGGCCCTTCCACTTGGGGTCGGCCAGGCCGCCGTAGGTGTCCGCCGCGTCGAACTCGGCGGGGTCGACGTTGCCGGGGTTGTAGGTGACGGTGCGGGCCCGCATGGCCAGGCCGTACCAGCGGCCCTGGGCGTCGCGGAGGTCCTCGGGGACGGCTTCGTTGAGGGTGGCGGAGTCGACGGCGGCAAGTTCATCCTGGCGCGCGGCGTTCCACAGGTTGCCGGCGTCCACGGTCATGAACACGTCTGCCGGGGAGTCTTCCCCTTCGGCCTTGAGGCGCTCGAGGAGTTCGGCGTCGTCGCCGGAGATGAATTCCACGGAGATGCCGGTTTCCTCGGTGAACTGTCCGAATGCGCCCTCGAGATCGTAGTGGCGGGCCGAGTAGATCTGGAGGTCGGCCGGCTGACCGCCGATGATGCCGCAACCGGTGAGTGCGGCCGTTACGGCTGCGAGGCTGGCGGTGGCGGCGATCAGGCGTCGAATGGGCACGGGTGGAGCTCTTCTCACAAGGGGCGGGGATGACCGCACGTCGAATTTGGCAAGGTAAGGCTATCTTAATTCGGCGTGTCGGCTTGAACTGTTAACGGGAGTGACCCCTCCAGCCGCCCGCCGCCGTCGTACTTTTCCCGGGTCCGGCGCCTGCCCGGGTGCGGTGTCGGACCCCCGCCGTAAGCTGGGAGCATGCCGACAAACTGGGAGAGCCTGGACGCACCGCTGCGCGAATCGGTGCAGCACAACGTGGAGATCTACGAGCGCGTCCGGCCTGCCCTGAAGCTGGTGACCAAGGATGTGCTGCTGCTGATGCGGGACATGCTGAAGGACACCGAGGTCACGCCGCTGTTCGTCACCGGGCGGACCAAGACGGTGGAGTCGTTCAAGGAGAAGATCTCCCGGACCGAGGATCCGCTGGAGCCCGGCGGCCCGAGGGTACTGAAGTTCCCGGACCCGTTCCGCACCCTCAATGACATGGTGGGCATCCGCGTCATCACCAAGCTGCCGGCCGAGAACGCGGTGGTGGCCAACCTGATCAAGCGGCAGCGCCAGCTGTTCGACTGCCGTGGGGACCGGGAGAAGGACATTGGCTCCATCGAGTCCGGCACCTACGGCTATTCCAGCCGGCACCTGATCCTGCGGACCATCCAGAACGAGGCCGTCAAGGAGTACCAGCAGGTCTTCAACCCTGACCTCGCGCCCAACGGCAGCTACTTCTTCGAGTGCCAGATCCGCACGATCTTCGCGCACGCCTGGAGCGAGATCGAGCACGATATCCGGTTCAAGGCCGAGGACCCGCGGGCCTGGACCCCGCATTTCGACCGCCAGTTCACGGCGACGGCGGCCATGCTGGAGACGGTTGAGACGGCGTTCGCGGACCTGCATGAACGTTACGAGGAAGTCCGCAGCTTCTGGGACATGGACGGCGAAGGGGCCGCGCCGCTGACGCCCAACCGCGTCCGGGATGTTTGGCGCACCCTGCTCCCGCACGTGGACCGCAAGGTGGACGACGACTGGGGCTGGGCCGCCGAACTCCTCGCCGCGCACGGGCTGAACCAGACCATGCAGCTGGCCGGGCTGCTCAGCGCCAACCGGATCACCGAGGTCCGCAAGGCCCTGGACCACCGCTACTCCCCCGGACCGGACAGGCTCCTCGATGACCTGCTGCTGTGGCAGTACGGCACCAAGCACATCGACCTCACCGCGGAAGAGCCCGACGCCGTCCCGCATCCGCGGCGCGACAGCCTGATGCGGCGGCTGCGGCAGATCGAGCGGTACCGGATGACGAAGAAGTAGGCCCTGTACAGGGACATGCGCCCTGTTGGCCGTCCGGCTCGCGACACGCTGCCAAATGATCACCTCACGGACATCCCGCGGCCACCCTGGGGCGGGAAACTGGGAGGCATGGGAACCTTCGCGAAGAAGCTGGGGCCACACGATGACCAGCGATGAGTGGGCGGCCGGCCCCTGCCGGGCGCTCGAACCGGGCGACGCCATCGACGTTTTCTACAAGGGCAGCCTCGTCCACCGGGGAACGGTGCTGGGCGCTGCTCCCGGCGGGGGACCCGTCTGGATGCTGGACACCCTGACCGGTGACCGACGCGTCCTGAACCTGACTGAACTCGAGATCGTCCGCCTTGCACCCCGGTACCGGGAGGTCCGGGTCGGCGGAGCCTCCAGGTGGTGAAGAGCTGCCCTAAGCGGCCATGAGGGACTGCACCTGTGCAGCCGCATCGCTGCCCGGGGCAGGAGTGTAGACAACAAGGTGCAGGTCGGGCCGGTCCGAGGGCGACAGCTGGTGGTGCTCCAGCTGCAGGACACCGACGGCGGGGTGGTGGAAGAGCCGCTCACGTGATTCGAAGCCCAGGATGTCGTACCGGTCCCAGCCTTCCCGGAATTCAGGGCTGGCTTCCTTAAGCCGTTCCACGAGGTTCCTGACGTCCACATCCCCCAGCCGCTGCCCGGTTTCGGCGCGGAACTCGGCCAGGAACCTTTTGCTCGTCAGGTCCCAGTCGGGCAGCAGGTCCCGGACGTAGGGGTCGGTGAAGACCAGCCAGAGAAGGTTGCGGTCCGTAGCCGCCACCTTGGCGATGTTTGGATAGAGCGCGGCGTAGGCCGTGTTCCAGCCCGCGACGCCCCAGTCCGGGAACAGGGCGAACGACGGGTTGGGGTCCAGGGCGTCCAGCAGGCGCTGGATGTGCGCCGGTGCGGTGGCGGCCTCGGCATTGGCGGGCGCGGCTGCTGCATAGCCGCCCAGCGACAGGACGTAGCCCAGCCCGGTGTCCGAAAGATGCAGTGCCCGGCTCACGGCTTCCAGGACCTGGCGGGACGGACTGATATCCCGGCCCTGCTCAAGCCAGGTGTACCAGGTGACACTAACCCCGGACAGGAACGCGACCTCCTCGCGGCGCAGTCCCCGTTCCCGGGTGCGGGCGATGGGCGGCAAGCCATAGTCGGCACGCACGGCCTGGTCCCTGCGCGCCCGAAGAAAAAGGCCCAATTCCTTGCGGCGTCCTGAATCCTGCACCGGAAAATACTATTACTCTGGTACTCCCACTACTAGTAGCAGCGCCGTCTTCCGCCGCAGGCAAGCACCCAGTTGGATGGTATTCATGCCTGCACTACGCTCTAAAACAGTCACCCACGGCCGCAACATGGCCGGCGCCCGCGCACTGCTGCGCGCCTCCGGCGTCGCGAACTCGGACATCGGAAAGCCGATCATCGCCGTCGCCAACTCCTTCACCGAGTTCGTCCCCGGCCACACCCACCTCGCCCCCGTGGGCCGGATCGTCTCCGACGCGATCCTTGCTGCAGGCGCCGTGCCGCGCGAATTCAACACCATCGCCGTCGACGACGGCATCGCCATGGGCCACTCCGGCATGCTCTATTCGCTGCCGTCGCGCGACCTGATCGCCGACTCGGTGGAGTACATGGTCAACGCCCACTGCGCCGACGCCCTGGTCTGCATCTCCAACTGCGACAAGATCACCCCCGGCATGCTGATGGCCGCGCTCCGCCTGAACATCCCGGTCGTGTTCGTTTCCGGCGGCCCCATGGAGGCCGGCCGCGTAACCCTCACCGACGGTTCCGTCCGCTCCCTGGACCTGGTGAACGCCATCGCCGACGCCGTGGACGAATCCATCTCCGATGAAGACATCAACCTCATCGAAGAGAACGCCTGCCCCACCTGCGGTTCCTGCTCCGGCATGTTCACCGCAAACTCGATGAACTGCCTCACCGAAGCCATCGGCCTGTCCCTGCCGGGCAACGGCTCCGTGCTGGCGACCCACACCGCGCGCAAGGCGCTGTACGAGAAGGCCGGCGCCACCGTCGTCGAGCTCGTCAAGCGCTATTACGACGGCGACGACGAGTCCGTGCTGCCCCGCTCCATCGCCACGGCCAAGGCCTTCGACAACGCCATGGCCCTGGACATCTCCATGGGCGGCTCCACGAACACCATCCTGCACCTGCTGGCCGCGGCCCAGGAGGCCGGCGTGGACTACGGCCTGGCCGAGATGGACGCCAAGTCCCGCCAGGTGCCGTGCCTGGCCAAGGTGGCCCCGAACGTCGCCAAGGACAAGACCTACTACATGGAGGACGTACACCGCGCCGGCGGCATCCCCGCCCTGCTGGGCGAGCTGAACCGCGGCGGCCTCCTGCACAAGGACGTCCACTCGGTGCACTCCGCCGACCTGGACGGCTGGCTGGACGACTGGGACATCCGCGGCGGCAAGGCCACCGAAGAAGCGAAGGCCCTGTGGCACGCCGCCCCGGGCGGCGTCCGGTCCTCCACCGCGTTCTCCCAGTCGAATGAGTGGACCTCCCTGGACACCGACGCCGAGGGCGGCTGCATCCGCTCCGTGGAGCACGCCTACTCCAAGGACGGCGGCCTGGCCGTCCTCCGCGGCAACGTGGCCGTCGACGGCGCCGTGGTGAAGACCGCCGGCGTGGACGAGTCCATCTGGACGTTCTCGGGTCCCGCCGTGGTGTGCGAGTCCCAGGACGAGGCCGTGGAGAAAATCCTGAACAAGACCGTCAAGGAGGGCGACGTGGTGGTCATCCGCTACGAGGGCCCCAAGGGCGGTCCGGGCATGCAGGAAATGCTGTACCCGACGTCGTTCCTCAAGGGCCGCGGCCTGGGCAAGAAGTGCGCCCTCATCACGGACGGCCGCTTCTCCGGCGGCACCTCCGGCCTGTCGATCGGGCACATCTCCCCCGAGGCTGCCTCCGGCGGCACCATCGCCCTGGTGGAGGACGGCGACATCATCAGCATCAACATCAGCGAACGCTCGATGCAGCTGGAGGTCTCCGACGAGCTCCTGGCCGAACGCCGCGAGAAGCTGCTGGTCAACGGCGGCTACAGGCCCAAGGACCGGGAACGGCAGGTGTCCGCCGCGCTGCGCGCTTACGCCGCCATGGCCACCTCAGCGGACAAGGGCGCCGTCCGCGACGTCTCCCTGCTGGAGTACTAAGGGCGGCAAAAGAGCGACGGCGGCACCCTGCCCTTGAAACCAAGGGCCGCGTGCCGCCGTCGTAGTCTTGCGTGGGCTGCTGGGGTGCGCGCAGTCAGTGGTGCAGGTTCATCCGCTGCAGGACGGTGGCTGAAATCTCCTCGACCGACATGGACGCCGAGTTCACGAACGGTACGTTGTTGGCCCGGTACATGTCCTCGGCGTTGCGCAGCTCGAAAGTGCACTGCGTCAGGGACGCGTAATCACTGCCGGGCCGGCGCTCCTGGCGGATCTGGCTCAGCCTGACGGGCTGCGAGGTCAGCCCGAAGCACTTGTGCGCGAACGGCAGCAACGGCTTGGGCAGGGACAGGGTCGCGAAGTCCTCCTCCACCAGCGGGAAGTTGGCAGCGAGAATGCCGTGCTGCAGCGCCAGGTACATGGTGGTGGGGGTTTTCCCGCAGCGTGACGGGGCGATCAGGATCAGTTCGGCGCGTTCCAGCGCACGCAGCGACTGGCCGTCGTCGTGCTCGATCGCGTACTCGACCGCGGCCATCCGCGACTGGTAGCGGACCGCGTCGCCCACGCCGTGGGCCTGCCCGGGCTGTCCGCTGGCGGAGGCGTGCAGGGCCTGTTCCAGCTGGCCGATGTGCGCACCGAACAGGTCGAAGAAGTGCCCGCGGCTGCGGGCGAGGACGGCACGGATGTCCTGCCCGACCGCCGTCGAAAAGACGATTGGCCGCGGCCCGGTGTCGGCGAGCTGGTTGATGACGCCAACTACCTCGTGCGCCTGCTCCACGCTGGTGATGAACGGGATGGTCCGGCGTTCCAGGGGCTGCCCGGGGAATTGGGTCAGCAAGGTATTGCCAAGTGTTTCGGCGGTGATGCCGGTGCTGTCGGAAAGGAAGAACACCGTGGGGGCGGACGGGTTGCCCGCCCCCACAGTGCCTGCCGGGTGCTGGTCCGCCATTAGACCTTTGTGCGGTCGCCGGACTTGGCCAGCCGCAGCCAGGTTTCGGTGACGGCATCGGGGTTCAGCGAGATGGAGCTGATGCCCTGCTTCAGGAGCCATTCGGCGAAGTCCGGGTGGTCGCTGGGGCCCTGGCCGCAGATCCCGACGTACTTGCCGTTGGCCCGGCAGGCGCCGATGGCGAGCTCGAGGAGCCTGGTGACGGCGGGGTTCCGCTCGTCGAAGCCTTCGGCCACCAGCGCCGAGTCGCGGTCCAGGCCCAGGGTGAGCTGGGTCAGGTCGTTGGAGCCGATGGAGAAGCCGTCGAAGTAGCCGAGGAACTCGTCGGCAAGCAGGGCGTTGGCCGGAAGCTCGCACATCATCACGATCTCCAGCCCGTCCTCGCCGCGGGTCAGCCCGTTGGCGGCGAGCAGCTCGGTGACGCCGCGGGCCTCGTCCAGGGTGCGGACGAAGGGAACCATGAGCTTGATGTTGGTCAGGCCCATTTCGTTGCGCACGTACTTGAGGGCTTCGCACTCCAGCTCGAACGCCTGGCGGAAGGATTCCGAGAGGTAGCGGGACGCGCCGCGGTACCCGATCATCGGGTTCTCCTCGGACGGCTCGAACGCCGGCCCGCCCACCAGGTTGGCGTACTCGTTGGACTTGAAGTCCGAGAGCCGGATGATGACCGGCTCCGGGGCGAAGGCGGCAGCGATGGTCGAGATGCCCTCGGCCAGGCGCTTGACGTAGAAGTCCCGCGGCCCGTCGTAGGCGGCGGTCAGGTCACGGATCTGGCGCACGGTGTAGTCCGAGAGGGAAGCCGGGCGTTCGATCTCCCCGGCCACGGCCAGCAGGGCGTTGGGGTGGATGCCGATCTGGCGGTTGATGATGAACTCCAGGCGGGCCAGGCCCACACCGTGGTTGGGGAGCCGGGCGAAGCTGAAGGCCTGCTCGGGGGTGCCCACGTTCATCATGATCTTGACCGGCGCCGGCGGCATGGTCTCGAGGCTCGTCTCGTGCAGGGTGTACTCCAGCAGCCCCTCGTACACGAAGCCGGCTTCACCTTCGGCGCAAGACACGGTGACCGGGATGCCGTCCTTGAGCACCCTGGAGGCGTTGCCGGTGCCGACGACGGCGGGGATCCCGAGTTCGCGGGCGATGATCGCGGCGTGGCAGGTGCGTCCGCCGCGGTCCGTGACGATCGCTGCTGCCTTCTTCATGATCGGTTCCCAGTCCGGGTCGGTCATGTTCGCCACCAGCACGTCACCCTCCTGGAAGGAGGCCATCTGATCGATGGAGGTGAGCACGCGCACCTGGCCGGCGCCGATCCGCTGGCCGATGGCCCGGCCCTCGGCCAGGACAGAGGAACGCTCGGTGAGGGTGTAGCGGGAGACGGTGCCGGAGGCCTTCCGGGACTCGACGGTTTCCGGGCGGGCCTGGAGGATGTAGAGCTCCCCGTCCACGCCGTCCTTGCCCCATTCGATGTCCATCGGGCGGCCGTAGTGCGCTTCGATGGCCAGGGCGTGGCGGGCGAGCTGCTCGACCTCGGCGTCGGTCAGGCTGAAACGGCGGCGCAGGTCCGCCGGCACGGGGACGAAGTCCACGGTCTTGCCGACTTCCTCGGACTCCGTGTACTTCATCTGCACGGCCTTTTCACCGAGTCCGCGCTTGAGGACTGCCGGCCGGCCGGCTGCCAGGGCGGGCTTGTGCACGTAGAACTCGTCCGGGTTGACGGCGCCCTGGACCACGGCCTCGCCGAGGCCGTAGGACGAGGTGATGAAGACGGCGTCGTTGAAGCCGGTCTCGGTGTCCATCGTGAACATTACGCCGGAAGCGCCGACGTCGGAACGGACCATGCGCTGCACGCCCGCGGACAGTGCCACTTCCGAGTGGGTGAAGCCGTGGTGGACGCGGTAGGCGATGGCCCGGTCGTTGTAGAGCGACGCGAAGACGTCCTTGATGGCGAGCAGGATGTTGTCGATGCCGCGGATGTTCAGGAAGGTTTCCTGCTGTCCGGCGAAGGAGGCGTCGGGCAGGTCCTCGGCGGTGGCGCTGGAGCGCACGGCCCAGGACACGTCGCCGTCGTGCTCGTCCGTGAGGCGGGTGTACGCAGAGCGGATTGCCTCCTCGAACCCGGCCGGGAAGGGGGTCTCGCGGATCAGGTCGCGGATCTGCTTTCCCGCGGAGGCCAGGGCGGCCACGTCGCCGCTGTCCAGGCCTTCGAGGATTTTTTCGATCTGCGCGTCGAGGCCGGATTCGCCAAGGAACCTTCTGTAGGCGTCGGCCGTCGTAGCGAAACCGCCCGGCACTTTCACCCCTGCCGAGGCAAGGTTGCGGACCATTTCTCCGAGCGAGGCGTTCTTGCCGCCGACCTGGTCGAGGTCGGACAGGCCGAGGTCAGAAAACCAGAGAACGTCAGTCATGGGTGGTGTCCCTCCATTGGGCACGCGCTGACAAGCGCTGAGTAAAAGATGTGATGCAAGGTTTGTCAGGAGTGCGCCGAAGAAGCAAATGCTTGTGACCCATGCAACACCCCCGGGAAGTAACGAAGAGTCACACCCAAACAAAACGGGCCGGCATCCCGAAGGAATGCCGGCCCGTTGCGGTAAGGGGCCCTAGACGGCCAGCCGCTGCTTCTCTGCCAAGACAGGTGCCGAACAGGCCGCGGGGGCCATGGCGGCAACGGCGGGTGCCGGGGCGGCGGCGGGCCGGGGAGCGACCACGGGGATGGAGCCGGTCAGCACCTCGACAACAGCCATCTGCCCGGTGGTGTCCGGGACACCGGGGTACTGCACCTGCGGCTCTTCAACAGGAGCAGCCGCCGGCTGTGTCGCGCGCATCCGCACCAGGGCGATTGCGGAAATCAGGAACCAGGCCACGTTCGTCACCACGGAAGGCCAGGCACCGTGGACCGAGCCGTTGATAATGAAGGCAACGGAGCCGAACAGGTTCGCTGTCTGGAAGCTCTTGCCTGCCTTCATCCAACCCATGGAAACTGACAGATATGCACTGAGAATCGCAACCGCCCCTGCCCAGCCGGCGATTTCCCACAGCAGTTCCATGGCTTCCTTTCAAGGTGGTACCCGCGCACAACAATTGGGCAGGGGTAATGATGGTGAATAAGTGTTTGTTTTGCCTGACGCTGCGTTTGCTCGAGCCCTGTTCGGGCGAGGACTACCAGCTGGCGGGATAATCATATCCTGCGTAAAGACGCGGATCCTGCGCGGTGGACGGTGATCTCGCGCACGTCTGGACAACTCCACCACCGCGTAGCACGATCGAAGCTGTGACCAGCAGTCCTCCCGCCGATCCGTACCTCCGCGAACTGACCGGGCTTCGGCGCGTCAAGGACCGGATCGACAGGGAGTACGCCCAGCCGCTCGACGTCGAATCCCTCGCCCGGGACGTCCACATGTCCGCCGGCCATTTCAGCCGCCGCTTCAAGCTCGCCTACGGCGAATCGCCCTACAGCTACCTGATGACCCGGCGGATCGAACGCGCCATGGCGCTCCTCCGCAAAGGTGACCTCTCCGTCACTGAGGTGTGCTTCGCCGTCGGCTGCTCCTCGCTGGGCACCTTCAGCACCCGCTTCAGTGAACTGGTGGGGATGCCGCCCAGCGTCTACAAGCAGGAGGCGGAACGCTCGACGGCGGGCATCCCCGCGTGCGTTGAAAAACAGGTCTCAAGACCGGTCAGGAATCGAGAAGCATCGGCCGCCGAGGCATTACTAGCATGACTGGCATGAGCATCTTCATCTCCTCCAGCTTCCTTCCGCACACCGATCCGGACGCCTCCATCGCGTTCTACCGCGACGCCCTGGGCTTCGAGGTCCGCAACGACGTTGGCCGCGGCACCATGCGCTGGGTCACCGTTGGGCCGGCGGACCAGAAGGACGTCTCCATCGTCCTCTACCCGCCCGCCGCGGACCCCGGCGTCACCGACGACGAGCGCCGCACCATCACCGAAATGATGGCCAAGGGCACCTTCGCCACCGTGGTCCTCTCCTCCCCCGACGTGGACGCCGCCTTCGCCAAGGTCGAGGCGAGCGGGGCCGACGTCGTCCAGGAACCCATCGACCAGCCCTACGGCATCCGCGACTGCGCCTTCCGCGACCCCGCCGGCAACACCGTCCGCATCAACCAGCAGCCATAAGCAACAGAACCGGAGACCCGATGAGCACGGACACGAGTACGGACACCCGCAACGATTCGGGACCAACAGTTCTGCACCCCGCCGACAGCCACGACTTGATCCGCGTCCAGGGCGCCCGGGAAAACAACCTGAAGGACGTGAGCCTGGAACTGCCCAAGCGCCGGTTGACCGTGTTCACCGGCGTGTCCGGTTCGGGCAAGAGCTCGCTGGTGTTCGCGACCATCGCCGCCGAATCGCAGCGGATGATCAACGAAACGTACAGCGCTTTTGTGCAGGGGTTCATGCCCAGCCTCGCCCGCCCGGACGTGGACCGGCTCGAAGGGCTGACGACGGCGATCATCGTGGACCAGGAGCGGATGGGCGCCAACCCCCGCTCCACCGTTGGAACCGCCACGGACGCCAACGCCATGCTGCGGATCCTGTTCAGCCGCCTGGGCCAGCCCTACGTCGGCCCACCCACCGCTTTCTCCTTCAACGTCCCGACCCGCAAGGCCAGCGGCATCATGAGCACCGAAAAGGGCGGCCGGGTGGAGAAAAATGTGGTCCGGCAGGTGACCTACCTGGGCGGCATGTGCCCGCGGTGCGAGGGCATGGGCAACATCAGCGACATCGACCGGACCGCCCTCTATGACGACTCCAAATCCCTGAACGAAGGTGCCCTCACCGTGCCCGGCTACTCCATGGACGGCTGGTACGGGCGACTTTTCGAGGGCATGGGCCTGCCGATGGACAAGCCCATTGCGAAGTTCACCGCAAAGCAGCTGGACACGATGCTGTACGCCGAACCCACCAAGATCAAGGTGGAGGGCGTCAACCTCACCTTCGAAGGCATCATCCCGAAGATCCAGAAGTCCATGCTGTCCAAGGACGTCGAAGCGATGCAGCCGCACGTGAAGCGTTTCGTGGAGCGCGCCGTCACGTTCGCGGTGTGCCCGGACTGCGGCGGAACCCGGCTGACGCCGGAGGTGCTCAACTCGCGGATCAACGGCAAGAACATCGCGGACCTGTGCACCATGCAGATTTCCGACCTCGCGCACTGGATCAGGGACCTCGACGAACCCTCCGTCCGGCCGCTCCTTGTCGGGCTGCGGGACCTGCTTGATTCCTTCGCCGGAATCGGCCTCGGCTACCTCTCCCTGGACCGCCCGGCCGGCACGCTTTCCGGCGGGGAAGCCCAGCGCACCAAGATGATCCGCCACCTGGGCTCCTCGCTCACCGACGTCACCTATGTCTTCGATGAGCCCAGCATCGGCCTGCATCCGCATGACATCGAGCGGATGAACACCCTCCTGCTGCAGCTGCGGGACAAAGGCAACACCGTCCTGGTGGTGGAGCACAAACCGGAGATGATCGCCATCGCCGACCACGTCGTCGACCTCGGCCCCGGCGCCGGAACCGGTGGCGGCGAGATCGTCTTCGAGGGCGACGTGGACGGGCTACGTTCCAGCGGCACCATTACGGGCCGGCACCTGGACGACAGGGCCCGGCTGAAGGACGCGGTCAGGTCTGCAACCGGGGCGCTGGAGGTCCGCGGCGCCTCGACCAACAACCTGCGCAACGTCGACGTCGATGTGCCGCTGGGCGTGCTGTGCGTGGTGACGGGCGTGGCCGGGTCCGGAAAGAGCTCGCTGATCCACGGCTCACTGGCCAAGCGGGAAGGCGTCATCGTCATTGACCAGGGCGCCATCAAGGGGTCCCGGCGCAGCAACCCGGCCACCTACACAGGCCTCCTGGAGCCGGTCCGCAAGGCCTTCGCGAAGGCCAACGGCGTGAAGCCTGCGCTCTTCAGCTCCAACTCCGAGGGCGCCTGCCCCACCTGCAACGGCGCCGGCGTGATCTTCACCGAGCTCGGTGTGATGGCCACGGTGGAGTCCACCTGCGAGGACTGCGAGGGGCGCAGGTTCGAGGCCGCGGTCCTCGAGTACACGCTGGGCGGGCAAAACATCGCGGATGTGCTGGACATGTCGGTGGAAGCAGCGCTGACCTACTTCGCCGAGGGCGAGGCCAAGACGCCGGCGGCGCACAAGATCCTCGAGCGCCTTGCGGACGTGGGCCTCGGCTACATCTCCCTCGGCCAGCCGCTGACCACCCTGTCCGGCGGCGAGCGCCAGCGGCTCAAGCTGGCCACGCAGATGGCCGACGCTGGGGAAGTCTACATCCTGGATGAGCCCACCGTCGGCCTGCACCTGGCCGACGTCGAGCAGCTGCTGGGGCTGCTGGACCGGCTGGTTGACTCTGGAAAGTCCGTCATCGTCATCGAACACCACCAGGCGGTGATGGCGCACGCGGACTGGATCATCGACATCGGCCCCGGGGCAGGGCACGACGGCGGCACGATCGTCTTCGAGGGCACGCCGGGTGATCTTGTGGCCGGGCGGGCCACACTTACGGGAAAGCACCTGGCAGCGTATGTCGACGCCTGAGCCGGTGTTTGAGCCCGGGCCCGCGTACCGCTACGACGTCGAAATCCTCCACCTGCTCATCTCCCCCGCGCACGCCTACTTCGGCCGGGCGCGCGACGGTGCCGCGGACGTGCCCACCACGGATGCTCCGGAGGCGGAGGTGGTGGCCGGCAAGGGCATCGTGGGCGACCGGTTCTTCGGCAAGGCGGCGCACATGGACGCCGCGGTGACCCTGTTCGCCGTCGAATCCCTCGAAGCGATCGCGGCCGAGCTGGGCGCGGGGCCGTTCGATCCCCTGCTGACGCGGCGCAACGTGGTGCTGCGCGGGGCGCAGCTGGCCCCGTTGCTGGGCCAGGACTTCGCGATAGAGTCCGGCGGGGACGTGGTGCGCTTCCACGGCGGGCGGCATGCCCAGCCGTGCGCATGGATGGACGGGATGCTCGCACCGGGCGCCCATGCGGCGATGCGGGGCCGCGGCGGAATCCGCTGCCGTGCCCTGTCCGGTGGATTCCTGCACAGCGGGCCCGCTGTGCTGGCCAGCCCCGTTCCGCTGGAACCCTCACAGGCCGGCGACGCGAGCCTCCTGCGCCCGTCCCGGCTGCCGTAGCCGCTTGTGCCGCCGCCCCGACCGGCGCTCAATAAATCCGCCGCGAACCGTTGCCAAGCCGGTAGTGGATTGTTTAACCTGTTTTTCCGGAGGGGAGTATCCCCGACCCCCGTTCATCGTCAGTACGGAGGCCCCAGCGCCTTCCGGTGAACAGGCCAGGCAATGGCCGGGAGAGACCTCCAGTTGGTAACTACTGACTGGAAGCAGGTGCTCCATGGATGTCCCCTTGTGGATGTGGTTCGCTGTCGTCGGATTCATCCTCGTCATGCTCGTCGTGGACCTCGTCGCCCACCGGCACGCGCACGTTATCTCTGTCCGTGAAGCCGCAATGTGGTCCGGAGTGTGGGTGCTCTTCGGCGTGGCGTTCGGCTGTGTGGTCTGGTTCCTGTACGGCGCCGAGTTCGGGCAGCAGTACTTCGCCGGGTATCTGATTGAAAAGTCCCTGGCCGTGGACAACGTTTTTGTCTGGGCGATCATCTTCACGTTTTTTGCGGTTCCGCGCGAGTACCAGCACCGCGTCCTCTTCCTGGGCGTCCTGGGGGCGCTGGTCTTCCGGGGCCTGTTTATTGCTGCCGGATCGGCCATCATCGCCAGTGCCGGCTGGGTCCTGTACCTTTTTGCCGCTTTCCTGCTGGTCACGGGGTACCGGATGCTCAAGCAGCGCGACGAGCACATTGACCCTGCCAAGTCCCGTGCGCTGAAGCTGTTCCGACGCTACGTTCCGATGACCGACGCTTTCCACGGCCAGAGATTCCTAATCAGGAGGAACGGACTCCTGCTGGCCACACCCCTGCTGGCGGTCCTTGTCCTGGTGGAGGTCACTGACATCATTTTCGCCGTCGACTCGATCCCGGCCATCTTCGCGGTCACGGACGAGGTCTTCCTCGTCTTCACCGCGAACGCCTTCGCCATCCTCGGTCTCCGCGCCATGTACTTCCTGCTGGCGGACCTCATCCACAGGTTTGTGTACCTGAAGACGGGGCTGGCGCTGGTGCTCGTGTGGGTCGGCATCAAGATGGCGCTGAAGATCGACATCTACTACATCCCGACGCCGGTTTCCCTGGCCGTAATTATCACCATTCTTGCGGTCTCTATCCTGGCCAGCCTCGTGGCCACGCGCGGGCAGGGACGCCAGGAGCCCCCTGCGCCGGCTGTTCCCCCGTTCCGCCACGCCACCGAGGAAGAACTCAGCGGACTGGAGCCGCTCTGGGGCAGGAAGCGGGGCGCCGAGGAGGTAAGCCGGGTCAGTGGGCCGGGCTCTAACTGTCGAGCTCGACGCCGCGCAGCAGCACCATGGTTCCGCCCACCACCACGGCAGAGGCAAGGAAGACGCCCGCCGCTCCCAGCCCGGCCGCAACAACGCCGATCGCGCTGGGCAGGACCACCTGACCCACCCTGTTGCCGGCCAGCCGGAGGGCCAGCGCGCGACCACGCTGGCCCTCCGGTGCCTGCGACGAGAGCCAGGACATGGTGAGCGGCTGCCCGATGCCAAGCCCGAGTCCAAGCAGGGCCATGACGACAAACAGCAGCCAGGCCGGCATGGGGATCGCCGCGACGGCGAGCGCAACAGTCGACAGGGCAAGGCTCACGACCAGCAGCCGCAGGCGGCCGGTCCTCCGCGCCACCTGGCCGAGCAGGAGCCGGGAAATCATCGAGAACAGAGCCCGGACGGTCAGCATGGCGCCCACGGTGGCCGCGGTGAGTCCTCGGTCGGTGCCCAGTGCCGGGAGGTAGACCATGGTCAGGTCCACCACGGCGAGGACGGTGGCACTGGTGGCGAGGGCGCGGGCAACCCCGGGGCTCTTCAGCAGCGACAGGGCGCTGCCTGCACTGCCGGCCTGTGCTGTTGCCCTTCTCCCGGCGCTCACCTTCGCCGCAATGAGGAAGGTGTCGAGGAAGAGGACCAGGCTCATGCAGACGGAAAGGAGGAAGATCGCCTGGGTGTCGGGGTGGATGGACGCGCCTCCCACCAGGGAAATCGCCAGCGGTCCCAGGGCCTGGCCCAGGGACGCCGCGAACGTCAGGTACCCGAAAGCGGAGTCCAGCCGGGTCGAAGCAGCGTTGTTGGCCACGACGGCCTGCTGTCCCACCACGCAGGCAAGCTGGCCGGCGCCAAGGAGGGCCGTGCCAATCACCAGGGCAACAATCGACGAGCCCCAGAGCAGCAGGAACGCGGAGCAGGCAAGGACGACGGCGGACCCGAAGGCCATGAGCCTGCGTTCGCCCAGGCGGTCCACGAGTCCCCCGGTGGGCACCGCGAGCAGCAGGGGGAAGACGGCGTAGCTTGCCGCGAGGAGGCCCAGGGCGAAGCCGGGAACGTCCAGCTCCAGGGCACGGTAGGTGGCGGCGGGCCTTACCAGGAAGGTCACAGCCTGGATGAGGGCGGAGTGCAGGAGGAGGGCAGTGGCGGAGCGGCGTCCCAGTTCACCAATCATGCGGTGGTACTGCTGCCGGCGATTGCGCGTACGGCTGCGTCCCGTGCCCCGAGGACGTGGTCGAAGGCCATTTGTGCGGCCTTTTCAGCGTCTCCGGCGGCAATGGCAGCCACGAGGGTCCGGTGCTGGGCGAGTGCCTGCTCCCTGCGTTCGCGGGTGCTGTTGGTGAAGTGGCGGTACCTTTCCATCTGGCTGGAGATCTGGTCGTGGAAGCGCCGCGCCCACGAGTTTCCGGCAATCCGGGCGATCTTGGAGTGCAGTGCAATGCCTTGCTGCATGGCGTCATCGGCGAACTCCACCACCGCCGCGTTGCGGGCAAGGATGCCGCGGAGCTCCTCGATGTCCGCCGCTGTGGCCTTGAGGCACGCGTTGCGCGCCATGAGGGATTCCATGGCCGCACGGACCTCGTAGAGTTCGGAAATCGCTGCCTCGTCCAGCGTGGGCACCAGCACGCCGCCGGTGGGCTGTTGCTCGAGCAGGCTTTCGGAGATCAGCCGCCTGATCGCTTCGCGTAGCGGGGTGCGGCTGACCTGCAACGCGGCGGCCATCGCGGGCTCGTAGATCCGCTCCCCCGGCTTCAGCTCAAGGGTCAGGATCTGTCGCTTGAGCTCTGAATACACGAAATGGGCGCCGGTGTTCCTGGCGGGTGTCTCTGGCATTTGGGTGAACCTCCACCAGAATCATACTTGTATACATCTATACATTACGAGTTCGAGGGTGGGGTGAGCGCCATTTCGTGGGAAAGGCCCGCATTCACTGTTCCGTTACAGCGAATGGCGGCCGTTCCAGCTAAATCAGCCGGGGGCAGAAGGCCGGTCAGGCTTTGCCCACCTCGAGGTCCTCGAGCGATTTGCCCTTCGTGTCGGTAGACATCAGGGTGGCCACCGTGGAGACGACGCAGATGCCGAGCGTCACGAGCCCGATGGTCAGCGGGATGTTCGCCGAGCCGGGAGGGGCGATCGCGGTGAAGATGCTCGGGAAGAATGAGGCGATCATCAGGCCGATGTTCTGCGAGACGGCGAAGCCGGTCACGCGGATCCGCATGGGGAACTGCTCCTGGAAGAAGGTGGCGAAGGTGGCGTTCCACATCTGGAAGAAGATGCCCTGCACTATCACGACGCAGACGAAGACCAGCGGCAGGCTGCCCTGCTCAATGGCCCACAGGTAGCCCGGGACCAGGAGGCCGCCCGCGATCCCGCCTGCTGCCATCAGCGTCCGCCGGCCCATCCGGTCGGAGAGCGCGCCGAAAAGCGGGATGGTGACCACGGCCGCGATGTTGGCCACCAGCGTCACCCACAGGAACTCGCTGCTGGTGAAGCCGTTGCCGTACCCCGGCTGGGTGGCGTAGGAGACGCCAAAGATCAGCGTGGCCATGCCGATGACGTTCGTGAAGGTCATGGCGATGCAGCGGATCAGGACGCCCGGGCGGGTGCGGAGCAGCTCAAGAAGCGGGAAACGCTGCTTCGCGGCAGTGTTGTCAGCTTGCGCGGCGTAGGCGGGCGGCTCCTGCACGCGCCGGCGGATGACGTAGCCGGCCAGGATCACCAGGGCGCTGAGCAGGAAGGGGACGCGCCAGCCCCAAGTGCCGAACTGGTCGGCGGGAAGGAGCGCGGCGAGCGGAAGCAGGACCGCCGTCGCAAGAATGGAGCCCACCTGCGTGCCCTGCAGGCTGAAGCTCGCAAAGAAGCCGCGCTTCGCGTCCGGGGAGTGTTCAACGATCATGGCGCTGGCACCGCCGAGCTCACCGGCGACGGCGAACCCCTGAATGAGGCGGAGGACAACCAGCAAGACGGGGGCCAGGAGGCCGACCTGGCCGTAGGTGGGCAGGAGTCCGACGGCGAAGGTGGCAAAACCCATGAGCAGCATGGCGAAGACCAGGACGCTCTTGCGGCCGTGCCGGTCACCATAGGCGCCCAGGACAACGGCGCCGATAGGACGTGAGACGTAGCCGACGGCGTAGGTGGCGAGCGAGGCGATGATGCCGACGGTCGGGTTCTCTGACGGGAAGAAAATGGTGGGGAAAATCAGGGTTGCGGCCAGGGAGTACAGCGCGAAGTCGTAATACTCGAGGGCGCTGCCGATCCATCCGCTCATCGCGGCCTTCCGCGGGTCGCGCCCTCCGGTCCCGATCCCGCGGCTGGGGCGGACAACGCTGGTTGGGATAGTGCTCATGTCTTGCGTCCTTCGGCTTCATTGGCAAGGAACCGGACCCGTCCGGCGCTTTGAATCGATTCACAAGTTTAGGACGTGATGCCGGTTACGTCAATGGGCAAGCGCTATCCAGCAGGTCACCACCCCCGGGAGGGGGATGAGGCAAAGACAGGCCCACACTGGCCCAGTTTTGGCGCCCTGGACCAAGCAGCCCGGCCGTCCCGCCACCCCGAGCGGGCTAAAACTGGGCCAGTCTGGACGGCAGGCGGAAGGCGGCCGCCCGAAACCATCTCTTCGACTGGCCCGTGTCACGCACAGCACCCTTCTGGGCCACGCCTGGCGATGAAACCCCGAGATCCCGGGGCCCGCCGTCGCGCCGTACCTAACAGCATGCCCGGCGTGACGCCACGGGGCCTAGACAGGCCTAGACTCTCAGGCATGAGCGAGAACAAGGAAACCCTTGGCAGCCCCACGCCGGAACCGGACGCAGGCCTGAACCGCGACCCCGAGGACTGGGTGACCGGGGACGAACCCATGACGGCGGCGCAGCGCAGCTACCTCGATACGCTGGCCCGCGAAGCGGGGGAAGAACTGCCGGCAGACCTGAGCAAGGCCGAGGCGTCGAAGCACATCGACCGGCTGCAGCAAAAGAGCGGCCGGGTCTCAGGGGACAGCGACAGTTCCGGCGGTTAGGCCGCCTGGCATAAAAGGGGAAAGGCCTACCAGGCCTGGTGTTCCCGCGTGAGGCCGAAGGGCACGGTCTCGCTCAGTGCGACCGTGAACTTGTTGGCGGCGTGCCGCGTGACCAGGATGCCGCGGCTCCTGTCGGCAAGGGCGTGAGCCTTGGCGGCGGAGACGGCGGCGTCGAGTTCGCTGTCCATGCTCTGGCGGTCAGCGATGGTCAGGGTGAGCGGGAAGTTCATGGGTAAAGCCTTATGGATCGAGGGGTAAGGGGTTGGACCCGTCAACTGCGCTCCCCCAGGCTGCAGATGAGGTAAGGCGCCATAGCGCCTCCGTCAATGGTGCATGGGCAAGGACACACCAGCAACTTTAGATAAAGTCCGCAGGTCAGGGCGCGGACAGCGTTTTCCCTGCCCTGCTGATTAGAGCCCCCTCGGGCCGTCAACTAGAGTTAAACCCGGGGCGGACGCTGATTTCAGCCGGCTCCGATGCCACTGAACACCGCCACGCGGCAGCTTACACCTGCGCCAAAACCTGCGTGCCAACTGACAAGGATCCCGCCATTTCCACGGACGCTCTCCTCGGCAACCTGACCAGGATCCGAAACGTCATCCTTCCGGCACCGGTGGGGGCCCGGTTGAACACGGGACGCGGCCTCCTGGGCGGCTACATCGTGGTGCACCTCGTCTTCCTGATCTTCGCCGCCTCCCTCTCCCTGCGCGGCGAAGCGTTCAGCGACACCTTCATCTACCGGGACTGGGCCATGGCGGGCTTCGACGACGCCAACCTCACCGGCGGCCCCAGCCCGTGGGTCTACCCCATCCTGGCGCTCATCCCGATGGCAATCGCCGGGATCGCCGGCCCGGGACCGTTCTTCTTCCTCTGGGTCCTGATGACCACCCTCCTCAACGGCTGGGCGCTCCTCAAACTGACCGACCGCGGCCGCGCCGCCAGTGCCATCCCCGCCGGCTGGTGGTGGCTTGCCTTCACGTTCCTCATGGGCTGGCTCGGCTTCGCCCGGGTTGACGGGCTCACCGCCCCGCTGGTGCTCGTCGCCCTTGCCTACGGAGTGAACCGGCCCTTCATCGCCTCCGTCCTGCTCGCCATCGGCACCTGGGTGAAGGTCTGGCCGGCCGCCGTCATGCTGGCCCTCTTCGCCGTCGTCCGGAACCGACTGCTGGTGGTCCTGGCAGGAATTACGACGACGGCGGGAGTCGTCGCGCTGGCTGCGGCAGTGGGTAGCGTCCCCAAGTTGCTGAACTTCCTGACCCAGCAGGGCGACCGGGGCATGCAGCTGGAAGCCACCTTCACCACGCCGTGGCTGTGGCTGTCCGTCCTGAACGTCGGCGGTTCGCGGATGTACATGAACACGGACATCAACTCCATGCAGGTGGATGGCCCCGGCACAGAGGTTATGTCCGTCCTGATGCAGCCGCTGCTCATCCTCGCCGCGCTGCTGGTGGCCGGCCTGACCTTCTGGGCGCTTCATAACGGGAACCAGCACAAGGTCAGCGGCGGCGTGGACCGCACCGAGCTGCTCCTGGCCGGTGCCCTCACCCTCGCCACGGCGTTCGTCGTGTTCAACAAGGTGGGGTCGCCCCAGTTCATGGTGTGGCTCGCGCCCGCGGTGGCCGTCGGCCTCGCGCACAGCTGGCGGGACTGGCGCGTGCCGGCGGTGATGCTGATTGTTATTGCCGTGGCCACGTACTTCATCTACCCGCTGTTCTATGACGACCTCAGCCACAACAACCCCTGGATGGCCGCGGTGCTCACCGTCCGCAACGTCCTGCTGGTGGTCCTGTTCCTGTGGAGCGTCCGCCGGCTGTACTCGCTGGGCAAGAAGGCCCCGGCCGCCGCCCCCGCGTTCAAGGAGTCCTGAAATTTCCACGAGGTTCTTTGACCGCCTGGTGACCGTCCGCAGCAAGGTCCTTCCCGCCAAGGCCGTGGACTGGTTCGCCCGCCCGTCCAGCGTCTGGTGGGGATTCGCCGTCGTGCATCTCTACTTCCTGGGGTGGATGGCGTCCTTCTTCCTGCACGGCGACACCTTCAGCGACACCGAGCAGTACCGGCAGTGGGCGCTGGACGGCTACAACCCCGCGGACCTGAACGGGAAGATCAGCCCCTGGGTGTACCCGGTGCTGGCGCAGCTGCCCATCTTCCTGGCGAATATCGCCGGGCCCGGGCTGTACCTGCTGGTGTGGTTCCTGATCATCACGGCGCTCGACGCCGTCGGCCTGGTCTTCCTGACCCGCGGCCCGCGCAAGGCCAGCGGCATCGCTCCGGCCTGGTGGTGGCTGTTCTTCACCGTCTTCATGGGATACCTCAGCTTTGCGCGGGTGGAAGGCATCACCGCCCCGATCGTCCTGATCGCCCTGCTGTATGCGGCGCAGCGGCCGGTGGTGGCGGGCGTCCTGCTCAGCATCGCGACGTGGATCAAAGTGTGGCCTGCTGCGGTCCTGGCGCCCATCGTGATCGCCAGCCGAAAGCGCATCCAGGTTGTCCTGTCGGGCATTGTGGTCACCGCCGTCGTGACCGCTGGAACGTGGCTGTCCGGCGGCCTCCCTCACATCATGGATTTCCTCCTGAACCAGGGCGAGCGCGGGATGCAGCTTGAAGCGACGTTCTCGACGCCATGGGTCTGGCTGAGCGTGTTGAACATCGCCGGATCAAAGATGGCGGACAACACTGCCATCAACTCCACCGAGGTCTATGGCCCGGGCGCGTCCACGGCCGCTTTCCTGATGCAGCCGCTGCTCATCCTTGCAGCGGTGGCTGCCGCCGTTCTCCTTGTCCGGGCGCTGAACCGCGGTGCCGAGCGGGAGGAGCTGTTCCTTGAGGGCGCGCTGATGATGGTCACGGCATTCATCGTGTTCAACAAGGTCGGGTCGCCGCAGTTCATCATCTGGCTCGCCCCGGTGATCATCGCCGGCCTCACCCACGACTGGGACCGCTGGAAGGTCCCCGCCGCCCTGCTCATGGGTATCGCCATGACCACGTTTGTGATCTACCCGCTGTTCTATACGCCCCTGATACATGCCCATCCGGTTATGGCTGCCATCCTCACCACACGGAACGTGCTCCTGGTGGTCCTGCTGTGGTGGTCGGTGAAACGCACGGCCGAACTGGGCCGAAAGACCACCGCGCCTGTCAGCGCGCGGGCCTAGCTTACCCGGGACGCCCTGCGCTCAACGGCCCATTGCCAGCCCCGCTTCGCGAGGTCCAGCGGTTTGCCCTCGATGAGCAGCTTCCGTGTATGCACGTCGAGGAATAAAAGGTAGAACGTGAAGGCGAGCGCGGTGAAGAAGGCCAGCGTGGAGGCGTCGATGGGAAGCTCCACGAAGCTCCACACCGAGAGCTGGTCCTGGGCGCCGAACACCACAAAGAACGTCACGCCCACATACAGCGAGCGGATCTGCCAGTCGTCGCGGATGCCGGTGACCGCCAGGAACGGCAGGAACCACAGGATGTACCAGGGCTGGATGATGGGTGAGAGCATCACGACGGCGGTGAACGCCAGGGCCAGCCGGCGCACCGCCCGCGCGTAATCGCCGCGGAACATCAGCAGCAGGACCAGGGCGATGGCTGCCCATTTCATGCCGGTCCTCAGCCAGGTGGCGAGTGTTCCGCCGGGAAGGCCGAGCGCGTTGGCGAGCATCTCCACCTGCTGGCCCAGGAAGCCGGACGGTGAGTATCCCGTGTAGCCGGGGGTGGGGTCCATGATGGCCCAGGTCCAGCCGATCCCGAGGTTGTAAGGGATGCCGCTAACGAGCAGCACACCGAAGCTGATGCCCGCCGTCGCGGCCCAAATGAGGAACCTGCGGGGCCACGAAGCGGACGGGCCTGCCCACATCACGCCGATGAAGGGCAGCAGGAGCACGGTGATGGGTTTGATCCCGATTGATGCCGTGACCAGGAGGATCCCCAGGATGTAGCGGCGGGTGGCCGCGAAGTACACCCCGGCGACCGCCAGGCCCACCATCAGGGCGTCGTTGTGCGCGCTGGCGATGAAGCTGATCAGGAACAGCGGATTGGCGACGGCGATCCACAGGGCCCGGGCCCCGTTGATGCCGTGCAGTTCCGCGAGTTTGGGCACGTAGATGACGCAGAGCAGCACGCCGGCGCCGGCGAGGAGGCGGAAGAGCAGGACGGAGATGTCGGGCTGGGCCCCGGTGAGGCCCACCACTCCCCGGGCCAGCCACAGGAAGTACGGGCCGTAGGGTGTCCGGTTTTCCGCCCAGGCGGGGTCGGCGCCGAGGGAAAACCAGTTGCTGAGGGTGGAGATGCCCACTTGGTAGGGGTTCTGGCCTTCCTGCACCAGCCTGCCCTGGCCTGTGTAGGCGTAGACATCGCGGGAGAAGACCGGGACGCAGAAGAGCAGCGGCAGGGACCAGGCGGAAATGGCGACCACCACGGACCGCAGCGAGTTCTTCCCCCACTCGGCCAGTCGCTGGCCCAGCCGCAGCCAGGACCGCATGAGCACCATGGCGCCGACGGTAAGCAGGACGGTGGAGACGGTAACTCCCCAGCCCTCCGTGCGGAGCGCGATGACGACGGGCTGCCGGATCATCGGCGAGCCGTTGGCGATCCATCCTGTTCCAATGGATCCGACGAACATCATGAGGGCGCCGACAAAGCCCTCGATCGTGGCCAGGTAGGCGCGGCCTGTGGCGGGGGCGGAAGACTTCGCCGGAGATGCCGGCTGGTTCTCCGAAGTCCCGACGTGTGACCGGCCTGCCGTCATGATTGTGTCTGGTCCCCTACTTCGATACGGCCTGCTTCGATACGGCGCTGGTTGGACCAGCCGGAAAGGCCGCCCTGCGACCCGGCCATTTTATCAGCCGGGTTCCCGCGTGCCCGGGGTCGGCCTGGTCCCCCGCGTCACGGTAATGTTGCATGCGCGGCCGGGAGTTCCCGGCGCATAGTTCCTCCGCCCGTTGCCTTCCCAGCACAGGGCCGGTCCGCGCACCGTGGCGCACAGAATCCTTGTTTACCTGCTCTTCCCCGCAGAGCCAGACTTCCGGGAGCCGCTCCATGGCCGTCGCCGACCCCCGCCTTCTTCGGCAGCCGACCACAGTCCTGACAGCCCTCCGCTCCCCGCGGCAGCTGACACGTGAGGTCCTGGCCGGCATGGTGACCACCCTTGCCCTGGTGCCGGAAGTGATCTCGTTTTCAATCGTCGCCGGCGTCGATCCGATGGTGAGCCTGGTGGCGTCCATTGTCCTGGCACTGGCCATGTCGGTCCTCGGCGGCCGGCCCGGCGTCGTGACCGCCGCGGCCGGGTCTGTTGCGCTTGTTATCGCCCCGCTGGTCCACGACCACGGCGTCCAGTACGTTTTGCCGGCCGTGCTCCTTGCCGGAGTGATCCAGGTGGTCTTTGGCCTGGCGGGCCTGGCGCGGCTGATGCGGTTCATTCCGCGCTCGGTGATGATCGGGTTCGTGAACGCACTGGGTGTCCTGATCTTCATGGCACAGGTGCCGCACGTGATCAACGTGCCGTGGCTTGCCTACGTCCTCTTCGCCCTGACGCTGGCAATTATCTTTATCCTGCCCCGCTTCACCAAGGCGGTCCCGTCGCCGCTGGTGGCGATCGTCGTCGTCACCGCTGTTGTCATCATCGCCGGCCTCACTGTTCCCAACGTGTTCGACGAGGGCCCCCTCACGGGGACGATGCCCGGGATCACCCCGTTCCTCGTTCCGCTGGACGTGGACACCTTCAAGCTGGTCCTGCCCACCGCGCTGAGTGTGGCGTTCGTGGGACTCATGGAGTCCCTCCTCACGGCCAAACTTGTCGACGACATCACCGACACCCCCTCGCACAAGGGCCGGGAATCCTGGGCCCTGGGCGCCTCGAACATCCTCGCCGGTTTCTATGGCGGCATCGCCGGCTGCGCCATGATCGGCCAGACCGTCCTCAACGTGAAGACCGGCCAGGCCCGGACCCGGATCTCCACGTTTGTGGCGGGGGTGTTCCTTCTGGCCCTGGTGACCGGGCTCAGTTCGATCATGGGACAGATTCCCATGGTTGCCCTGGCCGCGGTCATGATGGTGGTTGCCGTGACAACCGTCGACTGGCACAGCGTCAGGCCGTCCACGCTCCGCAGGATGCCGCTGCCGGAGACGCTCGTGATGGGGGTGACCGTTGCCGTCGTCGTCCTGACCGGGAACCTCGCGTACGGCGTCCTGGTGGGCGTGGTCCTGGCGATGGTGTTGTTCGCCCGGCGGGTTGCGCACGTCATCAGCGTGGAGAGGACACTGGCGGAGGACGGCGGGAGCGTGCGTTACGCGGTCGTGGGGCCGCTGTTCTTTGGCAGCAGCAACGACCTGGTGGAGCATTTCGCCTACGCCGACGACCCGGCGTCCGTGACAATCGACCTCAGCCGTGCCCAGATCTGGGATGCCTCAACCGTGGCAGCCCTCGACTCCATCGAGGCGAAGTATGCCGCCCACGGTGCAACGGTTGCTATTACGGGCCTGGATGAGCGGAGCACTGTCTTCCACCGCAGGCTCAGCGGATATCTGGGATCCTGAGTGTGGCGGCCCGGCGCTGCGGGCACATGAAAGGGCCCGGTCGGGGTGCTGCAATCACCCCGACCAGGCCCTGGTCAGTTTCCAGCCAATGCGCGGCTTTTAGCCGATCGGCGTGGACGGCCGTTCCCCGCTGAGCACGGCCAGGGCGTTGTCCGCGGCGAGCATGGCCATCGCGGTGCGCGTTTCGACCGTGGCGGAGCCGAGGTGCGGCAGCAAAGCCACATTGTCCAGCGTCAGCAGGTCGGGGTGGACCTGAGGTTCCTTCTCGTAGACGTCCAGGCCCGCGCCGGCGATCCCGCCGTCGCGCAGCGCGGCCGCGAGGGCTGCCTCGTCCACGATCGGCCCGCGCGCGGTGTTGACCAGGAACGCGGAGCTCTTCATCGCCGCCAGCTGCTCCGCACCGATCAGGTGGTGCGTTGCCGGACCGTAGGGGCAGTGCAGGGAGACGACGTCGGAAACGGCCAGCAGCTCGTCCAGGTCCACCCGGCGGGCGTCCAGCTCGGCGGCGATCGCGGGATCGATTTCGCTGCGGGACTGGTACACGATCTCCATGCCGAAGGCCTTGGCGCGCCGGGCGGTCGCCTGCCCGATGCCGCCCATGCCGACTACGCCGAGGGTCTTGCCCTGCAGGCTGGAGCCGAGGAGGAAGAACATGCCCCACTTCCAGGCCTGGCCGGAGCGGATGAGCCGCTCGCCCTCGCCGAGGCGGCGGGTGGCCATGAGGATGAGGCTCAGCGCGATGTCGGCGGTGGCGTCGGTGAGGACGCCGGGCGTGTTAGTGGCGATGACACCGCGTGCGGTGCAGGCCGGCACGTCGATGTTGTCATAACCGACGGCGACGTTCGCGACGACCTTGAGCTGCGGGCCGGCGGCGTCCAGCAGTTCGGCGTCGACGCGCTCGGTGAGCAGGCTGACGATGCCGTCGGCCCCTGCCACCCGGCGCAGGAGCTCCTCACGGCTGATCGACTCCGGACCCTGCCAGGCATCCACCTCGTGCTCGGCACGGAGCTTCTCGATGGCGGCTTCGGGGATACGCCCCGTGACGACGATGCGGCTCATGCGGTTTCGATCCACTGGCGCAGGCGGCCAAGGCCTTCGCGGATGTTGGCAACGTCGATGCCGGAGTAGGCGAGGCGAATGTACTGCCGCTCTTCACCGGGCTGGCGCCGGCCGAAGTGTTCGCGGGTGCAGAACGAGACACCGGTCTTGTACAGGGCTTCCGTGGCGAAATCGCCGACGGCGGTGAATCCCATGCGTGCCATGGCGTCAGTGACGTCGGGGAACAGGTAGAAGGTGGACTGCGGGACGGCGACGTGCATGCCCGGGATGGCGTTCACCAGATCGCAGGCAGCGTCCCGGCGTTCCTTGAGGATGTCGAGCATCTGCTGGACTGGCTCCTGGGGGCCGCGGAGCGCTTCGATGCCGGCCCACTGCACGTAGTGCGTGGTGCAGGATTCGTCGTTGGTATTGAGCGTGCTGAGGACTTTGGCAATCTCCACCGGGGCGACGGCGCAGCCCAGGCGTGAGCCGGTCATGGCGAATTTCTTGCTGAAGGTGTAGAGGATGACCGTGCGCTCGGCCATGCCGGGCAGCGACGCGATCGACTGGGAGACCCCCTCGTAGCGCGTCTCGAAATAGGCCTCGTCGGAGAGGACCCACAAGTCATGCTCCTGGGCGATCTGCGCGATGGCCTCGCGCTCCGCGGCGGTCGACTCCGCCGAGATGGGGTTCTGCAGGTCGTTGTAGATGATGGCGACGGTGTTCTTGGTGATCGATGCCCGCACCTGGTCGAGGTCGATCGCGAAGCCGGACTCGGTGGGAACGTAGCCGTAGGGCACCGCGTTGCCGCCGAGGTATTCGATCTGGGATTCGTAGATGGGGAAGCCCGGGTTCGGGTAGAGCACGTCCTGCCCGGGGTTCATCACTGCCTGGAGGAACTTGGTGATGACGGGCTTGCCGCCGGTCATGACCACCACGTTGTCCGGGGAGAAGGTGATGCCGCGGCGCGAGCCGAGGTCTTCGGCGAGGGCTTCACGCAGCTGCGGGATGCCGGGGCCGGGGCAGTAGCCGGTGTAGCCGTCGGCAATCGCCTTGTTCATGGCCTCGACGATGTGCGGGGCGGTGGGGATGTTGATGTCACCCAGGTGGAAGGGGTACACGAGGTTCCCCTGCGCCTTCCAGGACGCCGCGGCCTGCGCGACGCTGAAGGCAGTTTCCGTGCCCAGCCGTTCAAGGCGGTGCGCGAGTTGCTGCATGCTGATGTACTCCTCATCGAGATAGCAATGATCCACTCCGGTTCCCGACCAGGTTTGGGCGGGCAGGGGTGCGGGCGCGGCAAGGCAACCAGACTGGTACGCGGTCACCTAACAACCGCGGCCTGATATAGCTATGCGTATGGACTGATATACTAGAGTCGTCGACTCATTCCGCGCAAGGGGTTGGCGAGATCTGCCGGTGACGTGGGTGCAGGATGGGTAGATGGAAGAGGGCAGAGCCGGAAAAGCCCGCAGCGGTCACGTCGTACTGCTGGGAGATTCGATCCTCGATAACGCCGCATACGTTGGCGGAGGCCCCGACGTCGCGACCCAACTGGGGCAGGAGCTACCGGACTGGAAATGCTCGCTGCTGGCGGTCGACGGCGACGTCATAGCCGGCGTCCACCGGCAGCTTGGTTCCCTGCCGGAGGACGCAACGCTCCTGGTGGTCAGCGCCGGCGGCAATGATGCCCTCGGTTATGCGCCGCTGCTGCAGGGAAAGCCCTGGTCTGTTGCTGAAGCGCTTGCAATGCTGGCTGCGGCCCGAGCGATATTCACCAGGGACTACCTAGCCATGATCGACGCCGTTGCCGGCACCGGAGTGCCGGCGGCCGTGTGCACGATTTACGACACTCCCCCGTCCGGGCCTGACCACAGCGTCATCAAGGCTGCGTTGTGCCTGTTCAACGACGTAATCACCAGGGCCGCGTTTTCCCGCGGTACTGCGTTGATCGATCTTCGCCTCATCTGTAGCGAAGACGGAGACTATGCCAACCCGATCGAACCGTCAGTCCAGGGCGGGCTGAAGATAGCGCGGGCCATCGCTTCGCTGGCACGGACGGGCCGGGAAACCGGAGCTTCGATCATAGTGGCGGACGGATAGCCGTATCAGTGGTGCTCGTGGGCGCCCCCCTGGGCGGGTTAAGGCTTCTCTTGACCAGGCGATGCGGTCAAGTTAGCTTGACCGCATGAGTGGTGATGGCTTGCCGGTGGAGTAGGCGCTCAGTAGCGGTGATGTGCACGAGTTGCTGAAGGTATGGGAAGACTTCAACAGCGGTGAGACGTGGCGCGAGGTCTCTGCGACCGGCAGCGACCAGGCTCGGGAAGCCGCGGCTCTGTTCCTTTCAGGGGTGCGGGAAGTCGCGGCGCTTGAGGCGCTGCGGGCCAACGCGAAGGCCGTCGAGCTGTTGACGGCAGGGCGCTGGTACGTCATTAAGTCCGCGCGGGAAGCCGGAGCGACGTGGACCCAGATCGGCGAGGCGCTGGGGATCACGAAACAAGCTGCCCATGGCTTCTACCGCCGCAAGATCGAGGAGCAGGAGAAGGACCTGCCGGACCGTCACGAGGCGGCCGCTGCGCGTGCGGTCCTCGAAGACCCGAAGGAAGACTAACCGGCGCTCCCCGCCCGGCTTTCGGCAGACGTCATGGAGCCAGGCTGTGCTGGCGGCCATGATGGCAACCAAGGGGACGCCGAGTCAGGACGGGGCCTGCGCCGGTTGACCCGAGCAAATTTGTCCGCATAGACCGACCCAGTAACTCGACTCTCCGCTGGGCAGTGGTTGTGGGCTGGGTCCTCTCGATAGGAGCTGGAGCCACGATCGGGTCGTGCGTCTTGCTCCCGTTCAGCCCTGACGCGGAAGTCCTCTATCTCGTTGGTGCCGTCATCGGCGCCGCGTTGGGCGAGTTATTTACGTTCGATGAACAGGCACGACTGAGAGCCTCCTGGTGTCGAGATGAGTGTGTGTTGACCCAATCGACGCGAGGAGGCTCTCGTTTTTTACGTCACGCTGCGGTTTTTCACGGCTTGCGTTAGGAGTTACGGGCTAGTCCTTTTTCTGAACGAGCGGCAGGACCTTCTTGAAGGTCGCTTCCTGCCCGGCCCAGTACTCTTTGTAGTCGACTCCGGAGAGGTAGCTGGTTTGCAGGCCGAGTTCTTCCATCTTCTTGACGACGGAGGGGTCTTCGATGGCTTTCTTGAGGGCTGCTTCGAGTTTCTCGGCCACAGCGTCGGGCAGTCCGGCCGGAGCTGAGAAGCCGCGGGCGGTGCTGGCTTCGATGTCATAGCCGGATTCCTTGAACGTGGGGACGTCCGGCAGTGCCGGAGCCCGTTCGGGGCTCATGACGCCCAGGACGCGGGCCTTGCCCTGTTTGATCAGGTCGGTCACGCCACTGACGTCTCCGACGAGGACGTTCACGTGCTTTCCGAGGAACGCCGCGGAGGCCGCGGCATCGCCTTCGGCGAAGTGGACGGGGGCGAATTCGGCGCCTGTGGTGTCCTGGATTTGTGCCAGGGCGAAGTGTTCGCCGGTTTGCAGCCCGGTGGTGCTTGCGGTCATCGACTTGGGGTTGGCCTTGGCGGCGTCGATGAGTTCCTTCAAGGTCTGATGGGGGCTATCCGGTTGCACGGCGATCACGGCCGGGTCGACGACGTGCCGGGCCAGGGGCTGGAAGCTGTCGCGGGTGTAGGTAGCGCCGCGGGACGGGTCCAGCGGTGAGACGACCACTGACGGGGAGCCGGTGGCGCCGATGGTGTATCCGTCGGGCTTGGCGCTGGTCAGTGCCGTGTAGCCGATCTGGCCGCCAGCGCCGGGCTTGTTGATGACCTCGACGTTGGTGCCAAGTTCTTTCTCGAGGATGGGCGCGACGAGGCGGGAGGCGGTGTCCACCGCTCCGCCGGATCCGAAGGCCACGATCAGGTCGATGGACTTGCCCTTTTTGGGGAAATCGTCCGTGGCGGCGGTGTTCGTGGTTCCGGCGTTTGCGCCGCAGCCGGTGAGTGCGATGAGGGTTGCTGCCGCGACGGCGGCGGCGATTCGGGGACGGGTGATCATTGTTCTTCTCCTTTGAAGGGGCACCTGGAGGGGTGCGTTTTGAGTGGGGTGGGTTTTTAGGTTTCGGGGTCTTCGTTGAGTGCTTTGGGCTTTCGCAGTTTGAGCAGGGGGCTGAAGATGATCAGCAGTCCCAGGCCGATCAGGACCGCGGAGATGGGACGGCTGGTGAAGATACTGAAGTCGCCCTGGGAGATTTCGAGGGATTCGCGAAGGGACCGTTCCATCAGCGGGCCAAGGACCAGGGTCAGCACCATGGGTGCCAGCGGGATGTCCAGTTGCCGCAGGGCGAGGCCCAGAAGGCCGAACGCGATCATCACGAAGACGTCGAAGACGCTGAAGTTGATCGTGTAGGCGCCGATGATCATGAACAGCAGGATGAGAGGGGTCAGGATCGATGTCGGTACACGGAGGATGGAGGTCCAGAGCCCGACCAGGGGGACGTTCAGGATCAGCAGAATCAGGTTTCCGATGAACAGGCTGGCGATGATTGCCCAGGCAAACTCCGACTCTTCCGCGAACAGGGTGGGGCCGGGGGTGAGTCCCTGTTGAAGGAAGGCGCCCATGAGCACCGCGATTGTCGGAGAAGCCGGGATGCCGAGGGTGAACAGTGGAATCAAGGCGGCGTTCGCGTGGGCGTTGTTGGCCGTTTCGGGGCCGGCAACACCTTCGATGGCGCCCTTGCCGAGTTCGTTGCGGTGGCGCGAGAACTTGCGTTCGGCGCCGTAGGCCAAGAGGGAGGATACGGAGCCGGTCATACCGGGGATGAGGCCCAGGCCGAAGCCGATACCCGTGCCGCGGGCCATGGCCGGCATGCTGCGGCGCCACTCCTTGCCGGTCGGGAGCAATGACCGCAGGTTGGGGGCGTGCACGTTGGTCGGCGCTGTGCCTTTGCGGTAGGCCAGGAGTTCGGAGAGGCCGAAGACGCCCACGATCACGGCGACGAAGCTGACGCCGTCCAGGAGCCGGTCCATGCCGAAGGTGAACCGTGGGGCTCCGGCTACCGGGTCGATACCGATCATGGCGATCAGCAGGCCCAGGGCGCCGGAGATGATTGCCTTGACCATGGACTTGCCGGCGAGTGCGACCAGGAGGGAGATGCCAACGATCATGAGTGCGAAGAATTCCGGCGGCCCGACCAGCAACCCCAGCTCCCCCAGGGGCTTTGCGGCTGCGACCAGGCCGATGGTGGCTATCGTTCCCCCGATGAAGGACCCGACGGCGGCAATGGTCAAGGCAGCGCCCGCCTTGCCGATCCTGGTCATCGCGTAGCCGTCGATGGTCGTTATTGCTGAGGCTGCTTCGCCCGGAGTGTTCAGCAGGACGCTGGTGATGGTTCCCCCGTACGCGGTGCCGTAGAAGATGGCGCACAGCATGATGATCGCGCCGGTCGCATCGAGATTGAGCGTCAGTGGTATCAGGAGTGCGACGCCGGCGACCGGGCCGATTCCGGGCAGGACTCCGATGATGGTGCCGAGGAGGCAGCCCAGGAATGCGAACAGCAGATTTTGCCAGGTCATGGCGGCCGCAAAGCCGCCCATAAGTTCGTTGATTGTCTCCATGTCTAGAGTCCGATCGTGTTGAGCAGAGGGAACGCGGAGACGGGCAGCGATACGTTCAGGCCGTAGGTGAAGACGTAGAACGCGCCGACGCTTCCGGCGAGGGCCGTGATCAGCGAAGACACCCACGACCGGCGGCCGCGCAACTTCAGGTGATACATGAGGAAGAGGAAGATGCTCAGCTGAAAGCCCAGCAGGTCCATGACGGCTGCCAGGACAACAAGGCTCACCACAACTGAGATCACCACGTCCCGTTCGATCCCGTCGGCCCTCTCACTCGGCCGGAGCAGCTCCTGGATCAGCCAAAGAGCTGACATTGCGACCAGCACTGACCCCATGGCAAACGGGAAGAGGCCGGGGCCGGGCCCCAGCGAAGTCCAGAGGCCGAGACTGACCGAGCCGACCAGGGCATAGATGCCGACAGCGGCGAAGGCGCCGATGCCTACCAGCACGGACGGCGCAACTGTGGCCCGCTCCGATTTCGCTGTCACTGACTCCGTTGTCATTTTTTCCTTCTTAGGTTTCGCGGCCACTCATTTCTCGCAATGAGAACCATTCCGCTGAGAAATAGTGACATGGCCCACAGGGACTGTCAAGACAAAAAAAATACCAAATGGCGCAGGTTCGGCGAAGTGAGCGTCCATATTGCCCAGATGGTACTCATGTTGTATCTTGAATCACAGGACGCGAGACGAAGGAGTCTGTCTTGAAAACCACAATCATTGGTTCTGGCCAAGTTGGCCTGTGCTGGGCTGAGGCGCTCACAGCGAACCCCGCCCAGACTGTTTCTCTCTCGGACCCGCAGCCCCCTGCTGCAGCCGTGAGCTGGTCTGAAACCTCCGGCGTACCCATCCGCCCTCAGGTTTCGGAATGGATCGCCGATCAGGACGTTGTCCTGCTCTGTGTCCCGGGATCGGTTCTGCCGTTCGTGATTGACCCGCTGGTGCAGCATCTGGGCGCCGGTGCGACAATCGTGGATATGACGACCGCCGCGGCGCAGGCCAAGCGGGAAGCTGCCGCCAAGGCGACCGCTGCCGGCCTTGGCTACGTCGATATCGCCATCACCGGTGCCGTCGCGTTGAGCGGGGTCCGCACGCCCCTGCTGTACGCCGGCCCGCAGGTCCCTGCGGTCCACGAGCTGCTTGCCTCTGTCGGGGCCCCGGTGCGGGTCCTTCCGGATAGCGCCCCCGGCGATGCAGTGACCGTGAAGCTGCTCCGCTCAGTGATCATGAAAGGACTGGAAGCCCTCGCCATCGAGGCGCTGCCTGCAGCCCGTTCCTACGGTGTCCTGGACCAGCTGTACACCGTCCTCAGCGACGTCGACCAGTCCCCCTTCACCGACCTGCTTAAGAGCATGGTCACTACCCACCCGGCCCACTCCGTGCGCCGTCACGCCGAGGTACTGGAAGCCGCCGCCCAGCTGGACCGCGCCGGCTACCCGTCGGAGCTCACCAGCCACGTCGCCGAGAAGTACGCCACCACCGCCCGGAACGTCTCCGCGACCGGAGGACCTGACGAGGCAACCTTCGAGGCCGCCCTGCGCTGGCTGGACACCACAGCATCCCAGACTTCCTCCACCCCCCAGGAGGTAACGGCATGAGCGCCGCAGCTATCGGCTCCCGCATCGGGGACGCAGCGATCCGCAAGATCAAGTTCCGGATCCTGCCCCTGCTGGTAATCCTTTACATCATCGCCTTCATCGACCGCGCCAATGTCGGCTTCGTCGCGAAGGAGATGAACGCCGACCTCGGCATCAACGCAGCCCAGTTCGGCCTGGCCGCCGGGCTGTTCTCCATCGGCTACTTCCTCTTCGAAGTTCCCAGCAACATCCTGATGCGCAAGGTCGGGGCCCGGAAATGGATCGCCCGCATCCTGGTTTCCTGGGGCGTCGTCGCGGTCGCCTGCGGCTTCATCCAGGACTTCACCCAGCTCGCCATCATCCGCACCCTGCTGGGTATCGCCGAAGCCGGGTTCTTCCCCTGCGTCATCCTGTACCTGTCCTACTGGTTCCCCGAGCGCGAACGCGCCCGCGTGGTCGCCCTGTTCATGATCGCCCTGCCCCTGGCGACCGTCATCGCCGCCCCCGTATCGGGCATGATCATGGACAACATCAGCTGGCTCGGCATGGAAGGCTGGCGCTGGGTCTTCATCCTCGAAGGCGGACCGGCCATCATCATGGCCGTCGTGACGCTCTTCGTTCTCGTTGACTCCCCCGCCCAGGCCAAATGGTTGACCGCCGAAGAAAAGACCTGGCTGGAGACCACCCTGCAGAAAGAGCGGGACGCCAAGGTCCAGCGGCACGGGCACGTCTCCTTCTGGCGCGCCCTTGCCGGCGGCCGGGTCCTGGCACTGTCCCTGATCTACTACAGCAAGTCCGTCGCGATCTACGTCCTGGCGTTCTTCACCCCGCAGATCATCGCCGCCGCCTCCACGCAGCTCAGCAACACCGCCGTCGGCTACATCAACGCTGTTCCCTACGGCATCGCCGCGATCTTCATGGTCTACTGGGCCCGCCACTCCGACAAGACCCGCGAACGCCGCTGGCACGTCGGCATCCCGCTGATCGCCGCAGGCGCCGGCCTGGCCCTGATGCCCTTCGCCGTGAACAATCTACTGCTCTCCGTTGTCCTGCTGACCGTCATCACCGTCGCCGTCTACGCCACCTACGGCCCGTTCTGGTCCCTGCCGTCGCTGTTCCTCACCGGGCAGTCAGCAGCCGTCGGCCTTGCAGCCATCAACTCCATCGCCAACCTCGGCGGCTTCGTCGGACCGTTCGCGTTCGGCGCCCTCAAAGACTCCACCGGCAACAACAACTGGGGCCTGGCCCTGGTCAGCGCCACCTGCCTCATCGCAGCGGCAATGGTTGTCGGCCTGAAGTTCGTCAAGCAGGCAGAGGCAACCGCCCGGATCGCCGAAGAAGAAGCCGACGCCAAGGCACAACTCGTCACCACAGGAGAACCCGCGAAATGACCACCACCACCCACGCCACCGACCCCCGCCTCGCCCGGCTGGCACAGCTCGGAGCGGCCACCGTCTACGAGGCCAACGGCCAGCGCGACGCCATCGACCCCGCCATCAAGCCCCTCGATCCGACCTCACGGATCGCCGGACGCGTGGTCACCGTTGATCTGGAACCGGCAGACAACTGGTTCATCCACGTCGCCCTGCTCGAAGCCGGCGAAGGCGACATCCTCGTCGTTGACGCCAAGGGCTACACCCAGGCCGGCCCGTGGGGCGATGTCCTCACCCTCGCCGCCCAGGAACGCGGTCTCGCAGGCCTGGTCATCGACGGAGCCGTGCGCGACAGCCAGGAAATAATCGCCTCCGGCTTCCCCGTCTTCACCCGGGGCCTGTGCATCCGTAAAACCACAAAAGTCCAGAAAGGCCGGGTCAACGTCCCTGTCACCATCGGCGGTGTGCTCATCCACCCAGGCGACATCCTCGTCGGTGACGCCGACGGGCTGGTCCGCGTCGCCGCGGCCGATATTGATGTGGCCCTAGACTCCTCAGAACGCCGGGAATTGAAAGAGGAAGAAATGCGGGCACGGATCCGTGAAGGAGCCACGACCCTGGATCTGCTCGGACTCAGCCGCCCCTGACACTAGGCTAAACAGGTAGCATCCAGCATCGTGGTCGGTTGAGATCATGGACAGGTCTCGGGAGGGTCGATTGGTCACGCAGCGTAAGGACGTCCTGGAGGATTTGCGCGGCAAAATCACCACCGGCAAACTTCCTCCGGGAAGCCACCTGACCGAACGCGGCCTCTGCGAGGAATACGCCATCAGCCGCACACCAATCCGATCCATCCTGCGCGACCTCGCCGACGAAGGACTCGTCGTTGTCTCCCCCAACCGCGGCGTCTTCGTCGCTGAATGGACCACCACAGACGCGGCAGAAGTCATGTCCATCCGGGCCCTGCTCGAAGCCCACGCCGCAGGCCTTGCGGCACACAGCCGGTCAGACTCCCAACTCGAGGAGCTGAACCGGCTGTGTGACCGCATGGACCAAATCGCCGCGACCAAAAGCAACGGCTACCGTGCGGAGATCGCAGAGCTCAATCACGAGCTCCACCTGCTGATCCTCGAATCAGCAGCCTCACCCCGACTGTTCAACATCGCTAAGGACCTCGCCCTCGCCCCTCTCATGTCAGGGTCCTTTCAGTACTACTCCCCCGACGAACTCCACCGCAGCCTCCAGGACCACCGCCTTATCGTGGACGCCATCACCCACCGTGATGAAGCCCTCGCCCGCGCCCTCATGGAAGGCCACCTCCGCACCTCCTACGCGGCCCTCACCCGCAAACGCTGAACCGAGAGTAGGGCAAGCGCGTAGACGACAAACGAGAGCGGTTGACAGCTTCGCCGGGCACTGCACTTTTCCGTAAGACTCCGAAAGCCCATGCCATGACCTCCAACCGCGCAACAGCCCACAAACACGTCGAGTGGAGCCTGCTGATCAACACTTACGTGGAGATACACCTCCACGGGCGCGTGATCAGGACAGGCTTCGTTGAAGAAGCAATGCCCGACTCCTCAGCTTTATGGATCGCCGCTGACCAAGACGGCCCGCGGCAGATGTTCGAAGCCGCCCAAGGCCACCAGGTCTGGGTCACACCACAGGAACTATCCGGCCACCTCAACTACCGGATGACTACAAAGCAAATCTTCGGAACGCCGGGGAATGCCTAAAAGCAAAAGCCCTCGGCCGGACTCCGCAAGTTTGAAGTCACCCCAACCTGACGTCAGGCAGGGAGGTAAAAACCCGTCAGGTTAGGACCGGAATCAGCGTTACCTGACACACCCAACCAAAGGTCCAGAACCAAACCTGACACGTCCCGCAAGGAACCCTAAAGCATCCGGTCGCTGCGCGCGGTGCGGTTCCGGCCCAGGGACTTGGCCGTGTAGAGAGCCGCGTCGGCGGCGGCGATGACGTCGTCCACGTCGGAGGACCCGGCGTCGTACGTTGAAATCCCGTAGCTCACGGTGGGCATGTCCATGCCGTCCACGGCGGGATCTGAGGCGAGGCGGCGGCTGATTTCCTCGGCGATCAGCTCGGCGCGCTCGGGGCTCGCACCCGGAAGGAGGAGAACGAACTCCTCGCCGCCGTACCGTCCCACGAGGTCGGTGGACCGGACCGTTTCGGTGCAGGCCTCGGCGAACCGCTGCAGGGCCGTATCACCGGCGGCATGACCGTAGGTGTCGTTGACGGCTTTGAAGTGGTCCAGGTCGGCCAGGACCAGCACGCCGGAGCCGCGGGTGACGGCGTGGTCCGAAAGGAGTTCGCCGGCCAGGTCAAGGAATGCCTTGCGGTTGAGCAGCCCGGTCAGGTCGTCACGCGAGGCCACCACCCGCAACGCCCGCGTCTGCTGCTCGTTGCTCAGGCCGGCCATACTGAAAGACACGACCACCAGCAGCACCATGGTCACGATAGTGGTCACTGCGGAACCGAAGACCGTAGTGAAGATGGCCCCGTTCTGCCCTTCCAGCACAAACGCCAGGAACCGGAGGACATAGAAAACGGCGAGCCCGCCCGCGGCCACGGCCATGGGCACCCGCACCCGTGAATACCCCGGCTCCAGGCGCCAGAGCTCCCGCGAGGCCAGCCCGATGGTCACGCTCATCGCCGCCAGGAACACGGCGCCGCCGGACCACGTATTCGTGGCGGGGCTGTCCAGGGCCGAGGCCACCAGCACCACCAGCGGGATCCCCGTGAACGCCCACTTGGGCGGCGGCACGGTTCGCAGCGACCGGGCACCCGCCCACACTGCCACGCCCCCATGCACCAGGAGCACGTTGCCTGCCGGGTTCGCCCACACCTGGTGGGCGGTCCCGTCCAGCAGGAAACAGGCTGAACCGGCCAGGAAGAACACCAGGGCAAGGCACCACCACCCGCTGTACGGCGAGCGCGTGACCCGGTACGCGGAGAAGTAGAAAAGAACCACCAGCACCAGCGCCATCAGGCCAAACGCGATCCGGAGGGTCGCGGTATCCAGAACCATGTCTTCGAAGTCCCCCCAACGCCGAATGCTGTGCCGATCCCCAGTATCGCACCGCCGCAGGGGGGATGCATCAGCATTCCTACCCGTGAACAACCACGGCAAAACCCTCTAAGGTGGTGCGATAAGCACGGGACCGCCCGGACAGGACCACGAAAGGCCCGCCATGCTCCTTCTCTTCGGCTTCAAGACAGTACTCAAAGCGCTGCCGGGCAAGGCGGCATCGTGCCAGTACTGCCGCCAGTTCGTCCACCACCACCTCGAGGAACGTGCCACCAAATTCACGCTCTTCTTCATTCCGGTGTTCACGACATCCCGCAAATACAACATCACCTGCTCCAACTGCGGCTACGTCTCCTCCATCTCGGCCCGGCAGAAACGCGCCCTCGAACTCCAGCGCTGACAGCTACAAGGGAACCAACGGGCACCAAGTAGAGTTGAACCCACTATGGACGACCCTCCTTCACATATGCCCAGGCCCCTCTGCCACCTGACCGGACTTCCGGCCACCACTGGAGAGGGGCGCCCCAATGTATGAATGGATCATGCTCGGCATCGGCCTTGTCCTGACTGTCGGCACCGGCTTCTTCGTCGCCTCCGAGTTCGCCCTGGTGAACCTTGACCGGCACGACCTCGAAGCCCGCCAGGCCCGCGGCGAGAAGCGGCTCGGGCCCACCATCAAGGCCCTGAAAATCACCTCGACCCACCTGTCCGGAGCGCAACTGGGCATTACACTGACCACGCTCCTCACCGGTTACACGTTCGAACCGGCCATCAGCAAAATGCTCAATGGGCCGCTCACCTCGGTGGGCATCCCGGAAGCACTGGTTCCCGCGGTTGGCTCCGTGGCCGGCATCTTCCTGGCCACCATCTTCTCCATGGTGATCGGTGAACTGGTGCCCAAGAACTTCGCCCTGGCGCTGCCACTGGCCACCGCCAAGGTGGTGGTGCCCTTCCAGGCGCTCTTCACCGCCGTGTTCAAACCAGTGATCCTGCTGTTCAACAACACCGCCAACAGGATCATCCGGTCCTTCGGCATCGAGCCCAAGGAAGAACTTTCCGGCGCGCGCAGCGCCGAGGAGCTCAGCTCCCTGGTGCGCCGCTCCGCCGTCGAAGGCGTCCTGGACCGGGACCACGCCGAACTGCTGCACCGCACGCTCCGTTTCTCGGAGCACAGCGCGGTGGACGTGATGACCCCGCGCGTGCGGATGACCGCCGTCGGAACCGCTGACACGGCCGAGGACATCGTGAACCTGGCCAAGGCCACCGGCTACTCCCGCTTCCCCGTCATCGGGCGGGACCGGGACGACGTCCTGGGCGTGCTGCATGTCAAGCAGGCGTTCGCCATCGGCCTCGGCGAACGCGCCGGCGTTTCAGCGGAAAACCTGATGATCGAGCCTCTCCGCGTGCCGGAATCCATGGGCGTTGACACGCTCCTCGGCTTACTCCGCCGGCAGGGCCTGCAGGTCGCCATCGTCACCGACGAGCACGGCGGCACCGCCGGGATCGTCACCCTTGAGGACCTCGTCGAGGAAATCGTGGGTGAGCTGGAAGATGAACACGACCGCGCCCGGGCCGGCGTGGTCCGGATCGGCAGGTCTGTCACCTTCGACGCCGCGCTCCGCCCGGACGAGCTTCTGGACCGCACCGGCATCGAGGTGCCCGACGGCGAATACGACACCGTGGGCGGCTACGTCAGCGATCAGCTGGACCGGCTGCCCGAGCTGGGAGACGAGGTGGAGGTCGACGGCGGCACGCTGCGTGTGGAGCGTGTGTCCGGCACGCACGTGGAGCGGCTGCGCTTCACGCCTGACGGCCCCGGCGAGCCGCCGCAGAGCGAGCATGACCGCATCATCGACAACCTCACCCGGGAGCTGACCCATGAGTGAATACCTTCCCGGCATCATCTGGCTGGCGGTGCTCCTGGTGGTGAACGGCTTCTTCGTGGGCGCCGAGTTCGCCGTCATCTCCGCCCGCCGCTCCCAGATCGAGCCCAGGGCCGAGGCAGGCAGCAAAGCCGCGAAGACCACCTTGTGGGCGATGGAACACGCCACGCTGATGCTGGCCACCAGCCAGCTCGGCATCACGGTCTGTTCGCTGATCATCCTCAACGTCTCCGAACCGGCGATCCACCACCTGCTCGAGATCCCGCTGGGCCTGACCTCCCTGTCCTATGAGGCGATCAGCATCATCGCGTTCGTCACGGCCCTGCTGCTGGTGACCTTCCTGCACGTGGTGCTGGGCGAGATGGTGCCCAAGAACATCTCGTTCTCGGTGCCTACGCGCGCCGCCCTGATCCTGGCCCCGCCGCTGGTCCTGGTGGCCAAGGTCTTCAAGCCGGTGATCTGGACCCTGAACGGCATCGCCAATAGCATCCTGCGGCTGTTCCGGGTGGAACCGAAGGATGAGGCCACCAGCGCCTACACCCTGGACGAGGTGGCCACCATCGTGGAGCAGTCGACCCGCGACGGCGTCCTCAAGGACACCACCGGCGCCCTCACGAACGCGTTCGAGTTCACCGCAAAGACGGTGGCGGACGTCCAGGTTCCGCTGGCGGACATGGTGCTGCTGCCGGAGGGCTCCACCCCGGCCGACATCCAGCAGGCGGTGGCCCGGCACGGCTACTCCCGCTACATCCTCACCAACCAGGACGCGGAACCCACAGGGTACCTGCACCTGAAGGACGTGATGGACCTGACCTCGGCAGAGAAGTTCAGCCGTCCTGTGCCCGCCAAGCGGATCCGCCGCCTGGCCTCCGCCTTCGCGGGTGCCGAGCTGGAGGACGCACTGGCCGCCATGCGCCGCACCGGCGCCCACGTGGCCCGGGTCTTCGACGCGCAGGGCCGGACCACGGGCGTGCTGTTCCTCGAGGACATCATCGAGGAACTGGTGGGCGAGGTGCAGGACGCCACCAGCGCCTGAGTTCTTTTCCAGGCCAGGGGCGCGGCTTCGTTGGGGGCCGCGCCCCTTTGCGCGTTTCCGCGCCTCTTGGCTCCCTGTTGCCTCATTGCAATACCTCCGGGAAGACTAATACGTTGCCTCACCTGAAAACCTCCGTTTTCGCGTGATCGTTGCCTCAGTGGAAAAGCTCCGGAGGCCTAGGGGTTCCAGGCCCGGTTTACCGGTTTGATGGGTGCTGGTTTCTTGGCCAGGGCGAGGGTTTCCAGTTCGGCGGTAAGGGCCAGGATTTGGCGCGACAGGGCCCCGGGTTTGATGCGTTTGAAAGAGGCGTTCATCCGAATGACCGGGCTCTTACGCATCCGTGGATGGCGCACGGCGCGGTGGTGGGGTGTGGTCGGTTTGTCATGTTTCTTGGTGACCTTAGCGCCGTAGCGTTGCTTGGAAATGAGCTTCTGCTGGGGCAGGAGGTAGTTGGTGAAGACCCGGTCCAACTCCCAGATCTCGTTGAGCTTGTCCAGCTCGGCTGCCGTGTCGTAGCGCAGGTAGCCGACCAGTTCACGGACCCGGGCCCAGTTATTTTGCTCCACGTGGGAGCCGTCGTTTTTGTTGCCCGGCCGGGAGCGGGTGAAGGTGATCTGACGGGCGTGGCAGTAGGCCAGCAGGTGCTCGTTGATGAACTCCGAGCCGTTGTCCGAGTCGATGCCCAGAATCGGGAACGGGAACACCGCGGTGACGTGTTCGAGGGCTTCGAAGACCCATTTAGCGGCCTTGTTCCGCACGGACCGGTTCACCGTCCACCCGGTGCAGATGTCGGTTACGGTGAGCGTGAAACAGAACTCTCCGAAGCTGTTGCCGCCCTCATGGCCGACCAGGTCAATCTCGACAAAGCCCGGCACGGCGTCATCCCACTCGGCCCAGGTGCGGACCGGGATCTGGGACTTCAGCAGGGTCCCCGGCTTCGTGTGGGACCGTCCCCGCAGGGTCAGCTTCGCCCGCTCGCCGGCGAGCTTCCTGTCAATGGTCGCCGCGCTCATCCGCATCAGCAACGCGGCTTGTTCATCGCTTATGTCCAGCTCTTTGTCCCGGCGCAGCAGTGGCACCAGAACCGGCAGCATCGGGGCCAGAAGCTTGCCGGCGGGGGACCGCAGCACAGCCCAGCACCTGATCAGCGGATCCAGCAGATCAGGACCGTACACTGGGGCCCTGCCCGGTCTGGGTTTGACGGCCTTCAGGACCAGCGCCTCCCGCAATGCCGCCCTGGCATAGTCACGGTGCCATCCCGTCAACTCGACGAGTTCGTTCAGGATCCGGGACTTCCCTGCACGATCAGCACCCCGGTAGGCCAGGGCTTTCTTCTTCGTCACAGCTTGCCGCTGGGCCATCGTTAGCTCCATGAAAACGGGCATAACCTGCACCCGCTGCCAACACCCTCAACCACGCCGCGCAAGCGGAGGTTTTCAAATGAGGCAACGAATCCAGCTACGCGGAGGTTTTCAATGAGTCAACGCGGGCTCTGGCCCCCGACGGCGGCCGCAGCTAAAGTAGGACACGTTCCGTTGGCTGCCATCCCCGGCAGGCCGGAAAGAACCCGCGAGGAATGGAGGTGGTTTTGATGACCGTCGTCGCCGCGCGCCCCGTGCGCCCCGCATCCATCAACCAGACCATCCCCCTCGACGGCACCATCCCCGCCTGACCTTTCGACGGCGGTAAGCGCCCGGACCTGCCAGGCGCCTTGGTGCATCGGGGACTTTCCCGAGGAACCATCGTGAATTCTTCTTCAGGCAACGCCCTGGACAGCAGTACCAATAACTCCCCAACCACCGGGCTCCCCGCCTACGGCTACACCCCCGCGGTGGCCCGGCACTTCGACGCCAACCCCCACGAGACAGCGACAGGCCGCGGCCGTGTGGTGCGGGTGGACCGCAACCGGTTGCTCGTCGCCGTCGACGATGCGCTCCTGCACCTGCCCTACCCGCTGGCCGGCGAGGTCCCGGTAACCGGCGACTGGGTGTGGACCGGGCCCAACCGCGCCGGCGAGCGCCAGATCCTGGCCGTCCTGCCGCGCCTGTCCGAGCTCAGCAGGAAGCGTGCGTTCGAGGACTCATCCGCGGCGCAGGTCCTGGCCGCGAACATGGACACCGTGGGCGTGGTGGTTCCCGTGGACCGGCCGCTCACCCATAACCGGCTCGAGCGCACCCTTGTGGCTGCGTGGGACTCCGGGGCCACTCCCCTGGTGATCATCACCAAGGCGGACCTCTCCGCCGTGGCAGACGACGTCGTCGGAAAGGTCATCCTGCAGGCGGCCGGCGTGGACGTGGTAACCACCTCCGCGGAAACCGGCGACGGCATCGACCACCTGCTCGCCCACATCCCGCCCGGAGGGACGATTGTGCTCCTGGGGCCGTCTGGGGCGGGCAAGTCGACCCTCATCAACGCCTTGGTGGGAGACCAGGTGCAGGACACGGGCGAGGTCCGCGCGGGCGATTTCAAGGGCAAGCACACCACCACGTCCCGGGAACTGGTGCCCTTGTCCAACGGCGCCGTCCTGATGGATACGCCCGGCGTGCGCGGCTTCGGGCTGTTCGACGCCGAAGACGGCATGGGCGAGATGTTCGGCGACGTGGAGGACCTGGCCGGCCGATGCCGGTTCTCGGACTGCTCCCACCAGGCTGAACCCGGATGTGCCGTCCAGGACGCCCTTGCGGTCGGGCGGCTCGAGGAACGCCGCTGGCACAGCTACCTGAAGATGCAGCGCGAGATCGCCGCCCTCGCCCGGCGCAGCGACGCCGCCGCGCAGCGCGCGTACCAGCGGGAGTGGCACCAGAAGGTGGTCTCGGCGGGGAAGTCGCAGCGCTGGGCGGAACGCGAGACAGCCGAGCGGAAGGAGCGGACGGGACGCAAACGGCGGTGATCAGCCGGAGGTGCTGCCCCGCACCACAAGTTCCGCGGGGTAGACCACCGGCTCCAGCCGCTCCCCGGGGTTGTGGATGGCCCGGACCAGGAGCTGCCCGGCCGACATGGCCATATCCACCATGGGCTGGTTCACCGTGGTCAGGCCAAGCCCGTTGGCGGCCAGCAGGGCATGGTTGTCGAACCCGACCACCGCCACGTCCCCCGGAACCTGCCGGCCGCCACTGCGCACTGTTTCGATGACGCCCAGCGCCATCAGGTCGGAGGCAGCGAAAACGCCGTCAAGCTCCGGTGCCTGGTCCAGGAGTCTCCGCGCGGCCTCGGCCCCGCCCGCCGTCGTGAAGTCCCCGTGGATGACAGGCCCCGCCGGCAGGCCTGCCTCGAGGAGTCCCTGCTTCCAGCCTTCGAGACGGTCGACGGCGGCAGTCATGTCGGTGGGTCCGGCCACCGTCCCCAGCCGAGCTCGGCCGAGCCCGGCCAGGTGGCGTGCCGCCAGCCGGCCACCCTCGAAATTGTCCAGGTCCACGAAGGGAATCCCGGCCTCCGTGTCCCACGGCCGGCCAATGAAGACCGTGGGCAGCCCGGTGTTCCCAAGCGACTCCACCCAGTTGTCGGCCCGGTGGTGCGACACCACAATGGCGCCGTCCACGTGGCCGCCGCGCAGGTACCGCAGGGTCCGCGCCGAATCATCCCCCGCCCGGGACATCAGCAACACCAACTGCATGTCGGTGTCGCGCAGGGCCTCGTTCACGCCGGTGATGACGGCTGCGAAGAAGGGATCCATCATGACCCGGGCGTCCGGCTCCGGAATAACCAGGGCGATGGACCCGGTGCGCCTGGTCACCAGGCTTCGCGCCGCCCGGTTCGGGGTGTAGCCCAGCGCCACAATGGCAGCGTCAACGGCGGCCTGGGCTTCCGGGCTCACCTTCAGCCCGCCGTTGATCGCCCTGGACGCCGTGGAGCGGGAAACCCCGGCGGCGGTGGCAAGATCCTCCAGCGTCGGGCTGGGCCGGCCGGCCTTCAGCAAAGCCGGACGACGGGACTTTTCATTCATTACACAGACACTACGACACCCTGCTCAGGAGAGGACAAAGCGGAAGTGCCCGCTGGAACCGCATTTGACGCCGCCACCGCGGAGTACCACAGCGCACTGGCTTTGGGGATACGCTCCTGGGTCCGGTAGTCCACCCGGACCAGGCCAAAGCGCTGGTGGTAGCCGAAGGACCACTCATAGTTATCAAGCAGGGACCAGGCAAGGTAGCCGCGGACGTCCACGCCATCCCCGATGGCACCGTGGAGGGCCTGCAGATGGGCCGCAATGAAGGCAAGCCGGTCCTGGTCATCCACAAAGCCGTTGTGGTCCGCGACGTCCTCATAGGCTGCCCCGTTTTCGGTGATGTAGACGGGGATTCCCGCCGGGCCCGTGTACTCAGCCTGGAGCCGGTTCAGCAGCCGGCGCAGGCCGTCGGGCTGGACCTCCCACCCCATGCCTGTGACAGGAAGGCCGCGCGGCACGGAGCGTGCACCGTCCGCCGCTACAAAAGGCGGGGACGTGGGACGGACGGGAGCGGCCGCCGTCGGCTCCTGTCCTTCCGGCCGTGGCGTATCACCTGGATCCTTGGTAACGGATTCTCCGTGGTAGTAATTGACTCCCAGCAGGTCCAGGGGCGCGGAGATGATGTCCAGGTCCCCCGGTTGGACGAATTCAGCCAGGCCGAGGTGGGCAACATCCGCCAAAAGATCCGCAGGGTACTCCCCCTTGAACAGCGGGTCCAGGAATATCCGGTTGAACTGGCCGTCGATCCGGCGCGCGGCGTCGCGGTCGCCCGCGCTGCCCGGATCCCGGGGATCGGACACAGTCAGGTTGAGGGTGACACCGAGGCTGGCGTCAGGGTCCCGGCGGCGAAGTTCCCTGGTTGCCAGGCCGTGGCCGAGCAGCAGGTGGTGGGCGGCAGCCAGCGCGGACCGCGGTTCCTGCCGTCCTGGGGCATGGATGCCCGCGGCGTAGCCGAGGAAGGCCGAGCACCAGGGCTCGTTGAGGGTGGTCCAGAACCGCACCCGGTCGGCCAGCGCGCTGTGCATTAGGGCCGCATACTCGGCGAACCGGTAAGCGGTGTCCCGGTTGGCCCAGCCGCCCTTGTCCTCCAACGCCTGGGGCAGGTCCCAGTGGTACAGGGTGAGCCACGGGGTGATGCCCGCGGCCAGGAGTTCATCCACCAGGCGGGAGTAGAAGCCGATGCCCTCCGGATTGGGCGTGACGCCGTCCGGCATGCAGCGGGCCCAGGAGGTGGAGAACCGGTAAGCCTTTAGGTTCAGGCTGCCCATGAGGGCCACATCCTGCCGGTAGCGATGGTAGTGGTCGCAGGCCACATCGCCGTTGTGGCCGTCGGCGACGGCACCGGGGACCCTGGAGAACGTATCCCAGATGGAGTCCTGCCTGCCGCCCTCGCGGGCCGCGCCCTCGATCTGGTAGGCCGCTGTGGCTGCGCCCCACAGGAAGTCCCTGGGAAACGGAAGTGGGTTAAGGCTCATCCTTTTACTGCTCCTTGCATGATTCCTGAAACGAGTTGCCGGCCTGCCGCGATGAACAGGAGCAAGAGTGGGACGGTGGCGAGCACTGCGCCGGCCAGGACCACCGAGTAGTCAACAAAGTGGGCCGCCTGGAGCAACTGCAGTGCCACCGGGAGGGTGGGGTTTGCGGGGTCGAGGACGATGAAGGGCCAGAAGAAGTTTGTCCACGTGGCCACGAACGTAAACAAGGCAAGCATCGCCGCCGCAGGCCGCGCTGCGGGAAAACCGACGTGCCAGAAGGCCTGGATCATCGACGCGCCGTCCATGCGGACCGCCTCGATCAGCTCGTCCGGAAGCGCGTCGCGGAGGTACTGCGTCATCCAGAACACCCCGAAGGCCGTGACAAGGCCCGGAATGATGACGGCCCACAGCGAACCCGTCCAGCCCAGCCTGGACATCACGATGAACAGCGGGACAACGCCCAGCTGGGTGGGAACCGCCATAGTGGCGATCACGAAGACCAGCAGTGCTTTGTTGCCGCGGAAGCGGAGCTTGGCAAAGGCGAACCCGGCCAGGGTGGAAAACACGACGACGGACGCTGCCGTCACGCCCGAGACGATCAGGCTGTTGCCCATCGCCTTCCAGAACGGGATGCTGTCAAAGACCTTCGCCGCGTTGGCCAGGAAGTTTCCGCCGGGAAGCAGCGGGATACCGCGGCTGAGGACGGTGTTGTCGTGGCTGCCCACGAGGAAGGACCAGTAGAGGGGGAAGAGGGATGCCAGCAGGACGGCACCCAGGAAGCCGTAGGTGAGGGAGCCCGGCCGCCGTGCGCCACCGAACCCGGCTCTGCGGTTCCCGCCCTTTCCGCGGCGGGCCGCCGCCCGGGCGGCGCCCTTGCCGGCAGTCTGTTCGATCATGGGAATGGAGCTCACTTGCGGCCTCCCTGGCTGGCTATGCGCTTGGTGATGACGAAGTTGAGCAGGGCGATCAGCACGATGATCAGAAAGAGCAGCCACGCCACGGCGGAGGCCCTGCCGAAGTTCCGTTGGCCCCAGCCGAGCTCCCAGATGTACATGGTCAGCGTCTGCCACTGCCGGTCCGCGCCGCCCAGGCCGGACTGGTCGAAGACCCTGGGCTCGTCGAAGATCTGGAGCCCGCCAATGGTGGAAGTGATCACGACGAAGATGACGGTGGGGCGAAGCATGGGCACGGTCACGGAGAAGAACTGCCGCAATCGGCCGGCGCCGTCGATCGTTGCCGCTTCGAACACGTCGCGCGGGATCGCCTGCATGGCAGCCAGGAAAATCAGGGCGTTGTAGCCCGTCCACCGGAAGTTGACCATGGTGGCAATGGCCGCATGGCTCGCCAAGGAGTCGGAGTGCCACCGGACCGGGTCAAGCCCCACTGCCTTCAGCATCTCGTTGATCAGCCCGAACTGGTCTGCAAAGAGGTTGTTGAAGATCAGCCCCACCGCCACCGGCGCGACGACGAACGGCACCAGGACCCCCATCCGCCAGAACGTCCTGGCCCTCAGGTTCGCGTCCAGCACCGCAGCGATCACCAGTGCCAGGACAACCTGGGGAACCGAGGAAAGGATGAAGATGCTGAAGGTGTTGCCCACTGCGTTCCAGAAGTAGGGCTGGGCTACGACGAACGCGTAGTTGTCCAGTCCCGCGAACTTCCCCTGCCCGCCGATGAGGTTCCAGTTGTGAAGCGAAACCCATGCCGTGTATCCCAGCGGGAACAGGCCCGTGATCGCAAACAGGAGGAAGAAGGGGGAGATGTAGAGGTAGGGGGACAGCTTGACGTCCCATTTGGAAACCCGCTGGGAGAATGCGAGCCGCCGGACGTTCTTCCCGTCATCCCCGGCGTGGGGGCTGCGCCCCGCTGGGGGCGTTATGACCCGGTCGGTGACGGCCATGCTTAGAGCGACTTCACTGCGGTGGCGAACTTCTCCCAGGAGGAAGCGGCGTCGTCCGTCTTGTCAACGTCCACGCGGGTAAGGGCCTGCTGCATGGCGTCGTTGATTGCGAAGAACTTGGTGCCTTTGAAGGGGGTCACTTCAACGGCCTTGGCGCGCTCGGCAAAGATCTCGCCGGTGGGTGCACCGTTGAAGAAGGCGCTGGTCTGGCCCAGCAGTTCGCTGCTTTCCAGGGCCTCCTTCTGGCTGGGGAAAGTGCCCTTTGCGGTGAACGCCTTGATCTGCTGCTCAGGGGCGGTCAGCCAGCCCGCCAGCTTCTTGGCTTCGGCCTGGTTGGCGCCCTGGGTGGGAACGGTCAAGTAGGACCCGCCCCAGTTTCCGCCGCCGCCGGGGAAGACGTTGGCGACGTCCCAGCCGGTGACTCCTGCGGCGTTGCCTTCGATGACGCCGAGCATCCAGCCCGGGCAGAGGGTGGTGGCGAAGGCGCTGGTCTGGAAACCGGCTGCCCAGTCGTCGCTCCACTGCTTGAGGTGGGCGGACAGTCCGTCCTCGGTGGAAGCCTTCAGCACCTGGTTGTAGATGTCCTTGACCTTCTGGTTCTCCGTGGCGATGACGGTGCCGTCCTCCTCCTCATAGGCCTTCTCGAGCTGGTTGCTCATGCCCTGGTAGATGGCCCCGGCGGAATCGAACCAGGCGGCCTCCGGGTTGGCGGCCTTGAACTTCCGGCCGGCGTCGAAGTAGCTTTCCCAGGTGCCTCCGAGCATCCTGGCAACTTCACCGCGCTCGGTGGGCATCCCCGCTTTCTTCAACAACTCGGCGTTATAGCAGACGGCTTCAGGGCCGGAATCGGTCCCGTAGCCCACCAGCTTGCCGTCGGCGGTGGTGGCGGCTTCGGTTTTCCAGTCCAGCCAGCGGTCCTTCACGGCGGGATCGGCCAGGTCTGCGAAGTTGTCCGGGTACTCCAGGAGCTCGGGGAGCCAGTCCACTTCGACGGCCTCGATGTCGGACAGGCCGGAACCGGCGGCGAGCCGGGTGGTGAGGTTGTCGCGGGCTTCGTTGCTGGTTGCCGCCTTTTTGTGCTCGATGGTCACGTTGGGGTTCAGCGCCTCATATTCTTCGAACAGTTTCTCGTAGCCGAACTCGTTGAAGGTACCGACCGTCAACGTCACCGGTTCCGACCCCGTCGCGTCATTCACCCCGCCCTTCCCGGGTGTGGAGGAGCCGCAGGCGGTCAGGGACAGGGCCATGCAGGCGGCGGCAGCCGACAGCACAGAGAATTTGGCGTGCTTTTTCACAGGAAAGACTCCTTCGTCAAAAAATGGTTTGCCTTGCAGGCCGTCAACGCCCGAGGACCGAAGCCGCGTGGGCGGAAGGGCGGGGTACGGGATCTGCACTCCTCGTGGGAGCGCTCTCACCACATGGTGTCCCACTTCACATGAAGCTGTCAAGAGGGGTAGGAGCGCTTCCATCTCACCCTTGCCGGGCCTAAAAAGGCGGTGCTACGCTTCCTCGACGGGAGCGCTCCCACCGCCCGTCCGACAGCCCTCCGCATCGCGGAAACTGCCCCGGCCCGGCACTCCCTCCAATCCCCCACTGAACAGGACCAGCAATGCCGCTTGCTCCACACCCCACCCCGTCTCCTCCCGTTCCAACTGCCGCCCGCGGACGCCATGTCCGGCGCACAGCCTGCAGCGCAGCCCTCCTGATCGGACTCCTGGCCGGCGGCAGCAGCCCTGCGAACGCGTCACCGCCACCCGCTCCCGCCGATGCACCCTCCTCCATCGCGCTGCCGGCCGCCGCGCAGCCCGTCGCCACACCAGCTGTCATCACGCCACCCGCGGCAGCGCATCCCTTCGGGGCCAACGTCCACGTTTTTGATCCGGGAATGCCGGTGGCAGAGATCCAGGCAACCGTGGATGCCATCGCCGCCGAACAGGTGGACGATGAAATGGGCACGAAGCGCTATTCGCTGCTCTTCAAGCCAGGATCCTACGGAAGCGCGGAGGAACCACTCATCATCCAGGTGGGCTACTCCACCGAGGTCGCAGGGCTCGGCGCCTCCCCCACCGATGTCACCATCAACGGCCATGTGGACGTCTACAACCGGTGCCTGACTGCAGAGAACTGCATCGCACTCAACAACTTCTGGCGCTCCCTTTCGAACCTCACCATCAACGTCACCGGCCTTGAGGGATGCCGCGGGACGGCCAACTTCTGGGCGGCCTCGCAGGCCTCACCCATGCGCCGGATCAACATCACCGGAGGCAACCTCTCACTCATGGACTACTGCACGGCCGGCCCGCAGTACGCCAGCGGCGGCTTCATCTCGGATTCGAAGACCGGCGACGTCATCAACGGCTCGCAGCAGCAGTACTTTGTGCGTGACAGCAGCATCGGCAACTGGTCCAACGGCGTCTGGAACCAGGTCTTCTCCGGCGTGGAGGGCGCACCCGCACAGTCTTTCCCCAGCCCGCCCTACACCACCCTTGACAGCACGCCGATCAGCCGCGAGAAGCCCTACCTCACCGTGGACTCCGGGGGCCAGTACAGCGTGTTCGTCCCCGCCGTCCGCCACGCGTCTTCGGGCACCACGTGGGAAAACGGTCCGACGGCGGGCCGCAGCATTCCGCTGTCCGACTTCTATGTGGCCAGCCCTTCCGATTCCGTCAAAACCATCAACTCCCAGCTGGCGCGCGGCAAGAACCTGCTGCTGACGCCGGGCGTTTACGGCATTGACGAAAGCATCGAAGTAAAACGTGCCAACACAGTTGTGCTGGGGCTGGGCATCGCGACGCTCACGGCCGTCGACGGCGCCATTCCGCTGACGGTCGCCGACGTACCCGGCGTGGACATCGCAGCCGTCACGGTTGATGCCGGCCTGGTGGACTCGCCTGCCCTGATGCGCATTGGCAGCGGCGGCCCGAAGGGCGCGGGTGCGGGGGCAGCCAGCTCCACAGTGCGCAGCGACCCGGAAAACCCCACCACCCTGCATGACGTCTTCTTCCGCATCGGCGGACCGCACGTGGGCAAGGCCTCCGTCAGCCTGGAGGTCAACAGCGAGAACGTGCTCCTTGACCACATTTGGGCATGGCGGGCCGACCACGGGAACGGGGTGGGGTGGACCACCAACACGGGCAGGAACGGCGTCATCATCAACGGCGACAACGTCACCGCCACCGGACTGTTCGTGGAGCACTACCAGGAGTACAACGTCATCTGGAACGGCGAAAACGGCAGGACCGTCTTCTTCCAGAATGAGCTGCCCTACGATGCCCCCAACCAGGCAGCCTGGCAGCACGACGGTGTCCTGGGCTGGGCCGGCTACAAGGTGGCCGACTCCGTCAGGACCCACGAGCTGTGGGGTGGCGGCAGCTACGTCTACAACAATGTGGACCCCACCATCCATGCCACCAGGGGGTTCGAGGTGCCTGTAACCCCAGGAGTGAGGCTGCACAGCCTGCTGACCGTGAACCTGGGTGCGGGGACGCTGGACCACGTCGTCAATGACACCGGCGCACCGGTCTCAACAGACGCCGTCGGAATTCCCAGCTACGTTCCCAGCTTCCCTTAGCCTGCCGGTGTGGGCGGGGTTCTGCCCCGCCCACACCGTCCCTGGTTCCGCGTTGGGCTCAAAGTTCCGGCGCGTGCTCTTCGGGCAGGGCGCCCTCGTCCTCCGGGTGCCGTTTGAGGTTGAGCATGGACAGGGCCAGCCCGCCCCAGACGGTGAGGATGGCGATGATCATCATGGTGACCGCGATGGGGGTCATGCTGTTTCCTCCGATTCCTCCGCCACCACGGCGTCGAATTCCGGGTCGTGGTGCGCCTTGGAGCGGCGGCTCCAGGGGATGAATGTCAGGACCAGGGCAGCCACGATCAGGGTTGCGGCCATACCCCAGCCGAAGATGCCAACAAACCACTCCGGATACCCCTCGTAGGTGGTGGTGATCTTGCCGATGAATTCGTTGGCCACCATGTAGATCAGGGCCAGCGGAACGACGCCGGCGATCAGCACCATCCAGGTCCGCTGGACCTTGACGGTGGAGGTGCGGTTCAGGTGCGCCGACAGCAGGGGCAGCTTGCGGAGGAACCAGGCCAGCACCACCACTGTCACCAGCGCGCCGAGCAGGATGCCGAAGCTGTTGACGAACGCATCCGAGGTGTCCAGCAGGTAGAGCCCGGTGGCCGTGGGGAACAGGCCGAGCGAGACTGCACCCACCAGGACGCTCACCACCACGGAGGCCTGGACCCTGCCCCAGCCGAGCTTGTCCTGGACGGCAGCAACAATGACCTCCAGGACGGAAATCAGGGACGTGATCCCGGCGAAGACCAGGGAACCGAAGAACAGCACCCCCATCACCGGGCCGAACGGCGCCTGGGACACGATGGTGGGGAAGGCAATAAATGCCAGGCCGATGCCCTGGGTCACGACGTCGTTCACGCCTGCGCCGGCGGCCTGCGCCATGAAGCCAAGGGCGGCGAAGACACCAATGCCGGCCAGGATCTCGAACCCCGAATTGGAGAAGGCCACCACCAGGCCCGACCCCGTCAGGTCCGTCCGCCGCTTGAGGTAGGAGGAGTAGGTGACCATGATGCCGTAGCCGACGGACAGCGAGAAGAAAATGTGCCCGTACGCGGCGGCCCACACTCCCGGGTCGGCGAGCGCGGCCCAGTCCGGCGTGAAAAAGGCGTTCAGCCCTTCGGCCGCGCCGGGCAGGAACAGGGACTGGACCACCAGCAACAGGAACATCACCATCAGCAGCGGCAGCAGGATAGAATTTGCCCGCGAGATGCCTTTCCTGATGCCGGCCACCATGATGACGATGACCAGGGCCCAAATGAGCAGCAGCGGGAAGAAAACTGACGGCACGTACTCAAAGCCCAGGCCCGGTGCCTCAGCCAGCGCGAGGAAGCTGCCGAAGAAGAAGCCCTCGGCGTCGTCACCCCAGGCCCCGGAAAACGAGAACACGGTGTACATCAGGGACCAGGCGATGATCACGGCGTAGTATGCCGCGATCACGAAGCAGACCAGCACCTGCCACCAGCCGAGCGGTTCGGCGGCGCGGTGGAGGCGCCGGTACGCAAGGGGCGCCGAACCCCGGAATTTGTGCCCCACGGCGTAGTCGAGAAACAGCAGCGGGATGCCCGCCGTCAGCAGCGCCACGAGGTAGGGGATCAGGAACGCGCCGCCGCCGTTGTCGTAGGCGATGTAGGGGAAGCGCCAGATGTTGCCCAGGCCCACTGCCGATCCGATGGCGGAAAGGATGAACAGCCTTCGCGAGTGGAAGGTTTCGCGCTGTGCGGGCGATGCCTGCCCGGGGGATGACGGCGCGCTCATTCCTTCACCCCGCAGTGTGCGTCCTGGTGGGTGCAGTTTCCCGGCCTGTTCATGTTGAACTCTCTCCCAGTTGCTGTCGAGAAGGTCACGGCTACCTCCGGACTTTACTGCCCGCCCTTCCGGAGGGAAACCCCCGTCCCCTTTGGCCTGGCCGATGCCCGGGCGGCAGGGAGTAGTGTTCGGTCATGGACATCATCCTGGTTCCCGGTTTCTGGTTGGACGCTTCCTCCTGGGAGGAGGTGACGCCGGCACTTGAGGCGGCGGGCCACCGGACCCATCCCCTGACCCTGCCCGGCATGGAATCGGTGGACGCGAGCCGCTCGGGGATCGGCCTGCGCGAGCATATCGACGCCGTCGTGGCCACCGTTGATGCGATGGACGGGAAGGTGGTCCTCGTGGGCCACTCCGGTGGTGGCGCCATCATCCACGGCGTAGTGGACGCCCGGCCCGACAGGGTGGAGCGCGCCATCTATGTGGACAGCGGCCCGCTGGGGGAAGGCGACGCGATCAACGATCAGCTGCAGGCCCGCGGCGACGACGTTCCGCTGCCGCCATGGGAGGGGTTCGAGGACGCCGACCTGGTGGACCTGGACGACGGCCTCCGGGAGAAGTTTCGTGCCCGCGCCATTCCGCAGCCCAAGGGAGTGGCGTACGGGCGGCAGCATCTGCACGATACACGGCGCTATGCCGTTCCTGTCACCGTCATATCCTGCGAGTTCCCCTCGTCGCTGCTTCGGGAATGGATCGATGCGGGCCATCCGTTCGTAGCCGAACTGTCGCGGATCGACGACGTCGAATTTGTTGACCTGCCCACCGGCCACTGGCCGCAGTTCACCAAGCCGGCGGAGCTGGCCCGGGCCATCCTCTCGGCGGTGGACCACACCGGGCAGCGGGAAGGCACCCGGACGGGCCGGCCGGGCTAAGGGAGTCAGCTTAGGCCGCTAGATTGAACGGACCAACCCGTTCCAAAGGAGTTATCCGTGCCGCGCCCACGTTCGCCGCTGTTGTCCGCCGATGCCATCGTGAAGGCTGCGCTTTCGCTGGTGGATGCCACCGGTGATTTCAGTTTTCCCAAGGTTGCGAAGGAACTCGGGGTCAGCCAGGCAAGCCTGTACAACCACATCGACAACCGCGAGCACATCATCGAGCTGATGCGCGGGCGCGTGTTCGCCGACCGTCCGGCCCTGGACACGGCGAACCTGCCGTGGGACGAGGCACTCCGGACCCTGGCGCACAAATACCGCGACTGCCTGGTGGACCACCCCCGGCTCGTGCCGCTGCTGGTCGCGCAGACAGTGCGGGACCTGGGCGTGATGGGCATCTACGAGGACATGGCGGTGGTCCTGGCCCGGGCAGGCCTGGCGCCCTCCGCTATTGTCCCGGCCATCACCACCGTGGACTACGTGGTCCTCGGTTCGGCCCTGGAACTGACCGCCCCTGAGGTGGTCTGGTCCCCGCCGCCGGGCCAGTTCCCCACCCTCTCGGAAGCCATCGCGGATCTCGGCTCCCCCGCAGAACGCTCGGACACGGCCTTCTCGTTCGGCCTGGACACCCTGCTGGCGGGGCTCAGAGAGGTCACCCGGGCAAGTTTCTGAAAGGCTTTCACTAAAACCCTTGTGCTGGCAGGGGTGTATCCCCATAATAAATGAAGGCCATTCATTTTGTGACGGCATTCACTCCATCCCAGCAAGGAGAAACCCATGTCCCAGGACAGCAACACCACCGGGCGTGTTCCCCTGACCGCTGCCCGGGCGGTGTCGGTCTTCGGCATCAGCGTGGTCGGCTTCATGACCGCCAACCTGGTTCCAATCATGATCCTCGCCCTCACCGGCGAGCCCGGCTTCTCCGCCACCGATGCCGGAATGCTGATGACAGGTTCCCTGCTTGCCTGCGCCATCAGCTGCCTGCTGACCTCAAGGCTGGCGGCGGGCAACGGACGCTATGCAGTGGCGCGGGTCGGCCTGGTGCTGACGGCGGCAGGCTTCGGAGCCGCGGCATTCATCCCGTCCGCACCCGCCGTCGTCGCGGGGGTCCTGATCGGCGGTCTCGGCGCCGGCGGGGCTGTTTCGGCAGCCGGTGCAGCGCTTGGCGCCCTCCGCAACCCTGACCGCGCCTCCGGGATCAGCGGCTTCACCAACCGGGCCATCGTGTCAGTGGTCCTCTTCGTCATCCCGGCGCTCGGCGCCGGCATGGGCAGCGCTTTCGGCCTGCTCGCCGGCTTGGCCCTCGCCGCCCTGTTCACCGCCTCCTGGCTCCCCAACCGTCCCGGAACCGGCACCGCAGCGGCCGCCAGGGCAACCGCCGCACCCACCGTGGCCCGGGTGCCGGGCACCAACTCCCGCAGTGCCACACTGGCCGGCTTCGGCCTCCTCGCCTGCTTCGCCGTCTGGGCCCTCAGCGAGGACTCGCTGTGGGCCGTCGCTGCCACCATGGGCGCCGACCAGGCACAGCTCGACGAGACCGGCATGGGCCTGGTCCTAAGCCTGTCCACCCTGGGCGGGCTCCTCGCCTCCGGGCTGATCGGGGTCGCCGGGCGCCGCCTCGGCCGGACCGCACCACTGGCCGTGGCCCTGGTGGCCGGCGCAACCCTCAAGCTCCTGTCCGGAATCACCACCGACCCCGGCCTGTACATGGCCATCATCATCGCCTGGAACACCATCTACATGCTGGCGTTCATCTACATCGTCGCCGCAGCCGCCGCCCTCGACGCCTCGGGCCGCTGGTCCGCCCCGGTCCTCGGCGTCTACCTGGTCGGCTCCTCGTTTGCCCCGTTCTTCGGAACATTCGTCTCCACAGCCGCCGGTTACGACGTCCTCGGCTTCGTCCTCGCCGGAATGACGCTGGTCCTGACAGTTCCCCTGGTTGCCATCTCCCGAATTTCCGTCCGCACAGAAAAGGCAGCCGCGGCCCAGGCACCGGCGGAAATCAACAAGGCTGCGGTCGTCTGATGCCGCACGCCGCCCCTGACGCACAAGCCGACCCGACAGAAAGCACTGCCTTGCCTGCACGTACGCTCTACACCAACGCCACCGTCTTCACCGCCAACGGCTCCCACGCTGAGGCCTTCGTCATCGAGGGCTCCGAGTTCACCTACGTCGGCAGCGAGGCAAGTGCGCGCGCAGCGGCGGGCGACGGCGCCACCAAGGTCGACCTGGCCGGCGGCTTCGTGCTCCCCGGCTTCGTGGACGCGCACACCCACCTGCTGATGATGGGACAGGCCCTGCAGAAGGTGCAGCTGCGGGACGCCGCGAACCTCAACGAGCTGCAGCACCGCCTCCGCGACGCCGCCGCTGCCACCGACGCGCCGCGGATCCTCGGCGCCGGCTGGCTCTACAGCGCCCTGGACGGCCAGCAGCCCACGCGGCAGCTCCTCGACGCCGCCGTTCCTGACCGGCCCGTCTACCTGGACGCCAACGATCTTCACTCCGTCTGGGTCAACAGCGCCGCCCTGGTGGAACTGGGCATCACCCGCAACACCCCGGACCCGATCGGCGGGCGCATCGGCCGCGATCCCGAAACCGGCGAGGCGGACGGCATGCTCTACGAGACGGCGGCACACCAGATCGTCTGGCCCGCCCTCGCCTCCCACGCAACGGACGGGGACCGCGACGCCCAACTGGAAGAAGCCTTCAGCAATTACCTCGCCGTGGGTGTCACCAGCGCCGTGGACATGGCCGTCCAGGACGACGACCTCGCCGCTTTCCGCCGCGCCCTCGCGCGCCGGAACGGCACCCTGCCTATCCGCGTCAAGGGACACATCCTGGTGGCGCGGCACGAGTCGGAAGCTGACAACCTCGCACAGGTGGCGAAAGCAGCTTGGCTCGCGGCGGACCTGCACACGGACTGGCTGCAGATCTGCGGCATCAAGCTGGTGGTGGACGGCGTCATCGACAGCTGCACCGCCGCCATGAAGGAACCCTACGCCGACGGCAGCACCGCAGAGCCCATCTGGGACCGCGAATCCCTGATCCCGGTGGTGGCCGCCGCGGACGCCGCCGGCCTCCAGATCGCCCTGCACGCCATTGGCGACGAAGCCTCGGACATCGCCCTGGACGCGCTCGAGGAGGCGTACCGGCGCAACGGCCCCCGCGACCGGCGGCACCGCATCGAGCACCTGGAAACGGTGACCGAAGCCAACGTGAAACGGCTCGCCGCCCTGGGTGTGGTGGCATCCATGCAGCCGGTCCACGCGGACCCGGCGATCCAGGACAACTGGCGCAGTGTCCTCGGCGACCACCGCTGCGAGCGCGCATTCCCCTGGACCGAGTTCACCGAGGCCGGTGCCACCCTGGCGCTAAGCACGGACGCCCCCACCGCCCCGCACGAGCCGCTGCCCAACATGTATGTTGCCTCCACGCGGCTCTCTGCCCTCGATCCCGGCCTGGACGCTAACCTGCCGAAGTACGCCCTGGGCCTCGCGGACGCCTTCTGCCACGCCACCCGGGACGCCGCCTACTCCTGCCGCGCCGAGGACCGACAGGGCCGGATCGCCGCCGGCTGGCTGGCGGATTTCACGGTGCTGGACAGCAACCCGCTCGACGCCGACGCAGCGCAGCTGCTCAGCAACCGCGCCCGGCTCACCGTTGTGGGCGGCAAGACAGCGTACGACGCCGGCACCTCCACAGCTCCCCGTCCCGCCGCCGCGGACGCGCAGCGCATCAGCCAGCCCGCCTGAATCCCGAACCAAATCTGACCAACAGAAAGACCTTGAACCAACCATGAAACCCGCACCGGCTCCCGCCGCACCCGCCGTCGATTCGGCGTCGACCGTCCACATGCCCGCCGAATGGGAGGCACACTCGGGAACGTGGATGGCCTTCCCGCCGGCCAATGAAACGTTCGGGCCCGCAGGCAGCCCCAGCCTGGACCGCGCCCGCACCGCCTGGACAACCGTGGCTCAAACGATTGCCCGCTACGAACCCGTCACCGTGGTGGCCGACCCGCGTGACGCCACCGCAGCCCGGGAATGGCTGGGCGACGGCATCACGGTAGTGGAAGTGCCGCTGGATGATGCATGGCTGCGGGACAGCGGTCCCACTTTTGTGCACCGTCCCGACGGGTCGTTGGCCGCCGTCGACTGGATCTTCAACGGATGGGGCGCCCAGGAGTGGGCCGCGTGGGACAACGACCAGAATGTTGCCCGGGCCGTCGCCGGACAAACCTCGGTTCCGGTCCGTCCCAGTTCCCTGGTGAACGAAGGCGGCGGGTTCCATGTGGACGGCGAGGGAACAGTGCTCCTGACGGAGACGGTCCAGCTTGATCCGGGCCGCAACCAGGGCGCCACGAAGGAATCGGTCGAAGCCGAGATCCATGCGGCACTGGGTACGTCCAAGGCCATCTGGCTGCCGCGCGGACTCACCCGCGACTATGACGAGTTCGGAACCCGCGGGCATGTGGACATCGTGGCAGCGTTCGCCGGGCCGGGCACAGTGCTGCTCCACCGCCAGGACGACCCCACGCACCCCGACCACGCCGTCTACCTGCAGCTCCGCGCTGTCCTCCAGGGCCAACTGGACGCCCGGGACCGGCCGCTGCGGATCATTGACGTGCCGGCACCCACCACCCTCACGGATGACGAAGGCTTTGTGGACTGGTCCTACATCAACCACTATGTTGCGAACAACTTGGTGGTGCTGTGCGCCTTCGATGATCCCAACGACGCCATCGCCAAGGGCATCCTGGAGCGCGCGTACCCGGGGCGCACCGTGGAACTGGTGGACGCCCGGGACATCTTCGCCTTTGGTGGCGGCATCCACTGCATCACCCAGCAGCAGCCCGCCCCTGTTCGGGGAGGTGCGGCTTGAAACCGGCGCCTACTGCAGCGGATACGGTGACGAGAGAACGGTTCGAGGTGGTGGAGGCCGGCATCGGCCGGCTGCGCGCGGCCCTGGAGTCCGGGGAGGTGACCAGCGAGGAACTGGTCCGGCTGTACCTGCGGCGCATCGAGAAGTATGACGCTTCAGGTATACGTCTGAACGCGCTGGTCGTGATGAACCCCGGGGCCATCGCGGAAGCGCAGGCATCCGACCGGCGGCGTGCCGCGGGTTTCACACTCGGACCGCTCGACGGCATTCCCTACACGGCCAAGGACAGCTACCAGGTGCGGGGGCTCACCGTGGCTGCGGGGTCACCGGCATTCCGGGACCTCGTGGCACAACGGGACGCCTTCACCATTGAGAGGCTGCGCGCCGGCGGCGCCGTCCTGATCGGCCTGACCAACATGCCTCCGATGGCCAACGGAGGTATGCAGCGCGGGGTATACGGCCGGGCGGAGAGTCCCTACAGTGCCGATTTCCTGACGGCCGCGTTTGCTTCCGGTTCCTCCAACGGCTCCGGCACAGCTACCGCTGCCAGTTTCGCCGCCTTCGGCCTCGCCGAGGAAACCTGGTCCTCCGGCCGGGCACCGGCGTCGAACAACGCACTGTGCGCGTACACGCCGTCACGCGGAGTGATCTCTGTCCGTGGCAATTGGCCGCTGGTTCCCACGATGGACGTGGTGGTCCCGCATACCCGCACCATGGACGACCTGCTGGAAGTCCTGGACGTGGTGGTGGCGGACGATGCGGAAACCCGCGGCGACTTCTGGCGTGTCCAGCAGTGGGTGAAGGTGCCCAGGGCATCCGCGGTCCGCCCGCCGTCGTACGTTGCCCTTGCCGTGCCTGACGGCGCTGCCGCGGCAGGCATACTGGCCGGCAAGCGCTTGGGTGTTCCGCGGATGTACATCAACGCGGACCCCGAGGCGGGCACTGCGCAGTCGCCCGGCATCGGCGGTCCGACAGGGCAGCGCATCGAAACGCGCGCGTCCGTCATTGCCCTGTGGGAAGCCGCCCGGCGGGACCTGGAAGCTGTGGGGGCCGAGGTGGTTGAGGTTGATTTCCCGGTGGTCTCCAACTATGAAGGCGACCGGCCGGGTGCCCCCACCATCGCGACCCGCGGCCTGGTGTCCCGGGACTACCTGCGCCGTGAGATCGTGGACCTCTCCGCCTGGTCGTGGCATGACTTCCTGGACGCGAACGGGGACCCGAACCTCAACAAGCTGGCCGACGTCGACGGGGCCCGGATCTTCCCGGCCCCCGATGGTTCGCTGCCGGACCGGTATGACGGGTTCGACGACGATATCAGCGACTACCCGGCATGGATCCGGGAGCATGGCGTCCCAGCACTGGGCGACATCCCCCACCTGGAGGACGGCCTGAAGGGGCTCGAGGAGACCCGCCGGATCGACCTGGAGGAGTGGATGGACGGCCTGGGCCTGGACGCGGTGGTGTTCCCCGCGGCCGCTGATGTCGGGCCGGCGGACACGGACACCAACGAGGCGTCGGCGGACCTGGCGTGGCGCAACGGCGTCTGGGTGGCGAACGGGAACCTGGTGCCCCGGCACTTGGGAATCCCGACGGTCACGGTGCCGATGGGCCTCATGGCGGACACCGGCGTGCCGGTGGGGCTGACGATTGCCGGCAAGGCTTATGACGATACGGAGCTGCTGCAGCTGGCCGCCGCCTTCGAAGCGACCGGCAGCCGGCGGGTGCGGCCGCCGCGCACAAGCTAGCCCAGGGCTACCGCTGTCCAGGAGACGGGCGGCAGGACCACTTGGAGGTGGCCTTCGGCCAGCTTTGCAGTCGTATTTGGCTGCAGACTCACACGGTCCGGGGCTTCCCTGGTGTTCCTTGCGTAGACGTCCGGATCGGACATCATGTGGGATTCCAGTACTGACAGGTTTCCCAGTGCTGACAGGTTAACGGTGACGGTGGCGGCATCCGTGAGCGATCGGTTGACGAGGAAGACCGCCACGCGTCCGCTCCCGGCGTCGTGCGTGGCCACTGCGTCCACCAAGGGAACGCGACCGAGTTCATCAGTGTCGTAGTCGCCGGTTTCCACTCGCACGTCGAGGGCTACGCCGACAGCCAGCCTGGAGGTGACAGCGAACGGATAGTAGGTGGTCTGCCGCCAGGCGGGGCCGCCGGGCTCGGTGGTAATCGGCGCAATGACGTTCACGAGCATGGACATGGAGGCTGAGGTGACGCGGTCTGCGTGCCGGAGCAGCGAGATAAGCAGTCCGCCGACCACCACAGCGTCGGCAACGGAGTAGACGTCTTCGGCGAGCCTGGGCGCCTCCGGCCAGTCATTCCCCTCGATCTCGTCAGTCCGGTAGAACCGGTCAGCCTGGCGCGGGAACTGCCGGAGATTGTCGCCCAGGTACCAGACGTTCCATTCGTCGAAAGATATGTTGAGTGTCTTGTCGCTGCGCTTGGCGGCTTTGACGTGATCGGCGGTGGCGATAACCGCGTCGAGGTAGCGGTCCATTTTTACCGGTGCTGCCAGGAAGGAGCCGAGGTCGCCGTTCTTCTCCTCGTAGTAGCCGTGGCAGGAGATGTAGTCCACATCGTCGTAGGTGTGCTCGAGGACGACGCGGTCCCAGAGCGGAAAGGTTGGCATGGTCGGGTGTGAGGAGCCGGAGGCGACCAGTTCAACCTGGGGGTCCAACTGCCGCAGTGCCTTGGCCGTCCGCGAGGCCTTTTTGCCGTAGTCGTCTGCCGGTGAGTGCCCGAGCTGCCAGGGGCCGTCCATCTCGTTGCCGAGGTACCACATCCTGATCCCAAAAGGCTGCCGGCGGCCGTTAGCGATCCGCTCTTCGGCCAGCGTGGAGCCCTTGGGGACATTGGCGTACTCGACTATGTCCAGGCTGTCCCTCGTGTCCGCGGTACCCAGGTTGACGGCATACATGAGCTCCCCGCCGACCTTTTCCACCCATGAGGCGAATTCATGCAAACCCACCTGGTTCGTCTCGGTGGCGCGCCACGCGAGGCTAAGCCGACGGGGCCGCTGGTCTTTGGGTCCCACACTGTCCCTCCAATGGAACCCCGAGACGAAGTTGCCTCCGGGGTACCGGATGCCGGTGACTCCCAATTCCTTGACGAGTTCGATGACGTCCTGGCGAAAGCCCTCCTCGTCCGCGGTGGGGTGGTCCGGTTCGTAGATCCCGGTGTAAACGGCGCGGCCCATGTGCTCGATAAAGGACCCGAAGAGACGGCGGTTGACGGGGCCGATGACGAAGTTGGGATCGGCAGTCACGTATGCGTTGAACAATTGTGCTCCTTCCGGCTGGACCAGGGCGTATGGGTACCGCGGCTACTTGAGGCTGCCCACGGACAGCCCGCCCTGCCAGTACTTCTGCAGCATCAGGAAGGCGATGATGAGCGGCACGACGGAGACCAGCGATCCGCTCGTTACCAGGTTCCAAATCAGGCTGTTGGCCGTGGCTGAGTTTGACTGGACCTGCCAGGCGTTCAGCCCCACCGTGACGGGAAGCAGCGTCGGGTCCGAAATCATCGCGAGCGGCAGGAAGTAGTTGTTCCAGCCACCAACGACCGAGAGCAGCAGCACAGTCACCACCGCCGGACGCATCAGCGGCAGGGCGATGGTGGCAAAAGTCCTGAGTTCCCCCGAGCCGTCCACCCGTGCAGCGTCCAGCAGTTCGTCCGGGATTGCGTCCTGGACGTAAACCCGCATCAGGTACACACCGAACGGGCTCAGCAGCGATGGGAGGATCACCGCCCAGATCGTGTTCGTGAGGCCGAGGTTGTTGAACAGCACGTACGTCGGGATGACGAGTGCGGTCGCCGGGACCATGACCGACGCCAGGAGGATCATGAAGCTGACGCCGCGCCCCCGGAAGCGGTATTTTGCAAATGCGTAGCCGGCCAGGACGGCAAGAATCGTGGCGCCCACTCCTCCGGCTGTCGCATACACGAACGAGTTGCCGAGCCATCGGAGGTAGATGCCGTTGTTATAGGTGGCAAGCTGGGCGATGTTGTCGAAGAAGGCAAAGTTCCGGTCGAACCAGAGGGGTCCCCCGGTTCCCGAGAAAAGCCCTTGGGTGCTCTTGGTTCCCGCGACGATCAGCCACCACATCGGCAGGAGGAAGTAGAGGGAAACGGCGGCGAGCAGAACGTGCAAGCCAACCGACTTGCTGCGCCGCCTTCCGCCGGTGTTTCCGTTTCGCTGGCGCGGGACTGCGGCGGTGGTCGAATCGGGCAGTCGTACAGGTGACGTGGTCATTAGCGGAGTCCACTCTTCTTGCGGGTGGCGATCAGGAAAATGATGGAGGCAAGGAAAACCAGGAGTCCCAGCGCGAATGAGATGGCGGACGCGTAGTTGAACTGCTGGTAGGAGAACGCCAGGTTGTAGGCATACAGGTTCGGGGTGTAGGCAGCGTCGATCGCGTTACCCGCAAGTGGGGCAAGGACCTGCGGTTCAGTAAAGAACTGCAGCGTTCCGATCAGCGCGAAGACTATTGTCAGCACGAGGGATGATGCGATGATCGGAACCTTGATCTGAAGGGCGGTCTGCAGCTTTGATGCCCCATCGATCCGTGCCGCCTCGTAGATTGAAGAGTCGATCGACTGCAGGGACGCGTAGATGATGATCATGTAGTAGCCCGTCCACTGCCACGTGACAATGTTGGTGAGGGACCAGAAGATCGATTCGCGGTTGAGCAAGTCCGGAGCCTGCACGTTCAGGAAGTCGAAGAAAGACACCAAGGGACCGAACGAGGGGCTGTAAAGGAAACCCCACATCAGCGCACCAATTACGCCTGGGATAGCGTACGGCGCGAAAATCAGCAGCCGCGAGAAGCGGGACAACCGGGTCTTCACTTCATCGAGGATCAGTGCGAAGAAAAGCGCCAGCCCGATCTGCAGTGGCACGAAGACCAGCGCGAATGCACCGACGCGGGCCATGCCCGATAGGAAGCGTTGGTCCTTGAACACGGCGATGTAGTTCGTTAACCCCGCGAATTTCTCGCCGGCCGCCAGGGTGTTGGTATGCAGGCTCATCCAAAATGCATAAACGAGCGGCAGGACGAGGAATACGAGAAACACGATCGCGAACGGAGCAAGAAACACCCAGCCAAATCGCGCTTGCTTCCGCTCCAGGGTCACTCCCCTCCTGACGACCGGGAGCCGGGTGGGCTGCTGCAGTTCTGAAGTTGTTGGCATGTGGAACTTCCTTGGGACGCAAAAGTAGGACGGCGTCTGTGCGGGCGGGAGGTTTCCCGCCCGCACAGGGCGAGGCTCACTTCAGGGTGAAACCCTGTTCAGTGGCGTAGGCCTCCAAGGACTTTTGGAGTTCGTCAGCCGCTTCCGACGCCGACATGTTGCCGCTGATCGCCTCGGAAAGCAGCCGTTGCGATTCGTCGTAGTAGAACTGCGAGAACGGTGAGAAGGTCACTCCCTCGTACTCGATGGCGGCTTTACCGAAAACGTCCTTATTGAGTTTTTGGCCGCCGTAGAATTCGTAGGCACGGTCCTGGAAGTAGTCGGATTCGATCATCTCGGGATAAGCCAGGAACAGCCCGCCCACTTCGACCCCGAGTTTCTTGTTCTCTTCGGAAGCGTAAAGCTCTGCGGCTACCTTCGTGGCCAGTGCAGCATCAGCCGCCTGGGTGGTGACGGCCAGGGTGCTCCCGCCCCAGTTAACCTGCTTGGGGTTGGCTGCGTCCCACTGCGGGATCGGAGCCGCACGCCACACTGCATCAGGGTCGCCGTCCTGGAAGGCCGGAATGTGGATGCTGTACCAGGAGGGGTAGATGGCGGTCGCATAGCGGCCCCCGCCAAGGCCGGTGCTGAACTCGGGAGTCCACGCCTGGTCGGTGCCCACGAGGCCGCGATCGACCAGGTCAAGCCAGTACTCGTATACCTTTTTGCTGGCTTCATCGTTGTGGTCGATGCTGATTTCGGTCGGGTTTCCGTTGTCGAACTTGAACGGCTCGGCACCTGCCTGGTCGAGCAGCGCGACGTGCTGGCCCTGGCCGTTAGGCGCAAAGTTGCCGATCAGGGTCTCCCCGCCGGTGGCCTTGCTCAGCTGGTCGGCAGCGGCGGCATACTCGTCCCAGGTGGTCGGAACCTTGATGCCGTGCTTGTCGAAGATGTCCTGCCGGTACCACATGCCAACCGGCCCAAGGTCGACCGGCACCGCGTAGACGCCGTCGCCGCTTGAGACGTCGCGCCAGGCGCCTTCAGTGAACTTGTCTTTGTATTCGTTGATGCCGTGCTCTGTCATGTCCACCAGGCCGCCCTGGATGAGGAAGCTGTTCAACCAGTCGTACTCGATCTGGGCGATATCCGGCGCACCCGACTTGGACTGCAGCGAGGTGGAGAGCTTGGTGTAGGCGTCAGCACCCTGGCCCGCGTTCGTCCAGCAGATTTGGACGTCCTTGTGGCTCTCGTTGAAGTTGTCGACGGTTTGCGCAGTGTCCTCAAACCAGCCCCAATAGGTGACGACGGGGACGTCCTGCACCTTGATCTGGTTGGAGCAGTTCGTTTTGCTGGCGCCTGAACCGTTTCCGCCGCCGCCGGCGTTATTGCCGGAACAGCCAATCAACGTCACGGCCAGTGCCGTGGTCATCCCCGCCGCAAGCAGGGCTTTTTTCTTACTCATGATGTTGCTGGTCCTTTCGAGGTGCGCAAAGACACCGTTGTCTGCGGTCAGTCGGTCATCCGCGGTTGCTACAGGAGAGTGACGTGGGGCGTTCGTGGCTGGTAGCCCGGGGTGATGGGTGGGCCGGGCGGGCCGCCGCGTTTTTGTTATTCACATCGGCGCCAGTGTCGATAACTTTCGAAAAGCCTCCGAAACGCTTGGGTAAATATTGGTTGTTAGCGCTAACGATGTCAAGAGTTATTTAATCTCGGTCTCTGGAACGCAGCGCGGGCAGTGCTCGGTGGCGCCGCACCCCTGGAGGGAAGATTCGGGAGTGTTAACGGCAAAAACGTACGAGGGCGGGCCCGTTGGCCACTGCGCGGAGAAGGATCCGTCAACCGCGTGCCGGCGGCGAAATTTATTTCGAAAGCCTTTTCAGAGCCTCATCCTGCATGCTGTAAGGAGGGCGCGGCGACGTTACGCGCGTTCGGACTGCAGCAGGTGCGGAGCCTCGAGGAGCGCGTGGACCACACTGCCTGCGGCGCCGAGCAGGGCCCCTGCCTGCCCCACGGCGGACATGGATACCTGGCCGGAGGTGAACCTGCCGGGGGCATGCCGCTCAAGGCCGTCGAGGAGGGGCGCGCGGAGCCATGGGTCGAGTTCGGCAAAGTGGCCGCCCAGCACCACAGCGCTGATATTCATCACCCGGGCGGTCGAGGCAGTGGCCACTGCGAGGTAACGTCCTGCGTGTTCCACAGCCTTGACCGCCTTGGCATCGCCGTCCCGGAGTGCCTGCACCAGCGCCGCCATGGACTGCGAGCGCGTTTGCGTATCCGTTGCGATCCCGGCGGCAGCAAAAATGGCATCCTGGCCGGCGACCGTTTCCAGGCAGCCCGTTCCGCCGCAGGAACAGCGGACGCCGTCGGGGTCAACCACAACGTGCCCCACTTCGCCGGCGTGGCCCTCCGGACCGGTGAACAGCTCACCGCCGATGACAAGGCCGCCACCGACACCCACCTCGCCGGAGACGAACAGGAAGTCGGCCGCTCCGGGCGGCCGGTGCCGGAGCTCCGCGCGGGCGGCAGCGTTGGCCTCGTTGAAGACCGCAACGCCCAGCGGCACCTGCGGCAGGAGGGCGCTGAGGTCCAGGTCCACATCGGTCCACCCAAGGTTGGGGGCCGTAAGGACGCGTGCGGCCCCCGGGTCAACGAGGCCCGGAACGGCCAGCCCTCCCCCCATGACCTCTATGCCACGGGCGCGGGCATCCCTGCGCATTCTCGCAGCCAGTGCAGCAACGGCGGCAAGCACCTGGTCATGGCCCACCGACCGGTTGTCGCGTTCCTCCGTCTCGCGCGCCACCAGTTGTCCGGCCAGGTCAGTCACCCCCACGGAGATGTAGTCAACATTGATCTCCATGCCCAGGACAGCGCGGGCGGGGTTCAGTTCGAGGCCCACTCCCGGCCGGCCGCGCCCCTGCTGGTTCAGTCCCACTTCGCGCACCAGCCCGACGGATAAAAGCTCCAGCACGAGGCTGGAGACAGATGCTTTGGTGAGGCCGGTGGCCGCTGCGACCTGCGCCCGGCTGGGATGGATTCCCGAGGGGGCATCCGCGATCCTTCCCAGCACCAGCGCGAGGTTGCTCCGGCGTACATCACCCATGTTGCCGGGCGTACCGGGCTCGGATGCGGCCAAGGGGGATGCCGTCAGCACAGGAAAACTCCTTCGAAGTCCGAGCCGCATTTGCCGGCTCCTATTGACCCCCAGCCTATGCCCCCCATATAGTTCAAGCAATAAACTAATGCGTTCCGGAAACGGGGCGCCTGGATTGCAAGGACGCATCATGACTCTTTCCCCCACCCCCGCTGACAAGTTCACGTTTGGCCTCTGGACCGTTGGCTGGACCGGTGCCGACCCCTTCGGTGTCGCCACCCGCGCCGCCCTTGACCCGGTGGAAGCAGTACACAAGCTGGCGGAACTGGGCGCTTACGGCATCACGTTCCATGACGACGACCTCATCCCCTTCGACGCGACGGCTTCGGAGCGGGACCTGATCCTGAAGAACTTCCGCGCTGCGCTGGCCGAGACCGGCCTGAAGGTTCCCATGGTGACCACCAACCTGTTCAGCCACCCGGTGTTCAAGGACGGCGGCTTTACCTCCAACGACCGCTCCATCCGCCGGTTCGCCCTGTCCAAGGTCCTGCGTAACATCGACCTCGCCGCAGAGTTCGGCGCCGAGACCTTCGTTATGTGGGGCGGCCGGGAAGGCAGCGAATACGACGGCTCCAAGGACCTCTCCGCCGCGCTGGACCGCATGAAGGAGGGCGTGGATACCGCCGCCGGCTACATCAAGGAGAAGGGCTACAACCTCCGCATCGCCCTCGAGCCCAAGCCGAACGAACCCCGCGGCGACATCTTCCTGCCCACCGTCGGCCACGGCCTGGCTTTCATCGCGCAGCTTGAGCACGGCGACATCGTCGGGCTGAACCCGGAAACCGGGCACGAGCAGATGGCAGGCCTGAACTTCACCCACGGCATTGCGCAGGCACTGTGGGCGGGCAAGCTCTTCCACATCGACCTCAACGGCCAGCGCGGCATTAAGTACGACCAGGACCTCGTCTTCGGCCATGGCGACCTCACCAGCGCCTTCTTCACCGTTGACCTGCTCGAAAACGGCTTCCCCAACGGCGGCCCGAAGTACGACGGCCCCCGCCACTTCGACTACAAGCCCTCGCGCACCGACGGCTACGACGGCGTCTGGGAATCCGCCAAGGCCAACATGGCCACGTACCTGCTCCTCAAGGAACGTGCCACCGCCTTCCGCGCCGACCCGCAGGTCCAAGAAGCCCTCGCCGCCTCCGGGGTCACCGAACTGGGCGAATCCACCCTTGCCGCCGGTGAAACCACGGCCGACCTCCTCGCCGACGCCGCTGCTTTCGAGGACTTCGACGCCGACAAGGCCGCAGAGCGCTCCTTCGCGTTCGTGCGCCTGAACCAGCTCGCCATCGAGCACCTCCTGGGCGCCCGCTAAGCCCCTCGAACCTGCTGCGGAGCCTGCGGTCGACGCAGGCTCCGCAGCATTTCCATCTCCCCACAAAGAAAAGAACCGCTATGCCGCTAGTAGCAGGAGTAGACAGCTCCACGCAGTCCTGCAAAGTAGTTATCCGCGACGCGGACACCGGAGAACTCGTCCGCCAGGGCCGGGCCTCGCATCCGGAAGGCAGCGAAGTCCACCCGGACCACTGGTGGGATGCCCTCCAGGAGGCCATCGCGCTGGCGGGCGGCCTGGACGACGTCGCCGCCATCTCCATCGGCGGGCAGCAGCACGGCATGGTCTGCCTCGACGCCGACGGTGCCGTGGTACGGCCGGCACTGCTGTGGAATGACACGCGCAGCGCCGGCGCAGCAGCAGACCTGGTCAAAACAGCGGGCGACGGCGACGGTGCCGCCGGCGCGCGCTTCTGGGCCGAGGCCACGGGGACAGTCCCGGTGGCGTCGCTGACACTGACCAAGCTCCATTGGCTGGCAGAGAATGAACCGGAGAATGCAGCCCGGGTGGCCGCCGTCTGCCTTCCGCATGACTGGCTCACCTGGCGGTTGAAGGGCTATGGGCCGGGCAGCGGCGCGGACGGTTTGAAGGCGCTGACCACCGACCGTTCCGACGCCTCAGGCACCGGGTACTTTTCGACGGCCGAGGGACAGTACCTGACGGACGTACTGGCCGCGTCGCTCGGCCACGTGCCGGTGCTGCCCACAGTCCTCGGACCGACCGACACCGCCGGCACCACACCCGCGGGCAGCCTGCTCGCCGCTGGAGCCGGGGACAATGCGGCCGCCGCCCTGGGCGCGGGCGCCCTGCTGGGCGACGTGGTCATGTCCCTGGGCACCTCCGGCACCGTCTTCGCTGTCTCAGACACACCCGCTGCCGATGCTTCAGGGCTGGTGGCGGGCTTCGCGGATGCGGCCGGGCACTACCTGCCCCTCGTCTGCACGCTCAATGCCACCCGCATTTTCGATGCCACCGCGGCCCTGCTGGATGTGTCCCTGCCGGAGTTCAACGAGCTGGCCTTGTCAGCCGGACCGGGCGCCGGCGGGCTCACCCTCGTGCCCTACTTCGACGGCGAGCGCACGCCGAACCTGCCGGACGCCACCGGATCGCTGCACGGCATCACCCGCGCCAACTACACACCGGCGAACCTGGCGCGCGCCGCCGTCGAAGGCGTTGTCTGCTCACTGGCTGACGGCCTCGCCGCGCTCCAGAAGCAGGGCGTGGAAGCCCGGCGTATCCTCCTGGTGGGCGGCGGGGCCCAGTCCTCCGCCGTGCAGGAGGTTGCGGCACAGTTGCTGGGGGCGGACGTAGCGGTGCCGCGTCCTGGCGAGTACGTGGCCGACGGCGCGGCGCGCCAGGCCGCTGCGGCACTGACCGGGCACTTCCCGGAATGGCCGCTGGATGCCGTCGAACTTGCGGCCCGGCCCGACAACGGCGGAGTGCTGGCCCGGTACCGGCACTACGCGGGTTTGTACAAGTAGATAGACAGCAACGAAGGACCCGGACCGCCACATGCAGTCCGGGTCCTTCGTTGTGGCAGCAGTCCCTAACGTCAGGGCCGGGGCCTTGAAGATTCGAAGTAATTCGAAACCAGGGTCGCAATCAGGGCGAACGACACCGCTCCCGGATCCGGATGGCCCAGGGTCTTTTCGGCCAGCGGCCATGCCTTCCCCGCCAGCGGGTGCAGGGATGCGGTGGCGTCGGCCGCCTGCCGGGCGGCCGTCACTGCGGAGGCCAGCGCCGCGGCCAGCGGTGAGCCGTGGTCGAGTTCGTCCACGAACGAGTCCCGGAATGGAACCAATGCGTCCACCATGGTCTTGTCTCCCGGGGCCGCCTTGCCCAGGCTGGTGACGGCGTCAACGAACGCGGTCACGGCCGCCCCCGCGTCCTCACCGCGGTATGAACCTTTATTGCCGAGTTCCCTTCCCGCCGCCTGAAGCGCGGCCCCCCAAAGCGCCCCCGACGTTCCCCCGGCGCGTTCGCTCCAGGCTTCCCCCGCCGCGATCAGCACCCGTTGCACGGAAGCCCCGCCGCCCGACGCGTCCCTGGCTGCGGCCGCAGCTGCTTCAGCGCCGCGGCGCATGCCGATGCCGTGGTCGCCGTCGCCGGCTATCGCATCCAGCCTGCCCAGTTCCGCCTCATGGCGGACGACGGCGTCCCTTACCTGGTCGAGCACGGCGGCCGCCAGCCGTCCCAGGTTGGCCGCTGCCGCCGTCGTATCTTCCGTTTCACTGGCCATCGCTTCATCCGTTCCGGCGTATGTGTCCTTGAGTTGTACTTCCTTGACGGAATGCAGGTGAATCGCCGGGGTGCACCAGAAGTGCAGGCCCCGGGGCTAGGAGGCCTCCTGCGCCTGCAGCGCGTCGATGTCCCCGGTGAGGACAGTGAGCTCCACAGTCTGCGGCCGCTCCACGGTGCTGGAGATGCGTACCGCGGAACCGCTGTGGGCTGAGGCGAGGACGGATTCCATGACCTCAAGGGCGTGGTAGGCCAGCGCACCGCCGGCGCGGGGCTCGCTGCCGTCAGGCGTGGCGGCCAGGTCCGCGATGCCAAAGCCCCGTCCGGAGTCGACATACCCGGCGGAGACCGGCAGGGTCTCCCAGGCGTCACCGCCCAGAGGAAACAGCTCGACGTCGCCGTCAAAATGGTTGGGGTCCGGAACCACCAGGGATCCGAGCTCGCCATGGATCTCGATGTTCGGAGACTTCGACTTCACCGCATCAAAGCTCATGAACAGGGTGGACAGCGCACCGGAGGCGTGGGTCAGCACTCCGGTCACGTGCGAATCGATGGCAACCGGGACCTTTTCGCCCTGGCGGGGTCCTGAGCCGATGGTCCGCTCATTGCGGGTGTGGCTCGCGGCGCCCACTACAGAGACCACCGGACCGAGCAGGGTCACCAGGGCAGTGACGTAGTACGGGCCCATGTCCAGCAGGGGCCCGCCGCCGGGCTGGTAGTAGAAGTCAGGGTTCGGGTGCCAGCGCTCGTGGCCGGGGGTCACCATGGTGGCACTGGCGGAGATGGGCGCACCGATGAGCCCGTCGTCGATTGCCTTGCGCGCGGTCTGGATGCCTGTGCCCAGCACGGTGTCGGGGGCACAGCCGACGACGACGCCCGCGGCCCGGGCTGCCTCGAGCACCTCGCGGGCCTCGGCGGTTGTCGCGGCAAGCGGCTTTTCGCCGTACACGCTCTTGCCTGCGGCGATGGCTTTCAGTGCAACCTCCGCGTGGGCGGCCGGGATGGTCAGGTTCAGGACGAGCTCCACGTCGTCCGCGGCGAGGAGCTCATCCACGGAGACGGCACGGACGCCCTCGAACTGCTCTGCCACTGCCTGTGCCCGGGCGAGGTCCAGGTCGGCGACCGCCACGAGTTCGAGGTCATTGAGCTTGCGGAAACTGGCCAGATACTGCGCGATAATTGCCCCGCAGCCGACAATTCCTACTTTCAACGGCTTGCCCACAGCAGGCCCCTTTCGATGATGGTGCGGACGTTGGCGTCCTGGAGGATTTCCACCCGGTGCCCCGGGGTGGCGACGAAAATGCGGCCCTTGCCCCACTGGCGGGTCCAGATGGCCGGGGACGTCACCTCACGGTTCCACGGGTCCCACTCGCGGACCTTCTGCGTGGTGGTGGCCAGTACGTCGATGTAGTCGTCGGAGAGGACCCAGTACTGCTCGGTGACCAGGTCGAAGTCGCTGATGCCCTTGGTGATGGGGTGGTCCGCGGCTGCGGGGAGCATGTTGACGGTGTACGGCACGTAGTTGTCCGACTGTTCGCCAATACACTCATCCGGGTGCTTGCCGGGGTGGCAGGCGAACTGTCCGCCGATCAGGTGGAGGTAGTCGGAGTTGTTCCGGTAGGAGTCGGCAATGCCGCCGTGCCAGCCGGCCAAGCCGGTGCCGTTTTCGACGGCGTTCCGCAGCCCGGCGAACTCGTCCTTTTCGATCGTGCTCATGGTCATGCACTGCACGATCAGGTCCACGCCCGCCATGTACTCGTCGTCGGCATAGATCTTCGGAAATTCCTCCACCCTGACCTCGTAGCCCTGCTCCTTGAGGTAGGGGATGAATTCTTCGGTGGCTTCAACGGGCTGGTGTCCGTCCCAGCCGCCGCGCACCACCAGTGCTGATTTGATCGGATTTGTCATTGTTCCTCTTAAGTAGTGGGTCAGCGCGTGCTGAAGGCGGCGTCGAAGGCCGCCGAAGGCGGAGAGATCTGTGCCAGTTCCTTGACCAGGGCCAGCGCCTGGGGTGCACCGACGAGGCGGTCCATGCCTGCGTCCTCCCATTCGATGCTGGTGGGGCCCTCATACCCGATGGCGTTCAGCGCCCGGAAGATCCGGTTCCACTGCACGTTTCCGTGACCTGCGGTTACAAAATCCCAACCACGGCGGGGATCCGCCCAGGCAAGATGGGAGCCCAGCCGTCCGTTGCGGCCGTCAAGCTGGCGGATGGATTCCTTCACGTGGACGTGGAGGATGTGCTCCGCAAAATCTTGCAGGAACATCACCGGGTCCAGGTCCTGCCAGACGAAGTGGGACGGGTCGAAGTTCAGCCCGAAGCTCTTGCGGTGTCCGATGGCTTCCAGGGTGCGCTTGGCGGTCCAGTAGTCGTAGGCGATTTCGGAGGGGTGCACCTCAAGGGCGAAGCGGACCCCCTCTTCCTCGAAGACATCCAGGATGGGGTTCCAGCGGTCGGCGAAGTCCCGGTACCCGGCGTCGATCATTTCCTGTGAGGCGGGCGGGAACATCGCCACGGCTTTCCAGATGGACGAGCCGGTGAAGCCGGTCACGGTTTTGACGCCAAGGCGGGCGGCTGCCCGGGCGGTGTCCTTCATCGACTCCGCGGCCCTGCGGCGCACTCCCTCGGGATCGCCGTCGCCCCAAACCTCAGCGGAGAGGATGCCCTGGTGGCGTTCGTCGATGGGGTCGTCGCACACGGCCTGGCCGGTGAGGTGGTTGGCGATCGCGTAAACCTTCAGGTGGTTCTTCTCCAGGATGTCCAGCCTGCCCTGGAGATAGTTGTCGTCCTCTGCGGCGCGGCGCGGGTCCAGGTGGTCGCCCCAGCAGGCGATCTCGAGGCCGTCAAAGCCCCACTCCCCGGCGAGCCGGGCCACTTCCTCAAAGGGCAGGTCGGCCCACTGGCCGGTGAAAAGGGTAATTGGTCGTGTCATCGGTTTCCTTGGGTTTAGAAAAGCTGCCCGGCCTTGCTCAGACTTTTTGCCACTGGCTTGAGTTGGCGGCGCTGGACTCCACGGCCGCCAGGACCCGCTGGACCTGCAGGGCGTCGGCGAAGGACGGTTCCGGCTGGCGGCCTTCGCCGATGGCGGTGACGAGGTCCACCACCTGGTGGGTAAAGCCATGCTCATAGCCCAGTCCGTGGCCCGTGGGCCACCAGTTGCCGGCGTAGGGATGCTCCGGTTCCGTGACAAAGATCTTGCGGAACCCGGCGTCGGGCGATTCGGCCGCGTCGTAGAAGTTCAGGACGTTCATGTCCTCGAAGTCGAAGGCCAACGAACCGCGGCTGCCGTTCACCTCCAGCCGCATGGCGTTCTTCCGGCCGAGGGCGTACCGCGTTGCTTCGAAGACGCCGATCGCACCCGAAGCAGCTCCGCCGTCGAACCTTGCTCCGAAGATGGCCGCATCATCGACGGTGACCTTGCCGCGAGGGGCGTCGTCACGAAGGTCGCCGTGCCCGCCCAGGCCCACCAAATCGCCGGCCAGCGGACGCTCACGCACGAACGTTTCGAGCAATGCGGACACTCCCGAGATTTTCTGGCCGGTGACCCATTGGGCGGCGTCGATGCTGTGCGCTCCGATGTCGCCCAGCGACCCCGACCCGGACTTGTTCTTGTCCAGCCGCCAGGTCATGGGGGCGTCGGCATCCGAAAGCCAGTCCTGCAGGTACTGGGCACGGACGTGCCTGATCCCGCCGAGCCTGCCTTGTTCCACAAACCGCTTGGCAAGGGCAAGGGCCGGAGTACGGCGGTAGCTGAACCCGCACATCGACATGACGCCGTTCTTGGCGGCGGTTTCAGCCGCAATGGTCATCCGTTCCGCTTCCTCCACCGAGTTCGCCAGAGGCTTCTCGCACAACACATGCTTGCCGGCCTCGAGGGCCGCGATGGCTATCTCAGCATGGGTGTCCCCGGGCGTGCAGATATCGATGAGGTCGATGTCGTCCCGCTCAACCAGGCGCCGCCAGTCCGTCTCGACCGAGTCCCAGCCCAGCTTGTCCGCGGCGGCGCGTGCGCCCTCGGCGTTGCGGCCAGCGACGGCGGTGAGCTCCGGCCGCAGCGGCAGGTCGAAGAACCGGGGCGCGGTGCGCCAGGCGTGGGAGTGGGCTGCACCCATGAAGGCATAGCCCACCATGCCAACCCGCAAGGGCTTTGCGGTGGTCATAAGAATGTCCTTTCTATTTGCTGAAGCCGGCGGTGAGGCCGCTGAGGAGCTGGCGGCGGCCGACGACGTAGAGCACCAGGATGGGGAGCGTGCTCAACATCACCGAGGCGAGCACAGCCGGGATGTTGACGCTGTACTCCCCCTGGAAGTTCCACAGCGCGAGGGGCAGGACGCGCAACTCGGGACTTTGGGTAAGGACCAGCGGAAGCAGGAACCCATTCCAGACGTGCAGGCCGTTGTAGATGGCGACGGTTACGATCGCCGGACGCGTCAGCGGCAGGGCCAGCCGCCACATGATCTGCCATTCGCTGCAGCCGTCCAGCCGCATCGATTCGAACAGTTCGTTCGGCACGTCGCGGATGAAGTTGGACAGGATCAGTACCGTCAGCGGGATGGCAAACGCAATGGACGGCAAAATCAGTGCCAGCAGGCTGTCATACAGGTTGAGCCGGATGATCATCAGGTAGATGGGGATGATCGTCGCCTGGAGCGGGATCGCCAGGCCCATCAGGAACATGCCGTTGACCAGTTTCAGGAACCGGCCGCTGCCCCGGACAATGGCGAAGGACGCCATGAAGGAGATCAGCACGGCGGGGGCCACGGCACCGATGGTGACGATGGCGCTGTTCATGAAGTACCTGGCGAAATCCGCCTCAAGGACCAACTGGTAGTTTTCCAGCGTGGGTGAGGCGGGAAGGGCCAGCGGGTTCTGGCCGAAGTAGCCTTCCTGCGTCTTCAGGCTGGTGATCACCACGTAGTACACGGGAATGATGATGATGGCGAGCCACAGCCAGCCGCCCAGCCCCGCGGGGATGTTGAGCCGGCGCAGCCTGGAACCCAGGCCGCCTGCGCGGGGCGCCGGGTTGGCGGGGGAGCCGACCCTGGCTTCCTGCGTGCTGGTGTTCAAGAGGGTACTCACGCTACAGACCTTCCAACTGGCTGCCCTGATTGTCCTTGCCTCCGAGGCGCTGGAGGAGCAAGGCAAGGGCAAGGCCGATGACTACGAGAATGACGGCGATAACGCTCGCCGGGCCCATCAGGTTGGCCCGGAAGCCCCGCAGGTACATGTCCAGGGCCAGGATCCTGGTGGAATTTCCGGGCCCGCCGCCGGTGAGGACGAAGATCAGGTCGAAGTACGTCAGCGACCCCACCACCATCAGGGTGGACGAGGTGATGATCGTGTACTTCAACTGGGGCAGCGTGATGTGGAAGAACTGCTTGATGGTACCGGCGCCGTCGATTTCCGCCGCCTCGTACAGCGACTTGGGGATCTGCCGCACCCCGCCTTGGTAGATCAGCGTGTGGAAGGGCACGAACTGCCAGGCGATCACGAAGATGACCAGGCCCAGGGCCAGGTGCGGGACCCCCAGCCAGTCCTGTGCCAGGAACGGCAACCCCAGGCCCGTGGCCAGTCCGAAGTTCGGATCCAGCAACGCCTTGAAGGCGATGGCGACGGCGGCCGAGGAGAGCAGCAGCGGCAGGAAGTACAGCACTGCAAGGGCTGCCCTGTAGCGCTGGCTTCCTGCCGTAAAGACCCCCAGGAGGAGGCTGATCGGCGTCTGGACAAGCCAGGAAGCGATCATGATCAGGAAGGTCAGCCCCAGGGCGTTGTACAGGCCCGGGTCAGCCAGGACGGAGAGCCAGTTGTCCATGCCGGCCACGCCGATGGCGCCGATGCCGTCCCAGTTCGCGAAGCTCAGGATGAAAACACCCGCCAGGGGCACCACGGCGAAGGCCAGGAAGAAGAAAAGCGCGGGCACTGTCAGCCACGCAAGCGCGGCCTTGCGCTTTTCGGTTTGTTCGGATTCACCCCTGGCGGCCGCAATGCGGGGGGCGGTGGAGACGGCGTTACTCATTTTCCGAGCGTGGCGTTCATGTTCTCGGCGAACTGCTGCGGCGTGATCGACTTCAGGAACAGCTGGTCGATGTTGTTCAGCAGGGCCTCGGCGGCGGTGGGGCTCAGGGCCTGGTCCCACGACTGCTGGAAGTTCGGGGCGTTCTTGGCCAGGTCGTAGACGAAGTTCAGGAAGTCCTTGTCCGGCGACGTGTTGAGTTTGTCTTCGATGCCGTTCACGATGGGCACGGATCCGGAGTTGATGTAGGTGTCAATGACCGTCTCGGTGAGGATCCCGTCCTTGAAGAACTTCTTCGCCGATTCCTTCTCCTGGTCAGTGGCCTTGGAGGAGATGGACATGTACTGGGCGGGGTTTCCGACGCCGTTCTTGGGGTCGCCCTTGCCGCCGGGAACCGTGGGGAACTGGACGAAGCCGAGTTTTCCGTCCTGGACGAAGTTCTGGCCGTTCTTCTTCATGCCGCCGTAGGTCCAGGTACCGTGCAGCATCATGGCTGCCTTGCCCGTGAACAGGAGGGCCTGGTCCGCGTTGGAGTCTGCGGTGATCGAGGAGAAGCCTTTGATGAAGCCTTCGGCGGAGACGAGTTCCTGGATCTTGGTGCCGGTCTCAATGACGGCCGGGTGCAGCCAGGCGTCGGGCTTGCCCTCGAAGATGGCGTTGAAGACCTCTTCGCCGCCAATGCGGTCCAGCAGGTATTCAAGCCACATCATGGAGGTCCAGCGGGACTGGCCGCCAAGCGAGAAGGGCGCGACGCCCATGTCGTTGAACGTTTTGACCAGCGACATGATGTCGTCCCAGGTCTTGGGCGGCTGGACGCCGGCCTTTTCGAACAGTTCCTTGTTGTAGAACAGGACGATCGGGGCAACGTACTGGTTGGGCAGGGCGTAAATTTTGCCATTGACGGTGGCCGCACCGAAGGAGGACGGGAAGAACTTCTCTTTCAGGTCCTTGTTCTCGTCGAACCAACTGGTCAGGTCATCCACCTGGTTGGCCTCGGCGTAGGTCTTCAGTGTGCCTCCGCCCCAGCCGTAAATGATGGTGGGGGCCTGGCCGGCACCAATCGCAGTCTTGATCTTGGTCTTGTAGGCGTCGTTCTGGAAGTACGTCACCGCAATCTTGTTGTCCGGGTTCGCGGAGTTGAACGCGTCGACGGCCTTTTGCATGGTGGTCTGGTTCGGCTCGCCGGAGAGGTACCACATGCTGGCGCCCCCGCCCCCGCTGGCGGTGCCGGGTCCGGAGGTGCCGCAGGCACTGGTTGCCGCGACGGCGAAGGGAGTGAGGGCGGCAAGGGCGAGGAAAGAGCGGCGGGAGGTCTGGGGCTGCTTCATTGCTTCTCCATCTGGAATTTGCTTCTTTGCAAGAATCGGAGCTGCGGCTCCGTCCACATTGTCGAAACATTTCGACATGTGGTTTAGATCACGCTCTAAACTAAAGCGCCTTAATCGTCTGGGGTCAAGAGGTTTCTGCTTCTTTCCTTAAGCCGCGAGTTCCGCGCCGGACAAGCCTTGACGCTTACCTGCGGCCTCGCCAGAATGAAGTCTCCGAAACATTCGAAAGATTGCGATCGCCATGACGACCAAAACGCCCCAGCGGACCAAGCCCACGCTCGCCTCCGTGGCGCGGCAGGCGGGCGTCTCGGCGCCCACAGTTTCCAAGGTTGTGAACGGCAGGGAAGATGTCGCCCCTGAAACCCGGGCCCGTATCCTTGCCGCCCTCGAGCAGTCCGGCTACCAGTCACCCCTCCAGCGGCGTTCCCCCGTGGATACGGGCACTGTTGTTGAAGTGGTGATCGACGTGCTCGATTCCGCCTACATGATCGAAGTGCTCAACGGGATACTCCAGTACGCGGCGGCGGCGGACGTTGAAGTCCTGGTCAGCGTCACCGGCCGTGATCTCGCGACGCCGGCCAGCCCACAGCGGCGCGCACAGAGGATGCTGGATGAGGGCAGGGCCGGGATGATCGTGGTGACCTCCGCGTTCAGCGAGTCACAACTGCAGGCGTTCCGGCGCCGGAAGATACCGGTCGTCGTCATTGATCCCCTCAACCCGCCGTCGGCCGACGTGGTCAGCGTGGGAGCCACAAACTGGGCCGGCGGCAAGGCCGCGACAGAACACCTGCTCGATCTGGGGCATCGGCGGATCGCCTACATTGGCGGGATCGAGAAAGCGGAATGCAACCAGGCGCGCCTCCATGGCTATATGGCAGCGCTGATGGCCCGCGGTATTACGGTTGACCCCCAGTACATCGTGTCCGGCGGCCAGTTCCGGCGCGAAAGCGGCGTCGCAGGGTTTCAGGAGCTGCTCAGGCTCGATCAGCTGCCCACCGCGATCTTCGCGGGGAGCGACGCGATTGCACTCGGTGTCCTGGGCGAAGCGGGCCGGCACGGCATCAGGGTCCCGGAAGACATCAGCCTCATCGGCTTTGACGGCACGAAGCAGGGTGCAGAATCCGTCCCTTCGCTGAGTTCCGTCGCCCAGCCGCTGGAAGAAATGGGCCGCGCGGCCCTGCGGTCGGTACTGCGGCAGGCCAACGGTGAATTCCCTGATTCCCACCGGGTGGAACTTGCCACCCATCTGATTGTCCGGGACTCCACTGCCCCGCCGGCGGCAGCAGAAGGAAGGAAGCGCCGGGCATGAAAATCACCAACCTCGACACTGTCGTCGTCGATTTCTACCGGACGAACCTCATTTTCGTCCGGCTGAGCACCGACGCCGGCATCACCGGCGTGGCCGAGGCAACCCTCGAGGGCCAGGAGCACGCGGTGCGCGGCGCCGTCGCCGTCCTCGCCGACGCGGTCCGCGGCAAGGATCCGACGCGGATAGCCCACACCATCTACGAACTTAACCGGGATGCCTACTGGCGGGGCGGACCGGTCTCCATGACTGCGCTCAGCGCACTGGAAATGGCCATGTGGGATGTCTCCGCCCGGGCCCTGGATGTGCCGGTGCACCGGATGCTCGGTGGACAGGTCCGCGACAGGGTGCGGGCATATGCGAACGGCTGGTTCTCGGGTGCCTCTTCCCCGGAGGATTTCGCGGCGGCCGCCGTTCAAACGGTTGCCCAGGGTTTTCGTGGCCTCAAATGGGATCCGTTCGAAGCGGCCGACCTGATCCTTGAGCCGAAGGACCTCCGGCGCATGCTTGAGCCTGTCGCAGCAGTGCGGGAGGCGGTCGGCGATGATGTGGAGCTCTTCATCGAGGGGCACGGCCGTTTCGACGTTCCCACTGCCATACGCGTGGCCCGGGAACTCGAGCCGTTCCAGCCGGTGTTCTTCGAGGAACCGTGCCCGCCGGACGGGATAGATGCGCTGGTGGAAGTCCGCTCGAAATCTCCCGTCCCGATCGCCGCCGGCGAGCGGTGGTTCGGGCGGAGCACCTTCGTCCCGGTCCTCTCACGCAACGCCGTGGATTACATCCAGCCAGACGTCACCCACGCGGGCGGCTTTTTGGAACTCAGCTTCATTTCCACGCTTGCGGCAGCCCATTACATTCCGTTCGCCCCCCACAACCCCAGCGGACCGCTCAGCACAGCGGCAACACTGCAGCTGGGCGCCACCTTGCCCAACTTCCGGTACCTGGAAATCATGGCTACGGATGTGCCCTGGCGCCAGGACATCTCCAGCGAGCGCCTTCAGCTGACAAACGAGGGCGACGTGCTCATTCCGGAAGGGCCGGGCCTGGGCATCGAGCTCGACTATGACGCCATTGCCGAACACCCGTACACTCCGCATCCGATGCGGATCTTCAGTGACGCCGTCGCTGACATCCGGCCGCCGGACGCCCGTTCCTACTTCAATACGGCTTCCCCCGCCAGTGCCGGATCCTCAAAGGCCGTGGACTGAACGGATTCCCATGTCTCCCCATAGGGGACCAGGTCGCTTAGCTCGGCGGTGAAGTGGCCGGGCCCATGCCTGGTTACCAGGATGCCTCGGAACGGGGACTCCTGGGTCATGGCCTGAAGCTGGTAGATGGAGGCGTTGAGCTTGTCATCAGCCTCGGACCGGGTCGTGGCCTTGATCGTGAGGCGGTGCGGCGTTCCCATGGAAGTTCCTCTCAGGCTGGCAGGCGGCCGCGGGTTTCCGCGGCCGCCTGCCTTCGGACTCAGTTGTTCGGCGTCACGGTTACGCCGCAGTGCAGGGTGCGCGTGTGGTCAACAACGCGCGTCCCACCCGTCAATTCGATAGTGGCCTGCAGCCGGATATCTCCACTGGAGGCACCAAACCGAAGTTCCAGGCCGCCGGGCTCAACGATCCGGCGGCCGTCGCGTCCCGTGAAGGATGCGACGTCGGCCGGAACCGTGAAGGAAACCCGTGCCGAGGCATTCGGTTCGAGCGGCACACGGGCGTACCCCACCAGCTTCTGCACGGGACGGACCACGGAGGCCACAGGGTCGTGCAGGTAGAGCTGGACGAGTTCGACGCCGGCCCGGTCACCCGTGTTGGTGACGGTCAGGGCCGCATGCGCGGCGCCGTCCACCGCCACCGTTGAGGGGCCTTCGAGCTCCAGCCCGCTCCATTCGAAGGTGGTGTAGCTGAGTCCGTGGCCGAACGGGTAGGCGGCGGCAGGATCGATGTTGGACACGCTGCTGGCCTGGGCAAGCGGGGCTGCCAGGTAGGTTGACGGCTGGGCTCCCGGCCGGGCGGGTATGCTCACCGGCAGCCTTCCGCTCGGATTGACGCTGCCGCTGAGGACCCTGGCCACGGCAGGACCGCCCTCTTCACCAGGGAAGAAGGCCTGCACAATCGCCGCGGCGTCGCGGACGGCCGAGCCCACAGCGTACGGACGGCCCGTGAGGAGCACCAGGACAACGGGTTTCCCGGTTTCGACCAGCCGGTCCAGTAGCTGCTGCTGGACGCCCGGGAGGACCAGGGACTCCGCGTCGCAGCCCTCACCGCTGGTGCCGCGGCCGAACAGGCCGGCGCGGTCTCCCAGGACGGCGATGACAACGTCCGCGGCGGCGGCGGCAGCAGCGGCGTCGTCAAATCCTTCCGTGGACGTGCCGTCGATGGTACAACCGGCCGTCACCGTGATGGTGCTGTCCGGGAATTCGGCCTTGAGGGACTGGGCCACGGTGGGCAGTTCGATGCCGATCGGGACGTCGGGGTGCTGTCCGCCGACATGGGCCGGGAAGGAGTAGCAGCCAAGGAAGGCCTGGGCATTGTCCGCATTGGGGCCCACGACGGCGATACGGCCGGGGCTGCGCAGTGGCAGGATGCCGTTGTTGCTGGCCAGGACGATGGACTGTTCGGCGATCCGCGCCGCAAGCTCCCGGTTGGCTGCCTTGTCCAGGCTGATGCTTCCCTCCAGGGCGGCGGGATCGCGAAGGTCTGCGCCCTGCAATGCAGGGGGAACCGCCGACCAGTCCCCGTCCAGCAGCCCCAGTTCGATCTTCTGTACCAGGACACGGCGCAGGGCCCGGTCGATGAGGCCGGTGGGGACCCTGCCGGCCTCGACTTCGGCGATAAGGTGCTCACCAAAGGCGTGCACAGTGGGAAGCTCGACGTCGACGCCGGCGGCCAGGGCGGCGGCTGCGGCTTCTCCAAAGGTTCCGGCGACCCCGTGCAGGTTCTTGAGGAAGGCGACGCCGAAGTAGTCCGCCACCACGGTGCCGTCGAATCCCCAGGTGTCGCGCAGGAGACCGGTGAGCAGCGAAGTGTCGGCGGCGGTGGGAACGCCGTCCAGGTCCGTGTAGGCGTGCATGACGGAGCGGACGCCGGATTCCCGAATGGCCATTTCGAACGGCGGAAGCAAAACATCGGCAAGCTCGCGGGCACCCACTGACACGGGGGCCAGGTTGCGGCCTGCCTTTGATGCGGAATAGCCCACAAAGTGCTTCAGGGTGGCCACGACGCCGCTGCTTTCCAGGCCCTGGATGTAGGCGGTGGCCAGCGTCCCGATCAGGTAGGGGTCTTCACCGATGGTTTCCTCCACCCGGCCCCAGCGCGCGTCGCGGACCACGTCCAGGACGGGGGCGAGGCCCTGGTGCACGCCGACCGACCGCATGTCGGCACCGATCGCGGAACCCATGGTGCGGATAAGGTCGGCGTCGAACGTGGCTCCCCAGGCCAGCGGAACCGGGTAGGCCGTTGCCTGCCAGGTGGCAAACCCGGCGAGGCACTCTTCGTGGACCAGTGCCGGAATGCCGAAGCGGTTCGCGGCCGCAATGCGCTGCTGGGTCCGCTGGAGGGAGAGGGCGCCCAGTGCCGGGTCCACCGGTGCGGTGCCGAACGGCCTGGTGAGCTGGCCCAGGCCATTGGGCAGGATTTCGTCGAGATCGACCGGCGGGTTCATTTCATTCTGGTGCGGCGCGACTTCGCCGCCCTCGCTGGAAGCACCCACCCAGACTCCATAGAGCTGGGCGGTCTTTTCCTTGAGAGTCATGGCGGCGATGAGGCTGTCTGCGCGCTCCTGTGGGCTGGCGGCAGGGTCGTGCCAGGGGGCGCTGTGGGTTGTCGTCTGGGTCATGGCTACTTTCCGCCAGCGCCCATGAGGCCCTGGACAAGCGCGCGGCGCGCGAAGAGGTATGCGAGCAGTACCGGCACCATGGAGAGGGTCACAGCCGCCAGGAGTCCGGGGATGTTGATGCCGAACTGTGTCTGGAAGTTGAAGAGGCCGAGGGTGACCACCCGGGTGGATTCGGACTGCGTCAGGATCAGCGGGAAGAGGAATCCGTTCCAGGCCTGCAGCGCCGAGAACACGGCGATGGTGGACAAGCCGCCCTTGGACAGCGGCAGTACCAGGCGGAGGAAGGAACGGGCGGGGGATGCACCATCCATCGCCATGGCTTCATACAGCTCAGGGGTGATGTCCCGCATGGTGCCGCAGAGGATGATTGTGCAGATCGGAAGGGCGAAGGCCGCCGTCGGGAGAATGACGCCAAGGAGGTTGTCGTACAGGCCCACTGTGTTGATCAGGTAGAACACCGGGACGATGACAGCCTGGGCGGGAATGGCCAGACCCAGCAGGAACACGCGGAAAATGACCGAGGCAGCACGGCTCTGGCTCCGAACGATCGCGTAGCTGAGCGGGGGCACCAGGAGCAGGACCAGGCCAACGACGCCCGCCGTCACGATGATGGTGTTGAGGAAGTACCGGCCGAACCCGCTGGTGATGGCATCGACGTAGTTCTGCAGGGTGAAGCTGGTCGGAAATGACAACGGCCCGTTGTCACCAAACTCCGCGCGGGTCTGGAACGTCGCGGAAAGCATGACGTAGAGAGGAACGGCAACAATGGCGAGCCAGATGAAGGCACCGATGCCGGCGAGGTAATTGGGACGCGTTTTCACTTAGATCCCCTCCAGGGAGCTGCGCATCTTGTCGTATCCGGAAACGCGGACCACAGCGAAGGAGATTGCCGTGGAGATGACGACGAGGACGAGGGCAATGGCGCTGCCCGCACCGAAATCGAACCGGCGGAACGCTTCCTGGTACATGTGGAAGGCAGTGATGGTGGTGCCGGTACCGGGCCCGCCGTTGGTCAGGATGAGGACGGTTTCAAAAGTGGTCAGCCCGCCCACCACCATCAGGATCACGGAGGTGATGATGCTGTTCCTCAGTTGCGGCAGGGTAATGCTGAAGAATTGCCGCACGGTTCCTGCGCCGTCGATCGAGGCAGCTTGGTACAGAACCGGCGGAATCTGCCGGGCCGCGCCTTGGTAGATGAGTGTGTGGAACGGCGTGAACTGCCACATGCCAACAAAGATCAGCACTGCAATGGCGCCCGTTTGAGTACCCAGCACGTTGCCGTCTCCGAACAGCCAGGACATCTGGCCGGGGATACCGAAGTTGGGGTCAAGCAGGGCACGCCACAGGACGGAGATCGCTGCGGAGGACAGCAGCAGCGGGACGAAATAGATGGCGCTGAGGATAGCGCGGTTTTTCTGGTTTCCGGCCGCCCAGACGCCCAGCAGGATGCTCAGCGGCGTCTGTGTAACGATGCCCAGCACGATGAACAGCAGGCTGAGCCACAGGCTCTGGAGCATCACAGGATCCTGGAAGAGGGATTCCCAGTTCTTGAGTCCCACGAACTTGGGGTCGCCCAGGCCCCTCCAGGAGGTGAAGGACAGCACGGCTACCGCAATCAGCGGGACCAGTGCGAAAAGTCCGAAGAAGATGGTGGCAGGAAGGGCCCAGGCGAAACCGGGGCGGCTCGAGGAGGAGCCACCCCGGCGCGCGGGGCGGCCCTCTTCGGAGCCGCCCGCACGCGCCGGGCGCCTGCGGTTTGCAAGCGTGGTGGTCATGGTTTTTCCTAGAGGCTCTGCATGGCCTTGATGAAGCCGTCTTCGTCAATCTGTCCGCTGAAGAACTGCGAAACGGCGGTGAGGATGGTGACGGTTGCTTCCGGCGGGTACGCCTGGTCCCAGGAGAGCTGGAAGGACGGGGCGTCCTTAACCAGGCTGAACTGGTACTTGGCGTATTCGGGGTCCGCCGCCTTATCGAGGAATTTCTCGGTGCTGGTGGTGGTGGGGAGGTTTCCGATGGCTACCTGTTCCTGCACGAACTTGTCCGAGTACATGAGTTTCAGGAAATCGCGGGCAGCTTCGGGATAGCGCGTGTTCTTGTGGATGGAGTAGAAGTTGTTCGTGTTGCCGACCAGATTGTCCTCGTCGCCCTTTCCACCTTCGATCGTCGGGAATTCGCTGTAACCCAGGACGTCCGCTGCGAACTGGGCATCGTTGCTCTGCTGGGTGGAGTACTCCCACGAGCCCATCAGTTCAAAACCGGCCTTGCCACTCGCCAGCAGGGCCGGGGACCCGCCGTCCGTGAACTTCACGGAGTCGAAGTTGGTGCCGAACGCGCCGGCGTCGACGAGTTCCCGAAGCATGCTGAGCGCCTTGCGGCTGTCTTCCGATTCCCAGACGCTGGTGTCGCCCTCCAGGGCCTTCTGGAACAGGCCTTCCCCTGCAACGCGGTCGTAGAGGTACTCGAACCACATCAGGGTGGGCCAGCGGTCACCGGCGCCCAGCGCGATGGGGGTGATGCCCTTGTCCTTGAGGATCTTCACGTCCTCCAGCAGTTCCTCCCAGGTTGCCGGCGGCTTGCTGATGCCGGCATCCGCCAGGACCTTTGAATTGTTGAAGAGCATGACAGGCTGGGTTCCCCGCATGGGAACGCCGTAGGCCTTGCCGTCCACCACTGCGGTTTCGAAGACGGACGGCAGGAAGGCGTCCTTCAGCTGCGGCTCTTCCTTGATGAAGTCATCAAGGGGAAGCACCAGGTCGGCGTCCACAAAGCTCTTGATGCTGCCGCCGCCCCAGTTGAAGAAGATGTCGGGAGCGGTGGGCGTGTCCATGATCGTCTGCAGCTTGGACTGGTACTCGGCACCGGGGATCTTGTCGAGGACGATCTTCACCTCGGAGGTGGCATTAAACTCGTCGATCATCTTCTGTTCAACGGTGTTGCCTGCGTCGCCGTACATTGCGACGTGCAGTTCATTCTCGGGCCGGCTCGATGCCCCGGACCCTCCGGAACAGCCGGCCATCGTCAGGCCAAGGGCAAGCGCCGCACCGCCGGCAAGCGCCCGGGCGACCCATCCATGGTTGTTCATCTTCGAACGCCTCTCGAAAGTTTCGATTTTTTCATCGAAAGTTATTTGATGCAGCCAGTGTAAGTTGCGACACAGCGGAGGTGCAAGGCGCGAAACTTTTGTGGCGAAAAGTAGGCCGCGTGCCGCTATGCTGGTCCTCATGTCCAGCCCTGCATCTTCCGACACGCGCGTCACCCTCGCCCAGTTGGCGGAGGAGGCGGGCGTTTCGCTGTCGACAATCTCAAAGGTTCTCAACGGCCGCTCCGACGTTTCTCGTAAAACGCGCTCGAAAGTTGAGGAGCTGCTGGAAGAACACGGCTACAAAAGGCGAAAAACGACGGCGTCGAAATCCGCACTCCTTGAGCTCGTTTTCCACGAGCTCGAAAGTGCGTGGGCTCTGGAAATCATCCGCGGCGTCGAAAACGTGGCAAAAGCGAACGGCATGAGTGTCATCCTCACCGAAAGCGGTACCAGGCAGGCGCCGGGAGCTGACTGGGTTGAGGGCGTGATGGCGCGCAGGCCCGCCGGGGTAGTCCTGGTCTTTTCCGACCTGCCGCAGGAATACAGGCAGCAGCTGGACGCCCGCTCCATCCCCTTCGTGATTATCGATCCGGCCGGTGATCCGGCCCCCGATGTGCCGTCCGTTGGGTCCGCAAACTGGGCCGGTGGCATGATGGCCACCCGCCACCTCATCGAGCTTGGCCATACCCGCATTGCCGCCATCTCCGGGCCGGAGGACATGATGTGCTCCCTGGCCCGGATTGACGGCTACAGCTCCGCCCTGAACACAGCGGGCATCCCCCTGGACCGGACGCTCATCAGGTACGGCGACTTCCATGTGGACGGCGGCCGGAGGCACGCCCTTGAACTGCTCCAGGCGGACAACCGGCCCACGGCCATCTTCGCGGGCAGTGATCTGCAGGCGCTCGGCGTGCTCGACGCTGCGCGGCAGCTCGGCATAGCTGTCCCCGCCCAGCTGTCCATCGTCGGCTATGACGACCTGCAGGTGGCACGCTGGTCCAGCCCCTCACTGACCACGGTGCACCAGCCGCTGATCGAGATGGCGGAAGAGGCCGCCCGGATGGTCCTGCGCCTCCGCGAGGGCGAACGGCCCAACAACCTCCGGCTCGACCTCGCAACGTCGCTTGTTGTCCGCCAAAGTACTGCGGCCTGCCCCGACTGATCCTCCGGGCAGCACCTTCTGAAAGGAACACCCATGCCACCTGCCGCTGCGCCCAATGGAGAACTCATCATCCTTGAGGCGGGACATTACCGGGCGACTGTTGCCAGCGTGGGCGCTGCCCTGGTCGGGCTGTCGTTTCGGGGTGAGGACATTGTCCTGCCCTTCCCCGCCGACGAGCTGCCGCCCGCATACGCGGGAAAAGTACTCATGCCGTGGCCAAACCGGATTACCAGCGGAACCTACAGCTTCGCGGGGCGACGCTATGAACTGCCGGTCAACGAGGCGGCCACCGGCAGCGCACTGCACGGGCTTGCGCTGTGGAACGACTGGCAGGTGGAGCAACGCTCCGGTTCCGATGTGGTGCTCACGCATCTGCTGCACGGCGAACCCGGTTATCCGTTCCAGCTCGCACTCTCGGCCCGATACACCCTGGACGCCGAAAATGGCCTTGCTGTCCACCTGGCTGCGACGAACCGCGGTACAACGGCAGCGCCGTATGGTTGCGGCTCCCACCCCTACATCACCGCTGGCGGCGAAGACATCGCCACCTGCGAACTGAGCTTCCGCGCAGGCAAAGTCCTCCTGACCGATGACAGGCTCCAGCCCACGGAGCTCCTGGATACCGCGGGCACCGACTTCGACTTTGCGCAGGCGCGGACCGTGGACTCCCAGTCACTCGATCATGCCTTCACCGCACTTCCCGAAGGGCCATGGAACGTTACCCTGCGGAATCCGGCCCTGAGGCTCGCGGCAGTGGTGGAAGCCGACGGCACCAGCGCGCCCTGGCTGCAGGTCTACTCCGGCGAGCTGCGCGGGCGGAAGGGCATGGCCGTGGAGCCAATGACGTGCCCGCCCAATGCCTTCAACACCGGGCAGGATGTTGTGGTCCTGGAACCCGGCGAATCGCATTCGCTGGCCTTCCGCATCCACGCTGTGGAGGGGTAGCAGCTGAAAACAGGAGCGGGCCTGGAACCTTGTGGTTCCAGGCCCGCCTTGTTCACTTAGCCGGTGCTGCCGTGCTTACCGCTGGTAGGCAGGGTGGTTCTCCAGGCGCTGCTCTCCGCCCGGGTTCGCCTTCAGGAGCGTGGACTGCAGGGCGTAGTACGAGGGCTTGCGGGTGTAGTCCTCCCACATCACCGTCGCCTCACCCTGTCCGCTAAAGAAGACAGGCACCCAGGAGTACTTGTCGTTGAAGCCCCAAATGGTGAACGAGTTGCAGTCGTCGACGTTGAGGCATGCTTCCAGCGCGCGCTGGTAGTAGCTCGCCTGCTTGGCCAGCTGCGCATCCGTCGGCTTGGCGCCGGCGGCAATCTCCATCCGCACGTCGATTTCGGTGACGGCAGTCTCCAGGCCAAGGTCGTCGAAGCGCTGGAGGTTCGCCTGCAGGTCTCCCGGGAAGCCGTACTGGGTGCTCAGGTGGCCCTGTACCGCGAACCCGTCCACCTTGACGCCCTGGGCCAGGAGGTTGGAGATGAGTCCGATGTAGGCAGTGCTCTTGGGGTTGATGCTTTCCACGCCGTAGTCATTGAAGAACAGCTTGGCATTCGGATCGGCTTCGTGTGCCCAGCGGAATGCATCGGCGATGATTTCCGGACCAAGTTCGCGGATCCAGATGTTGTCCGTAGTGCGCAGCGTTCCGTCGCCGTTGAAGATCTCGTTGGCGACATCCCACTGCTGGATCTTGCCCGCATACCGGCCCACCACAGTGGTGATGTGGTCCTTGAGGATGGAGCGCAGTTCATCCTTGCTGAAGTTGCCCTGTTCCAGCCAGGCGGGGTTCTGGCTGTGCCAGAACAGCGTGTGGCCGCGGACTACCTGGCCGTGCTGCTGGGCGAATTCAACGATGGCGTCCATTTCAGCGAACCGGTACTGGTCCCGCTGGGGGTGGATGAATTCCCACTTCGCCTGGTTTTCGGGTGACACAGAGCTGAACTCAGCCGCCAGGACATCGCGGTACTGCGCATCGGACGTGAAGGGGTTGGGGTAGGGCATTGTTTCGTGGTGACCGCCGCCTGCGACTGCAGTGCCAATGCGGACATCCTTGGGCGCAGCCCAGCGCAGGGTGTCCTGCTTGGCAAGGCCAGGGGCTTGCGGGCTGTCATTTCCCGCTGCCATGGCGGGCAGTGCGGCGGGGAGGACAAACGTCGACGCCAGTGCGGCGGCGGCGACAAGTTTGGCGACCTTCATCAAGAGCTCTCCTTTGAGGTGGAACCGCCCGCGTTGCGGCGGGCAGACATTTCCGGAAACTTCCGGAAATCTGTCGTTGTAGACTAAGAACCTTCCGGAAGGACCGTCAAGGGGTTCGCAAATATTTCGGTCCTGGCTGCCGCAGGACGACCTATACTTGCAGCGATATCAGGAGGAAAGCGTGCCCAAGACCCAGCGCCCGGCAACCACGATCTCGGCTATTGCCGCTGAAGCCGGGGTGTCAGTTCCTACCGTCTCCCGCGTGCTCAATAACCGGGGGGATGTGTCCGCCCAAACCCGGGAGCGGGTGGAAACCCTGCTGCGGGACCATGGCTATCAGCGGCGTGGCGTCCGGCCGGATGTCCGCTCGGGCCTGATCGACCTTGTCTTCAACGATCTCGACAGCCCGTGGGCCGTTGAAATCATCCGCGGGGTTGAGGAGGCGGCGAATGAAGCCGGCGCTTCCACGGTCGTGTCAGCGATCCACCGGAAAAAAAGTCCCACGTCGACCAGGCAGTGGCTGGAGAACGTGGGCGCCCGCGCCAGTGATGGCGCCATCCTCGTCACAACGGATTTGGATTCCTTCCTGCGGGCGGAACTGAAGCGCCTGGACGTTCCCGCCGTCGTCATTGATCCCGCGGGCGTGCCCGACCTGGAGGTTCCCACCATCGGGGCCACGAACTGGACGGGCGCCGTGGGAGCGACGGAGCACCTTATCGGATTGGGGCACCGCCGGATCGGTTTCGTTGCCGGCGCACCAGGCCTGTGGTGCAGCAGGGCGCGACTGGATGGGTACCGGGCCGGGCTGGACGCCGCAGGCCTTCCCTTCGACCCCGACCTGGTGGTGGAAGGCGATTTCGATTATTCATCCGGCTTCAGGGCCGGGGGCGTGCTGCTCCACCTTGACCAACCACCCACCGCCGTCTTTGCTGCCAGCGACCAGATGGCGCTCGGGGTGTACGAGGCGCTCCGGAAGGAGGGCCTGCGGGTTCCTGAAGATGTCAGCGTGGTGGGGTTCGACGACCTTCCCGAAGCGCGCTGGGCATCCCCGCCGCTGACGACTGTGAGGCAACCGCTGGTGGAGATGGGGAGGCTCGCGGCGCGCACCCTGCTTAGGCTCGTGCAGGGTGAAGTTGTGGAAAGCCCGCGGTTGGAGCTGGCCACCAAGCTCGTGGTCAGGGAAAGCACGCGCCCTCCTGCGTAATCCTGACGCTGGAGGACTGCCAACCCTTGACGGGGAAGCGGGCACCTCCGTACGCTGATTTGGTTCCGGAAACTACCGGAACAGGCTTGGGCAGTCCCTGTCCCCGCTCCCCGTCGTACGCCATGACGGAGGATTCCGGGACACATTAAACGGAGGCAGACTTCATGAAGAACTGGGCGGGCAACCTCGAATATGCCTCCGCGGACGTCCAGCGTCCTGAGTCGGTGGCTGAACTGGGGAAGGTGGTCGCCCGCTCCGCCAAGGTCAAGGCCCTGGGCTCCCGCCACTCCTTTAACACCGTGGGCGATACCGGGGGCACGCATATCCTGCTGGACGCCCTCCCGCAGAACATCAGCGTAGATGCCGCCCGGCAAAAAGTCCGCGTCAGCGGCGGTGTGAGCTACGGCGCCCTTTGCCGGGTGCTCGAACAGTCAGGCCTCGCCATTCACAACCTGGCATCACTTCCCCACATCTCGGTCGCCGGGGCAGTGCAGACAGGAACCCACGGATCGGGCGTCAACAACCAGGCGCTGGCCGGCGCCGTCGAATCCATCGAACTGGTCCGTCCCTCCGGGGAGCCCGCCAAGCTCACCAGGGCGGACGGTGACGAATTCCTGGCCAGCGTCGTGGGCCTCGGTGCCCTCGGCATCGTCACCGGCGTCGAACTGGCGGTCCGTCCCAGCTTCCGCGTGCGCCAGCGCGTACTGGAAAGCCTGCCGTGGGACCGGGCGCTGGAAGGCTTTGACGCCGTGATGTCCTGTGCCTACAGCGTCAGCCTCTTCACCGACTACGCCGGGGACACCGTCAGCCAGGTCTGGATCAAAGCGCTCGACGGCGAACCTCCCCTTCCGGAGCTGTTCGGCGCCACAGCCGCCACACGCCCGCGCCACCCGCTTCCGGACATGTCCGCGGAAAACTGCACGGTCCAGCTGGACGAGGCGGGCCCGTGGCTGGACCGGCTGCCGCATTTCCGCCACGAATTCACACCCAGTAACGGTGACGAGCTCCAGAGCGAATTCATCCTGCCGCTGGAACACGCGCCTGCCGCCATCCAGGCAGTCCGCGGCCTCGCGGACAAGCTGGCCCCCCTACTGTTCGTTTCAGAAATCCGCACAATCGCCGCCGACGAATTCTGGCTCAGCCCGTTCTACCGGCAGCAAAGCGTTGCACTGCACTTCACCTGGAAACCGCTGCAGCCGGAAGTGGAGGCCCTCCTTCCGGAACTGGAGGAACTGCTGCGGCCCTTCGGGTCACGTCCGCACTGGGGCAAGCTCTTCACCCCATCCGGCTATGACTGGGACGCGCTCTACCCCCGCTTCCCGGATTTCCGTGCCCTCGCAGAACGGCACGATCCGCTGGGGAAGTTCCGGAACAGCCTTCTGGACAGCGTCCTTGCCGCGCCGGCACGCAGTTCCCGCTGAACATCCCTGACCACCAAGACCGGACCCGCCCCCCGGCCCGGGCCCAGGGGCGCTCAGGGGCAAACCGGTAGGCTGGACGGATGAAACGCCACCTCGCCGCCCTGTCCATTGCCCCGCTCCTGCTCCTGGCCGCCGGCTGCGGTGCCGTCGAGGAGGCCGCGACCAACGCCGCCAATGACGCCGCTTCAAAGGTTGCGACGGCTGCCGCGGACGAAGTGACGCGGCAAATCTGCGCCGTAGTGCAGGACGGGTTGGTGAGTGTTGAAGACAAGCAGGTACTCGGCGGCCTGGCTTCCGCAGCCCGTACCGCCGGGGTTCCCGCGGAAATTACGACGCCGTTGGGCGAGATTGCCGAGGCCGGAGACCAGGTGCCGGCGGACTCAGTCGAGGCATTGACGGCGGCCTGCCCCGCCTGACCCGATGCGCGTGGATTGGCCCCTGTAAACCCCCGCCCGGTGGTGCTACGGTGAAGTGACGAGATAGTAAGCCTGTGATACTAATCACACGCGAAGGAGATCGTCATGGCCGAACGAGGAAGTAACAAGCACGGCTCCGAGCTGGATGACCAGATGAAGCACGAAGCCCAGGCAGCGGTGCACGGAACCAAGCCGCCACACGCGGAAGAATTCCGCGAAACAGAGCCCTTCCCGGATGACACGGATGCCGCAGAGGTCCGGGACGCCCTCAAACCGGTGGCAACGCCTGATCCGTCGGATGGCGGGGAGGGGGAACAGTGACCGGCACCTTGAAGCAGTACGCGGACCTTTACCGGCAGCCGGGCCCGTGGTGCACCGCCTATGTCAATGCGGGCACGGGAACCGTGGATACCCTGGAAGCTGCAGATGTCAGCCCCGGCAATGTCCGGACCCAGCTCGAGGGCCAAGGGGCCGCCGGATCCGACCTGGACGCGATGGAACAGGCGATCCAGCCGGCCACGGGCGTCCCAGCCCCGGTGGCCCGGTTCGTCCTGGTCCACCAGGGCAAAACGGAAATCAACGAAGTTCTCCCCGGAGAGCTCGTCCTTCCCGAGCGCGTCTCGGTGGATCCGATTCCCGACCTGCTGCCCCTGGTCAAGCACCGGCCCGAAGACCTCCCCTACGTTGTGGCGGAGGTAAGCCGCGAACACGGCGAAATCAGGCTGTACCACGCGGGCGCCGGTGCACCGGACAGCACCCGGGAGGTCGAGGGTGAATCCGAGCATGTGAGCAAGTTCCAGGGCGGCGGCTGGGCACACCTCCGGTTCCAACACCACACGGAGGATGTGTGGCGCCGGAACGCCGATGAAGTTGCCGGGGAAATAGACCGGGTGGTCAGCAGCAGCGGTGCCCGCCTCATCGTCCTGGCCGGCGATATCCGTGCCCGCGGACTTGTCCAGGAGCAGCTGTCCCAGGCCAGCCAGGCGATTGTCTCCGTGGTGGATTCACACACGCACACAGCCGGCGCGGACAGCGGCCTCCTGGAGGACCAGGTCAACCAGCGCGTCGCCGAGTTGTGGGCCACCGAGCAGCAGGATGTCATGGACCGCCTGGCCATGCAGGAAGGCCAGGCAAACCCGGAATCAGCGATTGGTATCGGCGCGGTGGTGCACGCGCTGCAGCAGGCGCAGGTGGATGTCCTGATCCTCAATGATGCCGCACTGGCCGAACGGACCTTGCTGGCCCTGGATGCCGAGCCCTGGATTGCCCTCGCCGAGGAGGAATCCTTGGCCGCAAACGTCCTGGGGAAGGTCCCCGCACCGGCTGCCCTCCTGCGGGCCGCGGCATTAACGGACGCCCGGGTGCTCCTGGTTCCCGGCCCCGTCCTGCCCGAAGGCGCGGATACCGCCGCATTGCTGCGCTGGCCCACCGGACCCGGCGTCCCGTCGTCGTAAATCCTCCAGGCCATCGTTGATTGGCCAACCAACTGATTGGAGAGCAAGATGACTACAGTGAACGAGAACCCTGAGGACGCGGCCGGCGTCATCATCCCGCAAGAGGACGCACTTCCTGGCCCGAGCCGGACGGGGCACGGAAAGATGCCCGAAAATATCGACGACGACGCCTACGAGGCGGCGGCCGAACAGGAACGGGTGGCGGCCGGCCTGGCCGACTACGCGCCGGGCGACGTTCCGCCTGCCACCGATCCCCTTCCGGAGGAAGCGTCAGAGGAAGCGGACCTTGCCCAGCGTGGGCTCCTGACAGAGGACGAGGACCAGCAGGACTAGCCTCTTCCACCAAACTGTCCAGCTGGTAAGAGTAGTCGGAAACAACGGAACCCGGACCTGCAAAATCCTAGGATTGCGGGTCCGGGTTCTCCTCACCGTGGATGTCCGGGCCGTGATGGCCCCCGGACCACGGGTGATACGGCCGGCGCGTGGACCGGTGGTCCGGTGCGACGAACGGCACCACACCCGGGTGCCGCCCCGCCGGCAACGCGCTGACGAACTTGGTCAACTCGTTGTGCAACACCTTCCAGCCGATCGTCGGGTCATCGGGGTAGGCATTAATCTCGGCGGCACGCGCCGCTTCCAGGGCCGCCACTCCGGCGTCAGTGAGTTCCACCTTCAACTGCCTGCGGTCTGACGCCTGCCGGGTCCGCGAGACCAATCCCGTGGCTTCCAGGCGGGTCAGGATGCGGCCCAACGTCTGGCTCTGTACCCGGATCGCGTCGGCAAGTTGTTCCTGGTTCAATGGCCCGCCGGCCAGGCCTTCCAGCGCTATGACGGCGGCCCGCGTTAGTCCCAAATGAGCCAGCGCGTCGTCCTGGCGGCGCTGGACCAGCCGCGCCGCCAGGGTGATCAAGCGGTAGCTGTTTCGGGCGTCGGGGTCGAGGTTGCTGGTCATCGGCCGTTGCCTTCCTGTAGGTGGCAATATGCGGAGGCTCCTGCGTCGCTACCGTCCTACAATAAGCATGCTTAGCATCATTTTTGCAAGCAGGCTTACTATCCGCGGCCGGCCCGGGGTGCGGAATTTTGTTACAGCAGGTCAGGGGCCTTGCGCATCAAAAGCAAAGTGTGCTTAGTATCTAGTTAGTAACCTTGCTTACTAATCGCCAGCACTGCTGGTTCTTGATCGCCAGCTAATCCTTGATGAAAGAGAGCCCGATGACAGAGAACCAATGGCCCCAGACCCCCAACACCGCTGCCACCGACCCCTTCGCGGCGCCGGCCACCGGAGTTGGAGACAGCTACACCGCTGCCCCGGACACGTCCGGCACCTCCAAGACCCAGGCGGCCAAGGAGGAGGCCTCGCATTTTGCCAGCGACGCAGCCGCTGCCGCCCAGGGCGTAGCCCAAACGGCCAAGAGCGAGGCCGCGAACGTGGCTGCGGAGGCGAAGAACAGCGCACAGGACCTGCTGCACCAGGCCAAGTCAGGCCTCACCAGCCAGGCCGGCACACAGCAGCAGAAGGCCGCGGAAGGCATCCGCACCATCTCCAGCCAGCTGCAGAGCATGGCTAATGCCCCTGAACAGCAGGGTGTCGCCAGCGACCTCATCCGGCAGGCGGCCCAGCGCAGCGAATCCGTGGCATCGTGGCTCGAAACCAAGGAACCCGGCGACCTGCTCGCCGAGGTCCAGCGTTTCGCCCGTAACCGCCCGGGCACGTTCCTGCTGCTGGCCGCCGGTGCAGGCGTCCTGGCAGGCCGCCTTACCCGTGGCCTGACCGGGGGCGCACCGGAGCAGGCGTCCGTGAACGCCACGCCGGCGCAGCGCACCGTGACGCGCCAGCCGGTCGCCCCGCTCCATCCGGAGACCGTCTACGCCGCTGGCACCGATGACCTGCTCACCGAGCCCACCATTGCGACGGGCGCCCCGGTTTCCACCTCAACCCTGCCGTCCGGGACCACCGAGGACAGCCCGCTGCGCTTCGAGGACGACCCCTACCGTGACGAGGACGGCAGCTACCGCGGGACGGACGGCACCTACCGGTCAACGGAAGGACGCCAGCTGTGAGTAGCCAGATTCCTGAGATGCCGCCGAGTGAGGCGCATCAGAAGGCCGATAACGCCTCGCTGGGTGAGCTCCTGGGTGATGTGACCCGGGACCTGTCCACCCTGATGCGCCAGGAAGTGGAACTGGCCAAGGCAGAACTCAAACAGTCCGCCACCCGCGCCGGGAAAGGCTCCGGCATGCTCGCCGGAGCCGGCGTCGCCGGCCACTTCGTCCTGATCTTCCTGTCCCTGGCCCTGATGTTCGCCCTCGGCGCACTCATGCCACTGGGCTGGGCCGCCGTGATCGTCGCCGTGATCTGGGGCATCGCCGCAGCCATCCTGGCCTCCATCGGCCGGAAGGAACTCAAACAGATCAAGGGCCTGCCCCAAACGGGCGAAACACTCTCCGAAATCCCCCCAACCCTAAAACCAGGTGAGGTAAACCGATGAGCGAGAACCCGGACGCAATCCGCCAAGACATAGAAGCCACCCGGGCACGCCTGGGCACCAACGTCGACGCCGTCGCGGACAAAGTCACCCCGTCCAACATCGTCCACCGCCAGACCGACAAGCTCAAAGACGCCGTCACCGGCGTAAAGGAGAAAGTCATGGGAGCAGCAGACCACGCCACCGTACGCGCACAAGACCGCCTGCACTCCGGTGCCGGGCACACCTCCGACGCCCTGCACTCCACCGGCGACACCCTCCACGACGCCAAAGACAACGTCTCGGCCAAACTCAGCGACGCCGGCACCGCGATCTCCCACACCCCGGACCAGGTCAAAGCCAAAACCCAGGGCAACCCCCTCGCCGCCGGCCTGATCGCCTTCGGCGCCGGACTGCTCGTCTCATCCCTGATCCCGCCAAGCCAAAAAGAACGCGAAGCCGCGGACCAACTCAAAACCGCAGCCCAGCCCCTGGCCACCCAGGTCACCGACGCCGCCAAAGACATGGTCCAGGACCTCAAGGAACCCGCCAAGGAAGCAGTGGAAAACGTCAAATCCACCGCCACCGACGCAGCCCAAAACGTCAAAACCGAAGGCCAACACGCCGCCACCGACGTCAAGGACCGCGCCACCGACGCCAAAGACCACGTCCAAAACACCTAAAACGGTGCTTTGACACAGCCACAGGCCGGTTCCCGCCCAGGGAACCGGCCTGTTCCATGGCTGGTTACCGCTTCCCCTTTTTCCGCGAACCCCGGCCGCGGCCCTTGTCGGGGTTGGGCGCGTACCGCTGGGCGACTTTCGGAGCTTTTTTGGGGGTGCCGCCGCCGCGCCGGTCAGGTTTGGGTTCCTTCTTAGCCTTTACCGGCTGCGCCGACGGCTGCCGTGAACTCTGGGCCGTCCGCCCGCGGACAATCCCGATGAATTCCTCGAGGACGTCATCCGTGGACTCCGTCAGCCAGACTAGTGCGATCTCGGTTCCCGGCGCTCCGCTAAGCCGCCGGGCCACGGTGTCCTTGACGTTGTAGTGCCGGGCCACGGACATCGGCAGGACCGCCAGTCCGGCGCCGGCGGCCACCACCTGGAGGGCGGGTTCGGGACCGCCCAGGGCAGCAACGTCCAGGAACGATTCCTGCTCCAGGTCCGCCAGGGCCACTTCCTCGAAGACGGAAATCTCGTGCCCCTTGGGTGCCACCACCACCGGTTGTTCCTCATAGAGCGGGATAACACTCAGGCCCTCGCGCTCAACGGGAAGGCGGACAAAGGCCATGTCCGCGGAACCGTCACGGACCGCGCCGGCCTGCGCGCCGCCGTCGTGCATAAACGCGGTCAACGGAACGCCCGGCATCCGTTCTTCCCACCGGCGGATCCACTTTCCCGGCGTAACGCCGGCCACGTAGGCGATGCGGAGAGTCCGCGTCCCTGCAGGAACTTCGGGCTCAGGGGAAGCGTCGGGGATGGGTTCGTTGGAGGAGGGCACGTCTTCACAGTACCGTTCGCCCGGATACCCTTGAAGCATGACCTCTGCGAACTCCCAGTCCATGAAGCCGGCCACCGTTGCCAAGAAACTTGGCATCTACCTGCCCGCAACGCCGCAGGAGTTCCAGGATTCGACAATCACCCGCGAGGAATTCGCCGAACTCCAGTCCAACCCGCCGGAGTGGCTCGCCGAGCTGCGCCGCAACGGCCCGCACCCGCGTCCGGTGGTCGCGCAGAAGCTGAACGTGTCCATCAGCGGCCTCGCCCGCGGTGGCGTGGAGGAAGCGCTCACGACGGCGGAAATCACCGCGCTGCTGCAGGCTCCCCCGCAGTGGCTGGTCACCGAGCGAGCCACGCACGCAGCCGTCCGCGCCGAGAACCAGCGGGTCAAGGAGCAGGCGGCGAAGAAGGCTGCCAAAAAGTAGCCGCGCGGGGTCAGTCGCGCCGGGTCAGTCCTGGTGCAGCTGGACGTAGTTGCCGCAGCCGTCGTCGAAGACGGCGGTGATGCCGGACGGGTCCTCCGTTGGCGGGGTTTTGAAGCTGACGCCCGCGGCCACCAGCCGGTCGTACTCCGCCTGGACATCGGGCACGCCGAACACGATCGCCGGCAGCCCGGCCTTGTAGACGGCGTTCATGTAGTCGGAGCCGATCGGGTTGTCACTGGGTTCCAGGAGAAGCCCCACTGAGCTGTCACCGGCGCCGGGGTCCTTGATGATGTAGAGGTTGTACTCCGGCATGGCCATGAGGGTGTCGAAGCCCAAAATGCCCGTGTAGAAGGCATGGGCGGCGGCGGGGTCCTTGACGTGGATGCTGCACATTTTGATTCGCATGGTCCCCAACATACTCCCGCTCAGCTCACGAGGATCTGCGTTGCGGATTCCTTGAGCTTTCCGTTGGCCCATTTCATCTGCCGGAGGTTCTGCGGGTGGCAGCGCCGGGCCACGTCCAGCAGGTCCGTGTGCTTGATGCCCTGGGCGGCCTGCGCCAGGAGTTCCCAGTCGGCCGACACGCCGCAGGCCTTCGTGTATACCTCGCGCAGGTCCCGCAGGAGCAGCAGCCCGGCCTCGCCTTCCCGGCCCACCAGCTGGCTGCCCTTTTCGCGGAGCTTTTCCAGCAGCGTGTTTTCGCTCCGCGGTTCCGGGTCCAGCTCCTGGCCGTAGCGGGTGGCGATGGCGGCGATCTCCCGGACATGCTGCTGGGACCACTTCGCCAGGTCCCGCCCCAAGTGGTAGATCTCGTGGTCCACCTTGTGCCGTTCCGAGACGTGGAAGAGTTCCTGCGCCAGGTCGTTCTCGTCCCGGTGCAGCTGTTCGAGTACCAGCCCGATTTTCACAGCGATCCCTCCCCTGCGGTGGTGCGGATGTCTTCCCCGGCCAGGGCGGTCGGGATGCCGCGGGTGCCGGTGCCGGGAAGTTCGACGGCGGGCGCGGACGCCGTGTTGGTCGGCGCCGGCGCGGGGCCGTCACCTGCACCCACGCGGCGGATGCGGGCGGCGGCGGTTTTGAAGATGGGCTGCTTGGAGGCTGCATCCCAGTCCGTGATGGTCAGCTCGTTGGCGGCGCGGCCGACGTCGCCGGGCTCATGGCCGGTTCCGGTGTCCCAGTACCCGTAGTGGAAGGGCAGGAACAGGACACCGTCGCGGATCCCGCCGATCCGCACCTGCGCACGGACGGAGCCGCGGGGAGTCTCCACCTCCGCAACGTCGCCCTCCGCGATTCCGTGTGTGCCGGCGTCGTGCGCTGACATCTCAACCCACACCTCCGGTGCGGCCGCCTGCAGTTCCGGTGCCCGCGCCGTCTTGGTGCGGGTGTGGAAGTGGAAGAGCGTGCGGCCGGTGATGAGCTGCAGCGGGAACTTCCGGCTGGGGAGTTCATGCGGCGGGACGTATTCGGCGGCCTTGATGATGGCGCGCCCCTCCGGGTTCAGGGCCTTGTACTCCTCAGGTTCCACCGGAGCCCCGGTGATGAGGTCGCGGCCGTAGGTTTCGCAGTACTCAGGGTGCGCCCAGAACTTCCCGTCCGTGTAGAGCCGCTCGGTACCGTCCGGATTTTCCCCGTTGCACGGCCACTGGATCCCCGAGGCGCCGCGCAGCTTGCCATAGGTGATGCCGGTGTAGTCGCAGGGGCGGCCCCGACTGCATTCCTTCCATGCCTCGAAGGCGGACTCGGCGTCATGCCACTTGATGAGCGGCTGCCCGTCTTTGTCCTTCAGGTCCATCCGGTGTGCGTAGTCGATGAAGATGTCCAGGTCCGGCCGCGCTTCGCCGGGCGGGTCCACGGCCTTCTCGGACAGGTGCACGGTGCGGTCCACATTAGTGAACGTCCCGGTTTTTTCGCCCCACGTGGCGGCAGGCAGGACGACGTCGGCCAGCTGCGCCGTCTCGGAAAGGAAGATGTCCTGCACCACCAGGAAGAGCCGGTCCTGTTTCAGGATGGAGCGGATGCGGGCGAGCTCCGGGAGCGACACCGCCGGGTTGGTGCCGCTGACCCAGAGCATCCGGATGGAGCCTTCCTCCACGTACCGCATCATCTGCATCACGTGCGTCGGGGGCGAGTAGTGCGGGATGGCCATCGGGTCCACGTTCCAGACCCGTGCCAGGTCCTGGACGTGGGTGTCGTTGGACCAGTTCCGGAAGGCCGGCAGGTCTCCGTCGGCGCCGCATTCGCGGGTGTTCTCGGCTGTGGGCTGACCGTTCATCTGCAGGATCCCGCAGCCGGGTTTGCCCAGCATGCCCCGGATGATGTGGACGTTATTAACCTGCACCGCGGCGGCTGTGGCCTGGTTGGACTGGTAGAAGCCCTGCAGGACGGTGGACAGCAGCCGTTCCGCCTGCCCGATGATCCGCGCTGCCTCCCGGATCTTTTCCCCGGGGACGCCGCAGATTTCGGCTACCAGGGCCGGCGGGTACTTATTGACCTCTTGTTCGAGCTCCTGGTAACCCACTGTGTGGGCCTGGATGTAGTCCTGGTCCACCCAGCCGTTCGCGATGATCTCGTGCAGTATCCCGTTCATCAGGGCCACATTCGTGCCGGGCCGCGGGGCGAGGTGGACCGTTGCTGCCTTGGCCACGGGTGTGAGGCGCGGGTCCACGCAAATGATCCTGGGCGGGTTGGGGCCGGCCAGCCGGTCCAGCATACGCGTCCAGAGTACGCTCTGGGTTTCGGCCACGTTGTGGCCATAGAGCGCAATCACATCCGCATGGTCAACGTCGGTATAGGAGCCGGGCTGGCCGTCGCAGCCAAAGGATTCCTTTAGTGCTTCCGCCGCGGTGGCGGTGCAGAGGCGCGTGTTGCCGTCCACGTGGTTGGTGCCGATGCCGCCGTGGGCGATGGTACCCAGCGTGTAGTACTCCTCGGCGAACAGCTGGCCCGTGGTGTAGAAGCCGATCGCGCTGGCGCCCTGTTCGGCCAACAGGGCCTTGGAGTGCGCCACCACCTGGCCCATGGCGGTGTCCCAGTCCGTCTCCACCAGCTTGCCGTTCCTCCGGACCAGGGGCCGGGTCAACCGGTCCGGGGAGCCGTTCGCCTGCCAACCGTATAGGTCTTTCGGGCCCAGGCGGCCGTAGTTGACCCGGTCCACGGCCCGGCCGCGCACACCCACTATCCGATTGTCCTTGACGGCGATGTCCATGGCATCGCCGTTCGAGTGGAGGATGGAGGCCGTCTGGACCCAGCGGTCAACATCCTCCGGGGAGACGCCCTCGGCAAGGTGCGAATCAACCCGGACCGGCCACGTTCCTCCGCTTGGATACGGGGTCCGTGTCCCCCAGGGTTCGGCGATCCTGTCCATCCGAGCCATCAGTCCATCTCCTGTCCCGAAGTCGGGCACGGCAACGGCGCCGGTCCCCGTACGGGAAACCTACCCCTGTTCCACCTGCCAAAACAGTGCCGGCCGCGCGTTGAAGTCCAGCCATTGACCCCGTCCGTCCGGCGCGGTGGAATTGAATGACCAGCCCGGGATTCCGCGGCCCGGGCTCATGCTGGAGGTCGGGTGGCAGCCATGGGGGAAGGGTTCTTCGAGGGTCTGGTACAGGGAGTGTGGGCGCTGGTGCTCGCCGGTCCCCTGCTGGTAGCCAGTGTGGCGGCCACGGTCTATGTAGTCCGCCGGCGCGCCCTGTCCAGAGGGCATGACCAAGCCGGCCCGCATGGCACGGCCGGGCATACGGACCAGGTGTTTTGGGACCTGTTCCTGGGAGCCTGCGTCGCCGTCCCTGCCCTGCTGATCCCAACCCTCGTTTCACCTTGGACGGGGCTGTTCCTAGGGGGTGCCGGTGTGGCAGCGGGCGTCGCGGCCTACAGGGCCACTCCCCGGTTCCTGGACCAACGGACCCGCCGCCGCGAGGACCGTCAGCTGGAGTCGGCCCACCTGGCAGCACGTGCGCAGCACGACGAGGTGATCGCCCGGTGGCGGCGTTACGAGCTGGACCCGGCCTGCCATATCGACTACCCGGCCCTGACGGACGTGCGGCTGCCGGAGACGTCGGCCTTCATCAAGGCGATGCGGGCGGCTGACCAGCTCCGTGGAGAGTCCCGGCAAGGCTATCCCGACGCCGTTACGCGCCTGGCTGCCTCCCTCGCCGCCGCGGAACGCGCAGCAGGAATTCCCGCCGAACAAGGTTAGGAAACCGCCCAGCGATGCGCGTCTTCCGGTACAGTCCTCGAAATTGACCGCAGCAAGGGAAATGTCAGACCCCCGTTAGACGATATTCCTATGGAAACGAGCGCGGGAGCGGCGGCACGAATGGAGGCCATCTGTGCCACCGTTGCTGCACTCGCCGCGCTTGATGCTGAGGACGCTGCACTCGCCTCCGCCGGTGCTTCGGCTGTGGCCGGCGCTGTTGCCGGTGACGGTGTGGATGCTCTTCAGCGGGCGTATGAGATCCGGCTTGAACGCCTGGAGCTGGAGAACAAGCTGGAGGCCCAGGCCGCGGCCCGAAAAGCCCGGTCCGTGGCCGAAGCCATGGACCTGCAGCATGCCATGATCCCGCCGGACGCGCCCCTGCATGAGCGGACCTACACCGAGATGTCCACGGTGGAGGAGATCGCCGGGATCCTGACCATCAGTTCCGGGGCCGCGTCCGCGTTCGTGACCCAGTCCCGCCAGGTCTGTGCCCTGCCGCCGGTAATGGACGTCCTGTCGGTTGGGGCCATGTCCTGGCAGCAGGCCCGGATTTTCGCCGACGAAACCGAGGCCCTGGACCACCCTGCTGCGGCCGCTTTGGTGGAGCATTTCCTCGACCCCGGCGCGCCCAACCCCGCCCGTGGTTGCCCGGCATCGGAGCTGGTGCCCGCCCGGTTACGGGCAAAGGTGCGCAGCTGGCGGGAACGCCACCACCGCGAATCGATCGAACAACGCCACCGCAAGTCCGCGGCGGACCGGCGGGTGGAATACACCCCGGACCGGGACGGTATGGCCTGGATCTCCGCCTACCTGCGCGCCGACCAGGCGCTGGCGATCAACAACGGCCTCACCGCAACCGCCAGGACCCTGCAGGGACCTAACGAAGCCCGCACTCTCACCCAGCTCAAAACCGACATCTTCGCCCGACGCCTCCTCACAAACCGGACAGCCTCCGCCCCCGACCACGCAGCTACCGGCTGCACCCCGACCCATGAGCTGGACGATGTGATCGGGCTGGCCACCTTCACAGGCTCCGATGAACCCGCAACAGAGCTCAATACGTTCGCCGGTGACAACCCCAGCACCAGGCCGGCAGCAGGACCGGACCTCCCCGCCGCCTGCACCACCCCGTACCCTGCTCAACCGGATTCGAGCGGAACCACGGGTCCCTGCGGCACCACCCTGCAACAGGCTAGATCCGCGTTGAGCGGAACCACGGACGCGGGCACGAACCAAGATCTGGCCAAGGTCCACACACCCCGCGCCGAGGTCCTCGTGACCGTCCCGCTCTTCGCGCTCCTTGGCCTCACCGACGAACCAGCCGAACTCGACGGCTACGGACCCATCCCCGCCTCCATCGCGCGTCAACTCCTCGCCGGCGGCGCCGAATCCTTCCGCCGCGTCCTGCTCGACCCCCGCGACGGAACACCCCTGGAAATCGGCCGCACCAGCTACCGCCTCACCAAAGCGATGAAAAGAGGTTTGCAGCTGCGGGACGGCAAGTGTGTCTTCCCCGGCTGCAGCAACAACTCCCTCGACAACGACACCGACCACCTCACAGCCTGGCAGCACGGCGGAACCACCGGCATCAGCAACCTCGCCCAACTCTGCCCTCGGCACCACCGCCTGAAACACAACAGCAGCTGGGAACCAACAGCCGCGACCAAGGACGAACCACCAGGCTGGACCTCACCCACCGGCCGCCACTACCAAGCCGAACAACCCGACCGCCAACCACCACAATGGCCACGGGGTATGGGTGTGGCGCCGGTGGGAGTGGAAGAACCCGGGAAGGGACAGAGTCCTGAAGGGAGACAGGGCTCAGGAGGGAAACAGGGTTCAGAAGGGCGCGGTTCGGACGCAGCTCCCGACGCAGGACCAGCCGCACCACCCTGGCCGGATCCTGCATGGTTCGAATCAGCACCGCCCGATCTGGAGCCTCCAGGCGACGAACCCGAGGACGAGAACCTCATAGATGCCAACGAATCCGAACCCGACGACCCCATCTGGGAAGCCTTCTACACCACACCCTTCGTCCTCCCACCCGACCCACAACCGGAATGGATACTCCTGCTCGAGGCCACGGCTCCCTGATCCAAGGGGTTAACTCGGGTCGAGGACTCATGCCCATGGGGCCAGGTCGGGCGAGGTCAGAATTGAACGTCGCCAGGCTCTGCAGCGGTGGTGCCAGGGGCAGGAGGTTAAGTGGTATGTCGGAAACGGTGGAAGGCTCCGGCACACCGGCGATAGCATCCGAAGATGGAGCCAGACGAATTACCAGAACGGGACCAGTATGGGCGGCTGCTGGAGGACCGCGGAGTCTGGAGGCAGGCCACCACCCTCGACGCCGCGGGCGAACTGACCGCGCGGTGGCTGGAGGGCGGCAGTTCGTACCAGCCCGGCCACTTCGCACCGGGCGCCGACGACGAAACCAGCCCCATCGCCACAGCCCTTGCTGAACTCAACCGCAACGGGTTGTTCACCAAAGAGTCGCAGCCCGGGCTGAAATCAGGGTCAGAAGCCCAGCGGGAGTATGTCACGGGCTTCTGCAGCGCGGACGTGGCAGGAGAACTGCTTGCATTGTCCACCCGCACCGAACTGGTGACCGTGGCTCACGCGCCCGGGGAATCCAGCAATGCGGCCATTCCGGTGACGTTAGTGGGATCGGAAGTTACGACGGTCCTCGGCTCGAGCGAGAACCCGGTGGACGAAGAACAGATCCGGGACTGGGCGGAGGAAACCAACGACACCCTGGCCCTGCTGCTCGCCGACTCCTGGTATGTGGAAATCTTCGATCCGGAGTGGGGCCGCAATGATGTCCTCCTGCCGGCAGTCCTGGGAGCGCTGGCAGCCGCCAGGGCCGGAAACAGGTAGGACCGGAAGTACCCGCTGAAAACACGGCTACAGCAAGGCCGGGACAGCCCACGGCTGCCCCGGCCCTCTCTCGTCATATGGATTTACAGTTTCACGTGGATCTAGAGTTCCACGGTGCCGCTTTCGCCAACGCTCATCCGGCTGTTGGTGACCTTCGACTTCACCCACTGCAGCACCGTCGCGGCGGTGCCGCCCGGGCTGTGCCAGTACTCGGCGGAATCAGAATCAATGCGGAGCAGGCAGACCTCGGGAGTGTCCGGTCCGTCCGGGAACCACGCTTCCACCGCCTGGTTCCACAGTTCATGGATCTTGGCACGGTCCGTCACCACTTCGGCGGTGCCGGCTACGGACACCCATTCGGTGTTCTTTCCAAAGGCAACATTGACGCGCGAGTCCCTGCGGACATGCGCAACCTGCGATGTGCCGAGACCGGTGAAGAACCACATGTCGCCGTCGTCCTTCACCTCCTGGACGGCCAGCGGGCGGCTGACGAGCGCGCCTTCCTCATTGATGGTGGTCAGCATTCCGATCTTGGAGTCGTTGATGATGTCCGTAACCTTGCTGATGCCGTTGGCGTCAGTCATGTCTCACCTCGCTTGTTTGCCTAGGGGACGCTCCCCACGGCCAGCCTATTAGTAAGCATGCTTATTTACCAGCGGCTCCGGCTCCTTCTCAGGCGGGAACAGCCACGTTCGCGAGTTCGGCGATCCGCGCGGCGGTTTGCCGGCCCATCCGGATGGCGCCGTCCACGTGCTGGTAGCCTTCCGCGGCGAGGTCGGAGGAGCACCAGTAGATGGGTCCCACCGGGGCGAGCTGGTCCTTGCCGTAACGGTGCAGGCCGCCCAGGTCGTAGCTGGCGGCGTACGCGCCGCGGGTCCATTCCTCCGACCCCCAGTCCGACTCGTAGTAGACCTCGGGCACCAGGGCCTCGTCGCCGAGGAAGCCCGCGATGGAGGCCAGGATCGCCTTCTTGCGGTCTTCCGCGCTCAGCTCGAAGACGGCGTCGGCCTTTTCGTCGGAGACGAAGCCCACCAGGGTGCCGCGGGCGTCGCCGTGGTTGGTGTTGTCGTAGACCTCCTGGACCAGCGCGTCGGCGCCGAAACCGGTGCCGGACAGACCCTTATTCCGCCAGAACGGCGTGCTGTAGACGGCATGGACCTTGATGACCAGGCCCAGGGACTGGTGCTGGTGCATCTGGTGCTGGCGGCGCGGCAACGGCGGGTTGAAGGAAACGCGGGAGTACAGGTTGGGCGGGACGGCCATGATCACAAACCGGGCATTGACGGTGGCACGGTCGGATTCGACGGTGACGCGGTGGCCGCTGTCACCGTCCGGCTGCCAATGGATGGTGCGCACGGGGGTGTTGAGGACAACGTCGTCACCCAGTTCCTGCGCCTGCAGCAGCGAGACCTGCTGCATGCCGCCCACCACGCGGCGGTCGAGGATGAAGTCCTCGTTGGTGAGGTTGGTGAAGGATCCGGCGGAGGCGGCCATCAGGACGGCCTGCAGCGCGGAGAAGGAGTGGGCCGGCTTGGTCAGCATGCCGCCGGCGATAAACAGGCCGATGTTCCTGCAGGCCTCCTCGTTGGCCGAGTTCTGCCGCAGCCAATGGTGGAAGGAGACAGTGTCCAGCTCCCGGGCCTTGGGGTGTGCCCAGGGTTCGGTGGCACCGACTTCGGCAGCGAGTCCGTCGAGCAGCTCCACCAGGCGGTCCATTTCGACGGCGGTGGCCGGGTCCACTGGGAAGGTATCACCCGTGTAGCGGACGGGAATGCCGTCGGAGCCGATGTAGACCGAGTCGCCCTGGCGGTAGCGCGGGTAGGTTTCCAGGTTCAGCTCCTGCAGTAGGTCAAGGAGTGCCGTCTGGTCCGGAGAAACCCACTGTCCGCCGATTTCCAGCATGGCGCCGTCCACGGTGTCCGTCCAGGTGCGGCCGCCGACGCGGTCACGGGCCTCGAGCACGGCCACGGTGAGTCCGGCCTTCTTCAGCTCCCGTGCTGCCGTGAGCCCGGACGGCCCGGCTCCGACGACCACGACGTCTCGGTTCAGGTTCAGCATGATGTCCTCTCTGGTGTCCCCCTGGTGAGGGGTAACACTAAATGAATGCCGTTCATTTATTAGAACTATAGCTGTTTCTCCGCGGGACTGGAAGTGCCCGGTGGAATAATGCTGGGGACCGCAAAAGAAAGGGCGCCGAATGCCGGCAGTAGCAGCCGAACAGGGACAGACTGCAGGGAACGCCGCACAGGCGCGCCGCCGTCGGGCAGGCCGGCCCTCAGCGGCAGTGCTGGACAAGGCGGGAATTACGACGGCGGCCCTCGAGCTGATCAGCCGGAAAGGCTACGACGGCCTCACCATGGCGGCACTGGCAAAGCTGCTGGACGTGGCGCCGTCGGCCCTGTACAACCACGTCAAAGCCAAGCGCGACGTCCTGCTCCTGGTGGAGGACCACCTGACGTCACTGGTGGACGTCTCAGCCTTCGGCACCAAGCCCTGGGAGGACGCCGTCAGGACATGGGCCCGGAGCTACCGGGACGTCTTCGCGGAGCACACCCCGCTGATTCCCGTTATTGCCGTGCTGCCGGTAACCGATGCCCCGCAGACCCTCGCTATGTACGAGACAGTCAGCAAAGGGTTCCTGGACGCCGGGTTCCCGCAGGAGCGCATCGTTCCTGCGATTGTGGCCCTCGAGTCCTTTATTTTCGGGTCCGCCTACGACGTGACTGCGCCAGGCGACATCTTCGAGCCCGGGTCCATGGCTGAGGCAAACCCGCATTTCACGGCAGCCGTGCGGAGTTTTTCCGTCGAGCAGGATACGGGCGGACATTCAGGAACCAAGGGGCATGGCCGCTGGAAACCGGCCGACACGGCGTTCAGCCTGGGACTCGAGGCGCTGATTGCCGGCCTGGGCTTGCTCCGGGGGCAGGCCGGCTGACCTCCGCGCCGCTTCTCCCCTAACGTCCGGACTGCCCAGGCCGCCGGTCCTCACGCCGGTCCCGGGGGTGGGACCCCACATCCGACCCGGAGTCCCAGGAGTCGGGCTCCTCCGTTTCGGAGACCCCATCTTCCGGGTCCGCATCTTCGGGATCCCCGTCTTCGGAGTCCCCGGATCCGGCGCGGACAGGCGTCGGAGTAGCAGTAGCTCCAGTCGGGCCTGCGGTCGCGGGTACATGCGCCCTCGGCGGCTGCGCCGGATCCTGCGGCGCTGCGTCCGGGGCGGCAGTCGCCGAGGGCTCCGCTGTAGCTGCGCCGGTAGCCTCCCCGCCGCTTTGGGCAGCCGCTTCGCCACTTTTCCTTGCGGCTTCCCTGGCCCTTTCAGCCGCAGCCAGCTGGCTGGCGCCGACATCCGCCGTCGGCCTCGAATTGGGATCCGCGCCAATGGCAACCCCACTGTCGGCCGGAACGGACGTCAGGACGGGATCGGCGTCGGACGGGGCAGTGCAGGCCGCAGTGGCGAGCAGTGCAAAGAGCATGCCAGTGGCGAACAGAGCGTTTCTGCGCATGGAAAACAAAGCCTCTTCAAGGTGTGCGGCGCGACGGGACGCCTGGTATGTCCCACCGGTGTTGTCACGGGCGGCGCAGTGCGGAAGCACCGCGCGGCGGCCTTAACACACGCAGAAGCAGTAACGATGGTTCGCCGGGGCGTGTGCGCCGACCGGTGACCTAAACGTTACATTGCCGCGTTGGCGGGAAGCCAATCGATGAAACGCCGCCGATTAGCAGGAATCTTGTATTACAAGTTATGTACTTGTATTCTAAGTGTGTGGGCGAAGAAGCCCAGTCCCCGCCCCTAGGAGAATCCATGAGCACCGTTGACCTGATCAGGCACGTCAAGCTGTCCACCGCCCGCCTCCCCCTTGCCGTTCCCATCAGCGATGCCAAGGTGTTCACGGGGCGCCAGAAGCCCATGACCGAAGTGGTCTTCCTCTTCGCCGAGATCACGACCGAGCAGGGCCACAGCGGACTGGGCTTCAGCTACTCCAAGCGCGCCGGGGGGCCGGCGCAGTACGCCCACGCCAAGGAGGTTGCCGAGGGAATCATTGGCGAGGACCCAAATGACATCGGCAAGCTCTACACCAAGCTCCTCTGGGCCGGCGCTTCAGTGGGCCGCTCAGGCGTCGCCACCCAGGCACTGGCCGCCATCGACATCGCCCTGTACGACCTCAAAGCCAAGCGTGCCGGGCTCCCCCTGGCCAAGCTGCTCGGCTCGTACCGTGACTCGGTCCAGACCTACAACACCTCCGGCGGCTTCCTGAACGCCACCCTCGACGAGGTCAAGGCCCGGGCCACGCAGTCCATCGACGACGGCATCGGCGGCATCAAGATCAAGGTCGGCCTGCCGGACACGGCCGAGGACCTCCGCCGCGTGGCGGGCATCCGGGAACACATCGGCTGGGACGTCCCGCTGATGGTGGACGCGAACCAGCAGTGGGACCGGGCCACCGCACTCCGGATGGGCCGGCAGTTCGAGGAGTTCAACCTCATCTGGATCGAGGAGCCGCTGGACGCCTACGACTTCGAGGGCCACGCCCACCTCGCGCAGGTCCTGGACACCCCTATCGCGACCGGTGAAATGCTCGCCTCCGTTGCGGAGCACAAAGGACTCATCGCCGCCAACGGCTGCGACATCATCCAACCGGATGCCCCGCGCGTAGGCGGCATCACCCAGTTCCTGCGCCTTGCGGCCCTCGCGGACGAACGCGGCCTGGGCCTGGCCCCACACTTCGCCATGGAAATCCACCTGCACCTGGCCGCGGCCTACCCGCGGGAGCCGTGGGTGGAGCACTTCGACTGGCTGGATCCGCTGTTCAACGAGCGCCTCGAAACGAAGGACGGCCGGATGATCGTTCCGGATCGCCCGGGCCTCGGCGTGACGTTCAGCGACCAGGCCCGCGCCTGGACCACCGAGTCCGTGGAGTTCGGCGCGTAGCCCTGAAGCCGTAATCTGGTGCCATGAGCCGGAACCTCACCGCGGACCTCGCCGCCGACCTTCGAAACCGTATCGTCGACGGCGTCATCCAGCCTGGTGAGAAGCTTCCCAGTGAAAACACGCTGATCAGCGACTTTGGCGTGAGCCGTACCGTGGTCCGGGCGGCCCTCACACGGCTCCAGGCCGAGGGACTGGTGGAAACGGAGCGCGGCCGCGGCAGTTTCGCGCTCACTCCGCCTTCGGAGGGGCCCTCGGCAGCGCCGGGGGCCCGCCCGGTGGCCACCACGGAGGACCGGCTGCACCTCCTCGAGTTCCGCATGGGCGTGGAAACCGAGGCCGCGGCGCTGGCTGCCGGCAATCACAGCGACCGGCAGTTGCGGGCCATCAATACTGCCTTGGAAGAGTTCACCGCCAGCGGCGGCCACCCGGCTCATGCCATGAAATCCGATTTCGAATTCCACCGGGCCGTGGCCGCGGCCTCCGGCAACCCGTATTACTCCGACTGCCTCACGGCCCTGGGACAGACCATGATCGCCATGCCGCGCACCCGGCTGATGACCGGCGTCGAGCATTATGCCCGGGACCACTTTGACCAGGTGGTGCTGGAGCACCGCTCCATTGCCGACGCAATTGCTGATGGCGACGAGGCGGCGGCAGCGGCCGCCATGCGCAGCCACCTTGCAAACTCGCGACGCCGGTTCAAGGCGTCCGCCCGCACCCCGGCCGGCGAATCCTAAGCTTGCCGGCAGGACCTGGGCTTGTCCGCCGGATCCGCGGACAAGCTTCTGGAATTACGTACGGCGCGTCAAAACGAAAGGGTCCGAACACGAAAGAGCCCCGGTCCTAGGACCGGGGCTCTTTCTTTGCGTGCGCGAGGGGGGATTTGAACCCCCACGCCCTTTCGGACACTGGCACCTGAAGCCAGCGCGTCTGCCGTTCCGCCACTCGCGCGCAACTTCTTCCACTTCAGCTGGTCGGTTTCCCGGATCCTCGCCTCGTAAAAGCAGCGAGATCAAGCATAACGGACACCTGCCGCAAAACACCAATCGAGCCGTCCGGCCCCCCAAAAGTGGACCGCGGAAGCACCGAAACCAGATTGTTAGGACACTGGAAAGCCCCGCAACACCATGCGGCGGGAGGGGCTGGGACCGAACTTTTCCGGGCGGCGGGCCGTTGTGGATTAAGGTCATTCACAGGCCTGCCCAGTAGTATCGGATGTAGGCGCGGCTGCTTCCTGCAGGCGCAGTCGTGGGTTGTGAACTGCACGCCGGGCGAAGGTCCGGAACAAGTTTTGCCCGGAACCGGGAGAAAGGAGGAGAACCATGGGCTTGCTGGACAAAGTCGAACGCGGCATTGAAAAAGCTGTCCGGGGCGTCTTCTCCACTGGCTCCAAGGCCCAGGTCGAACCCGTTGAGATCGCCAGCCGGCTCCGTCGCGAGGTGGACCACAAGGCCCTGACTGTCACCGCCGGACGCACCCTGGCTCCGAACGTCTTCGACGTCCAGCTCAGCGAAGACGACTTCCGCCGCGCGCAGGAGTGGGGCACCCCGCTGGCGGAAGAACTTTGCGATGTGGTGATCAACCACGTGCGCAGCCAGGGCTACACCCTCCAGGGATCCGTGCGGATTTCCTTCCGCCGCGACACCGAACTTCGCGCCGGCGACTTCGAAATTGTTTCCGCCACGGAAAAATCGTCCGGCACACCAGCTCCCGCACCGGCCCGGCCGAACGTTCCAGCTGCCCCCAGCCGGCAGCCGGTCCGGCTCCAGCCCGTGCTGGACATCGACGGCCAGCGCTACTCACTGAACGCACCGTCCATTGTGCTGGGCAGGTCCTCCGAGGCGGACATCCATGTCGAGGACACCGGTGTTTCCCGCCGCCACCTGGAAATCCGCACCGCCAACGGCGTCTCCAGCGCCGTGGACCTGGGCTCCACCAACGGAAGCTACGTGAACGGGCAGCGCGTTTCCGGCAGCACAGAACTTACTGACGGCTCCACCATCACGATGGGACGGACAAAGATCATCTTCCGCCTGCTTCCCGCCAACCCCGGTGGCCACGCATGAGCGACCTCACCATCACCGCGCTGCGGTTTGGCTTCCTCCTGCTCCTTTGGGTGCTCATCTTCAGCATCGTCTCGGCCATGCGCCGCGACCTCATGGTGGGCCGCAAGGCCGCCGCCGGGGCGCCCACGGCACGCCAGGTCCGCAAGAACCCTGAACTCGCTGAAACCCCGCCGCCGCCGGCAAAGCAGCAGGCCCGCCAGCTGGTCGTGGTTGAGGGCCCGTTAAAGGGAACCTCTGTTCCCCTGGCCGCGAGCCCCATCCTGCTGGGCCGTGCGCAGGAGGCCACCCTGGTCCTCGAGGACGACTACGCCTCCGGCCGGCACGCACGGCTGTTCCCGCAAGGCAGCCGCTGGTTCATCGAAGACCTCGGTTCCACCAACGGAACGTACCTGGCGGACCAGCAACTTACCCGTGCCCTGCCCGTTGAGCCAGGCGTACCAGTGAGAATCGGCAAGACGGTCATTGAATTGAGGCCGTAGCCGTGGCTGTCCCTGAGAACACCGCAAACGGGCAAACACCCGCGGAGCGGCCCCTCATCATGCGCTTCGCCGCGCGGTCCGATGTGGGCCGGATCCGCGCAAAGAATGACGACTCGGCCTACGCGGGACGCCACCTGGCCGTTGTGGCTGACGGCATGGGCGGCCACGCAGGCGGTGACGTCGCCTCCGCCGCCGCGGTCCTGGACATGATCCACCTGGACCGGGACGATTACGACGGCGACGCCGGCACCGTCCTCGCGGACGAGATCCAGACCGCAAACTCCCTGCTGTCCGAGCTGGTCCACATCAACCCCAAGCTCGCGGGGATGGGCACCACTGTCACCGCCCTGCTGCTGGCGGAAGGGAAACTCCACTTCGCCCACATTGGCGACTCCCGCGCGTACCGGCTCCGGGACGGCGAATTCAAGCAGGTGAGCGTGGACCACACGTTCGTCCAGCGGCTCATCGACGAAGGCCGGCTCAAGCCCGAGGAAGCCGAAAGCCACCCTCACAAGAACGTCCTGATGCGGGTCCTCGGCGATGTCGATGCCAGTCCGGAACTGGATCTCGACACCCTGGACGTCCAGCCGGGCGACCGGTGGCTGCTCTGCTCCGACGGCCTCAATTACGTGGCCGGGCATGCCGTCGAGCGCACCGTCAAGGAAACGAAGGACCTGCGCGAATGCGTGGAAACCCTGGTGGAACTGACCCTGGAAGCCGGCTCCCCGGACAACGTCACCGTTGTCATGGTCGAAATCGTCGAGGAAACGGCCGACGACGTCAGCACCGCCGCCGTCGACGTGGTGGCTCCCGTTGTGGGCACCAAGTCCGCTGCCGCGGCGGGGGCGGCAGCCGGCACAAAAGACGGCGGCAAGGCCGACGACGGTTCCGGCCGACCTGCCGGCGACGCGAAGGCGGCTGCCGGCAAGGGCCCCGGCGACGATAAGACCACCGGCGGCGAAGAGCCCGGATCGCAGCGGCACGGCTCCAGCGCCGCGGAGCCCGGCTCCACCGATCCCCACCTCGGTGAGCACCTCACGGCCGAAGTCCTCCGGGAAGAACTGGCCACCCGCCCGCACGAACTGGTGGGCGCCGCCGCGTCGGCCGCAGAATCCGGGTCCATCCCCACCATCGCAGGCCGCACCGTGGCGCGACGCGCGGCAACCCTCCTCACGCACAAAGCGGAACCGGCGGGCGACGACGACGAAACCTTTGTGCCGCTTAAGCCGCGCCGTTGGGTCACCTGGTCGATCGCAGCAGCAATCCTGGTGCTCCTCTCCGTCGGCCTATGGCTCGGGTACGCCTGGACCCAAACCCGGTATTACATTGGCGAGTTCGATTCCCGGGTGGCCATCTACAACGGTGTCTCGCAGCGGCTCGGCCCCATCCAGTTGTCCAGCCTGGAAACCGTAACGGACATCCGGATGGATTCACTGCCCCCCTTCTCGCAGCAGCGCGTCCGCCAGACCGTGCCCGCCAATGACCTCTACGACGCGCAGCGGATCGTGAAGAACCTCGAGCTGACCGGCACCACCTCGCCTGAAGAGCAGTGCCCGCCGTCGGCCTCTGCATCACCCACCGCGCCGGCACCTTCCCCCACGGCCCCCGCGGCATCCGCGCCCCCGGCGCCCGGCGAGGCACCCGCCAGCGCCGCTGCCGCGCCCTCCCCCGCACCAACTCCCACTGTCACCTGCGAGGGGGGCCAATGAGCCAGCTCACCACCACGCCTAAACCCCGCCGCAACGTCGAGCTGGCGTTGCTTCTCCTGGCCCTCGCTGTCGGTATCGGCGCGAACATGCTCGTCGGCGTCGACCAGGATAAGGCCTTCGACTCCGACTTCTGGTTCCAGTCCAGCCTCCTTGCCGTGGCCGCACTGGTGTTTCACGGCGTCCTCCGCTTACGCGCCAAATATGCCGATCCGGTTATCCTTCCGCTGGTAGTTGCCCTGAACGGCATAGGCCTGGCCATGATCCATCGGCTGGACGCCCCGGGCGATGACACGGGCAACAACCAGCTCCGCTGGACACTGATCGCCATGGCCGTGGCCATCGCGGTTATCTGGTTCCTCAAGGACCACCGGATCCTGCGGCGGTTTACCTTTATTTCCCTTGCCGCCAGTGCCCTCCTGCTGATCCTGCCCCTGGTTCCGGGCATCAGCGCCGGCGAGATCCTGGGCGCCCGGGTGTGGATCCGGCTTGGCCCAATGACATTCCAGCCGGGTGAAGTTGCCAAAATCACCCTGGCGATATTCTTCGCCGGGTACCTCTCCTCCAACCGCGACCTCATCCTGCTTGCCGGCCGGAAGATCGGGCCGCTGCAGTTCCCGCGCTTCAAGGACATGGGCCCCATGATCACGGCGTGGCTGGTCAGCATCGGCGTGCTCATCTTTCAGCGGGACCTCGGGTCCTCCATCCTGTTCTTCGGCCTGTTCATCGTCATGATCTACGTGGCCACCAGCCGGATCAGCTGGGTGGTCATCGGCCTGGCGCTCATCGCCGGCGGCGGCTTCGTGGCTGCGCAGGTGTTCTCCCATGTGGAGCTGCGGATCAACGGCTGGCTGAACGCCTTCACCGAAGAGGTCTACGGACGCTCCCCGGGCGGCAGCATGCAGATTGTCCAGGGACTCTTCGGCATGGCCAACGGCGGCCTCGTCGGCACCGGACTTGGCCAGGGCCGCCCGGACCTGGTTCCCTTCGCCAACAGCGACATGATCATCGCGTCCCTCGGCGAGGAGCTGGGGCTGATTGGCCTGTTCGCCGTCGTCCTGATGTACCTGCTGCTCTTCACCCGCGGCTTCCGTGCCGCGCTGGGTACCCGGGACGCGTTCGGCAAGCTCCTGGCCTGCGGGCTTTCCTTCGCCGTTGCGCTGCAGTGCTTCGTGGTGATTGGCGGCGTCACCCGCCTCATCCCGCTGACCGGGCTGACCACCCCGTTCCTCGCCGCCGGTGGCTCCTCCCTCCTGGCCAACTGGATCATCGTGGGGCTGCTCCTGATGATCTCGCACACGGCCCGCGGACCCGTGGACACCACACCACTGCCGCCTGCCAAGGGGCCGGAAGCAACGGGCATTGATACTCCTACCGAGGCGGTGAAACACCTGTGAACCAGGCAATACGGCATTCGTGGGTAGCGGCCATCGCCATGTTCGCCCTGATCTTCGGTGCCATCAGCTACGTCCAGGTGATCGGCGCCGACGAGCTCAAGGCCAATCCGTGGAACCAGCGCGCCGTGCTGCAGAACTTCTGCAACGACCGCGGCGCCATCATTGTGGGCGGGTCCGCCGTGGCGGAATCCGTGGAAAGCGGCTCCGAAACCTGCGCCTTCCAGCGCACCTACCCGCAGCCGGAACTGTACGCCGGCATCACGGGGTACTTTTCGCAGAATTTCGGCGCCACCGGCCTGGAACAGTCCATGGGCCCTGAACTGGCCGGCAACTCGGACCAGCTGTTCCTGGACCGCGTGGGACAGCTGTTCCTCGGCAACCAGCCCAAGGGAGCCTCGGTGGAACTCACCATCGACCCCGAACTCCAGCAACTCGCCTACAGCCTGATCCCGGACGGGCAGCGGGGATCCATTGTGGTCACCAACCCCAAGACCGGAGCCATCCTGGCCATGGTGTCCAAGCCGTCCTACGACCCGAACCTGGTCGCGACGCAGGACCTCGCCGCCTCCGAAGCCAACGTCAACGAGTTGCTCAAGGTCCCCGGCATCAACCTGCACCAGAGCGTCAGCGGACCCACAGGCGAACTCCTCGCCCCCGGTTCCGTCTTCAAACTGGTGGACACCGCCGCCGCCCTGGCCTCCGGGAAGTACAACGCGGACAGTGAACTGCCCAACCCGGCGGAGATGCCGTTCGAGGGCATCCAGTACCGGCTGCCCAACTACGCCGGCGGAAACTGCTACACGCGGGACACCGCCAGCTTCGCCTTCGCACTGCAGCAGTCCTGCAACACCCCGTTCGCCAGCATCGCCCTGGATATTGGCCGTGACGCGATCGCCGCGCAGGCGGAGAAATTCGGGTTCGGCCAGGACATGGGTGACCAGCTCAAGCTCGACTACGCCCGCGGCAACACCTTCCCCGATGGCCTGGACGCGCCCGGCCTGGCCCAGTCGGTCATCGGCCAGAAGGACGTCCGCGCCACACCGCTGCAGGTAGCCATGATGACCGCCGCCATCGCCAATGACGGTGTCCAGATGCAGCCCAACCTGGTCAAGACCCTGCGGTCCCCGGACCTCCGCGTCATTGATGAGCCCCAGCCCAAGCAGCTGCGGACCTCCACCACGCCGGCCATTGCCAACCAGATCACTGACTGGATGGTCAGTGCGGTCAGCGAAGGCATCGCGAACCGTGCGGCCGTACCGGGTGTCCAGGTGGCAGGCAAGACAGGCACCGCGGAGCTTGGCAACGGAACCAACAACTCCTGGTTCACCGGCTTTGCCCCCGCAAACAACCCGCAGGTGGGTGTCACGATCGTCATGGAAGGCGTGGACATCACCACCGGCGCACAGCTGACCAGTCCGAACGCGAAGAGAATTTTTGAGGCGGTGTTGAATAAGTGAGGCCTACAACGGGAATCACCCTCGGCGGCAGATTTCAGCTGACAACGCGGATCGCGATTGGCGGCATGGGCGAAGTCTGGAAAGCCAAGGACCTCGTCCTGGGCCGCATCGTCGCCATCAAGGTACTCAAGGAGGAATACACCGGCGACCCCGGATTCCTCCAGCGCTTCCGTGCTGAGGCCCGCCACACCGCCCTGCTGAACCACGTGGGCATCGCCAACGTCTTCGACTACGGCGAGGAGGAGGGCTCCGCCTACCTGGTCATGGAGCTGGTCCCCGGCCAGCCGCTGAGCAGCATCATCGAGCACGAGCAGGTGCTGTCGCCGGACCGCACGCTGTCCATCATCGCCCAGACAGCCCGCGCCCTCGCCGTCGCGCACGCCCAGGGCCTGGTGCACCGGGACGTCAAGCCCGGCAACCTGCTGATCACCCCTGACGGGCGCGTGAAAGTCACCGACTTCGGTATCGCCCGCCTCGCGGACCAGGTTCCGCTGACGCAGACGGGGCAGGTGATGGGTACGGCCCAGTACCTTGCCCCCGAGCAGGCGACCGGGCAGACCGCCACAGGGTCGTCGGACATCTATTCGCTCGGCGTGATCGGCTACGAGTGCCTCAGCGGACACCGCCCGTTCTCCGGCGAATCACAGATTGCCATCGCCCTGGCACAAGTCAATGACGCCCCGCCGCCGCTGTCGGAATCCCTGCCGGCTCCGGTACGGGCGCTGCTGATGTCCATGCTGGCCAAGGATCCCAAGGACCGGCCCGCCAACGCCATCAAGCTGGCCGAAGCCGCGGAGGCCATCCGCAACGGCGACATCAGCGCTGCCCGGGCCGCCGTGCCCGGCATGCTCCTGTTCGACGCCACAACCGGGCCCATCACTGCCCCCGTTGACACCGCGACCGCACCCACCGGTGTCATCGGCGCCTCACGGGATTCCTCGCCCACCGCCACCTCGGCCCTCCCCGTCGTCGGTGCCGGCGCCGCCGGAGCGGCGGCCGGTGCTGCGGCAGCTTCCGCCGCAGACGCCGACGGCCCACAAAGCAAGCTTGCCCGGGCGAATGCGCTGGCCGCCGAACGCAAGTGGGTTCCGGAAGACACAACGTACGACGACGAGCCTGCCGACGAGCCCGAACGCAAGGGCCGCAGTCCCTGGACCTGGCCGCTGATTGCCTTGATCCTCCTGGTGCTGTTCGCCCTGGTCGGGTTCTTCCTGAACCAGCAGGGCATCCTGTTCCCGTCGAACAGCGCCACGTCCAGCCCGCCGGCCACCAGCGCCCCGGCCACCAGCGCGAGCCCCACCCGGACATCCCCGGCCGCCACGCCGACACCTACCCGGAATACGCCGACGCCCACCCAGGAAACGGTGAACGTCATCCCGGCCGCGTACCTTGGCAAGGACTACCGCCAGGTGCAGTCCGAGCTGTCCAACCTGGGGCTGGCGGTGACTGTGGAGCCGCTGCAGACCAATGAGGCCGCACCGGGTCGGGTGGTTGGACTGAACCCAACCGGTCCGCTGCCGGTGGGTTCTTCGATCACCGTCACGTACGCGGTCGCGCCGCCGGCTGCGACAACCACGTCCCCCACGGCGCCCGCCACCACGTCCGCAGCCCCCACAACCGCGCAGTCCGCTCCCTCGCCGCGGTTGACCCTGCCCGCCTGCGCCGACGGCGAACAGCCCGGCACACCGCCCACCTGCGCCCCGTAGACGCCAGGACGAACAGTGAACGAGTCACCGCGCACACCAATGCACCGGGAGGACAGCCTCCCGGTGGATAACCAGCGGATCCTCAGCGGCCGCTACGAACTGGGCACCCTGATCGGCCGCGGCGGCATGGCGGACGTCTACAAGGGCTCCGACACGAGGCTGGGCCGGACGGTGGCGATAAAGCTGCTGCGCCCCGACCTGGCCCGCGACCCGCAGTTCCAGGCGCGGTTCAAGCGGGAGGCCCAGGCTGTCGCCGCGCTGAACCATTCGTCCATTGTTGCCATCTACGACACCGGCGAGCACTCGATTGCGGACGGATCCGGAGAAGACGTCCGCGTGCCGTACATTGTCATGGAATTCGTGGAGGGCAAGACCATCCGCGAACTCATCCGCGCCAACAGTGTCACCATCGACCAGGCCATCGACTATTGCCTGGGTGTCCTGTCAGCGCTGGAATACAGCCACAAAGCCGGCATCGTGCACCGGGACATCAAACCCGCCAACGTCATGTACTGCGAAGGCACAGATTCGGTGAAGGTGATGGATTTCGGAATCGCCCGTGCCATCGCCGACTCCGCCGCGACCATGACCCAGACACAGGCCGTGGTGGGCACCGCACAGTACCTCTCGCCGGAACAGGCGCGGGGTGAGACGGTGGACGCGCGAAGCGACCTGTACTCTGCGGCCTGCCTGCTCTTCGAGATGTTGACGTCCCGTCCGCCCTTCGTCGGCGACAGCCCGGTCTCCGTTGCCTATCAGCACGTCCGGGAGATTCCGGAGCCGCCCAGCAACCTCAATCCGAGCGTTTCGCCAGCCCTGGACTCCGTACTCGCCAAGGCCCTGCAGAAGAACCGCGAGGACCGGTTCCAGGATGCGGCCGCCTTCCGGCGCGCCCTAAGGGCGGCACGGTCCGGCATTCCGGTCCCGGTCCTGCCCGCCTCCGAGGCGCCCACGGACCCGAACGACTACGTGCCGGCAGCCCCTCCGGCAACGCAGGCTTTGGCGGCAACGGGGGCCAGCTTCCTTGATGACGCGCCCACAGGCCGGATCAGCGCTACAAGTGCCTACCAGGACGACGCCGGTCCGGCAGCGGCAGCGCCCCCGGCGGATATGCGCGCGGCAGCCGAGCCGCTGCCGCTGGGGCTTGGGACCCAACGTGAGCCGAACGAACGGCAGAGGTCCCGCCGTCGTGCATGGATTGCCACTTTGGTGATTGTCACCCTGCTGGTCCTTGCCGGCGGCGGCCTGTGGCTGTTCAACACTGTGAACCGGCCGGCCCCGGCGGCGAAGGTCCAGATTCCCGCGGTGGCCGCGATGACGGAGTCGGCTGCGCTGCAGGAACTGTACAACGCCGGCCTCAAGCCAAAGATCGTACGCAACCAGCACGACACCGTCCCCAAGGGCGTCGCCATCGGCACGGACCCTGCCGCAGGAGCGTCACTGGACCCGGGCGCGGAGCTGGTACTGAACATCTCAGAGGGCCCGAGCGCGGTGAAGATCCCGGACAGCCTGCCAGGTAAAACCGAAGCCGCGGCCCGGGACATCCTCAGGCAGAGCGGCCTGGTCGGCGCACCAACCACCACCACCGCCAACAGCGCCACCGTTCCGGCCGGGATCGTCATCACCACCAGCCCGGCTCCCGGACAGATGGTGGGTGTGGGAACCAGCGTGGAGCTGGTGGTATCCACGGGCAAAGTAACGGTGCCCGAGCTCCGCGGCCGCACCCGTGAAGAGGCGGAAACCGCCCTCAAGGAGCTGGGCCTTGTCCCGAACGTCATTGAGGTGGAGAACGGACAGGTGGAAGCGGGACGGGTGACCGACCAGAGCGATCCCGTGAACGCCGCCGTCGAGCAGGGCAAGACCGTCAGCATTGTGGTAGCCAAGGCACCGCCGCCTCCGCCACCATCTCCATCTCCCACCCCCACGCCGAGCCCAACGTCCACCCGGCGCGGCTAACGGAAAGGGACAGCACCCGGCGGGGTGCTGTCCCTTTTTGTCGGTTTACCGGGCCGGGGCCTAGTGCTGGATGAGCGGACTGAGCTTGGCTGCCCGGGCGGCCGCACCGGCCATGCCCAGGGATTCGAGCCAGTTGCCGAGCATCTGGTATCCGCCCTCCGTCAGCACCGACTCCGGGTGGAACTGCACGCCGCAGAGCGGGGCGGTACGGTGCTGGAGTCCCATCACCACGCCCGAGGCGGTCTGGGCGGTGACTTCCAGGACATCGGGGATCGACTCGCGGACTGCTGCCAGCGAGTGGTATCGGGTGGCCGTGACGGGGGAGGGGAGCCCGGCGAACACGCTGGTGCCGATGTGCTCCACCAGCGACGTCTTCCCGTGCATGAGTTCCGGAGCATGGGTAACCTTGCCACCGAAGGCCTCGGCCAGCGCCTGGTGGCCCAGGCACACGCCGAACATCGGCACACTGTGCTCGCCGCACCACTTAATCAGCTCGATGCAGACGCCGGCTTCTGCCGGGTTGCCGGGGCCCGGTGAAACCAGCACGCCGTCACGCGCGGAGGCAAGCTCGATGGCCTCGGCCAGCGTGACGTCGTCGTTCCGGACCACGGTGGTCTCGGCGCCGAGCTCCTGGAGGTATCCCACCAGGGTGTAGACAAAGCTGTCGTAGTTATCCACCACGAGGATCTTGGTTGTGGTCATGGCTGGCTTGCTGCACCAATCGTTGAGTCAGTGAACTGGGTGTACTCGGACATCCACGGAAAAAGGAACTGGACCATCAATACCAGTGCGACGGCGATGAGCACCAGTGAGGTGACGATCCTCAGCCACAGGGGACCGGGGAGGTGGCGGAAAATCCAGCCGTACATGGTCAGCCCCTTCCTGTCGCGGCGGCCACCTGGGCGGCGATTTCGGCCGGTGCGCCGGCTGAGGCGGGCCGCCAGCTGTCCAGCAGGGCGTAGGCGATGATGCGTTCTTCCGCCCCGAAACGCGGGTTGCAGCTGGTCATGGTGAGGTAACTTTCGGTGGGGGTAACACCAGGAAGGGTGGGGACGGGTTCCAGGACGTCGGTCCGGTCCGGCATCACAATCTGGTTGTTGCGGAAGACGTAGGCGTAGAAGCCGTCCTTTGTCTGCACGTAGATCTTGTCGCCGGGAACCAGGGTGTGGATGTTGTCCAGAACGGCCCCGTGGGTCTGCCGGTGACCGGCGACGGCGAAGTTGCCCACGGCGCCCGGCATCGCGGTGTTGGCGTAGTGGCCCAGGCCCAGGGTGTCGAGGACGTCGCTGGTGGTGCCCTGGACGATGGGACGGGTGTAGTTGGCGCCAAAGCGGGGGATATACATGATGCCGATGGTCCCCGCGTGGCCTGGCGCCGTACCCACGACCGGCGGGCCGAAGTCCTCACCGGCAGGCGGCACTTCAGGGGCCTCGGGAGCGGGGGCAGCGAGATCCTGGGCAAATTCCTTGATGACTTCGCTCTGCTTGGCATCCGATTCCACGTTCGTCCACCACAGCTGCCAGGCGACGAAGAGAAGAAGGATGATACCGGCGGTAATCAGCAACTCGCCGAGCACCTGGACGGTGCCACGGAGTATCCGCACACCCGAAGCCGGCGCAGCGGCGGGCCTCGCCTTTTCCTGCAATACCACGCATGCTCCTTGGGCGTCCCGCTGGGCGACGGCGGCCCAGGAAGTCCGGCTAGAATTGGCTGCTAGTAAGAACCCAGGTATGACCAAGATCGCGCAGACCGCTGGCTATTTCCTTCTTGCAGGATATCAAGCCCGGAACGCCGAGCTTGCCCAAGCCCGCCAAGGAGAGCCAGTGCCCGAGTCAAAGCCGCGCAAGAAGACTGCCAGCACCGCCCAGCCGGCCTCCCCGCAGGCGTACAAGCCAAACCCGGTCTGGTTCAAGCCCGTTATGTTCGGCCTGATGATCATCGGCCTGTTCTGGATCATCACGTTCTACATCAGTGAAGGCCGCTTCCCCGTCCAGGACTGGGGTTCATGGAACATCGTGGCCGGCTTCGGCATTGCGATCGTCGGATTCCTGATGACCACCCGCTGGCGGTCCTGACCCCTCCCGGTCCTCAGAAAACACCCGCCAGGAGGCGTCGCATGCCTGCCGAGCCAACCGGTTCCGTAATCGTCGGCGACGACGGCCTGGCCCGCCCTGCCTGGGCTTCGTCCGATCAGCTGCTGCGTGACTACTACGACCATGAATGGGGCCTTCCCGTCACCGACGAACAGGGCATCTATGAGCGGATCTGCCTCGAGGGTTTCCAGGCAGGCCTGTCCTGGGCGACTATCCTTCGAAAGCGTCCGGCCTTCCGTTCCGCTTTCGCCGGCTTTGATCCCGATGCCGTCGCGCTGTTCACGGAAGACGACGTCGAGCGGCTGCTCCAGGACCCCGGGATCGTCCGCAACCGGCTGAAGGTCCTCGCCGCCATCAAGAATGCCCAGGCAACCCTTGAGTTGCGGCAGGAGGGCGGGCTGGCGGACTTCGTCTGGCGATACCGGCCCGCTTCCACTCCGGCGCCCCGCGTGCACAGCGATATCCCCACCCAATCGGAGGAATCGGTGGCTCTTTCCAAAGCCTTGCGGAAAAAGGGCTTTGCCTTCGTGGGGCCAACAACGATGTTCGCGCTGATGGAGGCGATCGGCATGGTGGACACCCACCTGCTGGACAGCCACCGGCGCGGCTCGTCTGGAGTATGGTCCAGCTAGTCCCAGGAGGGCGTTCTCCCCAGTTGTTGGAAAAGTTATCCACAATGTTGAAAACCTGCGGATAACCGGATTCCCCCCTCGCGAGACGCCGTAAACCGCAAGAAAAACGAAGCTTGCCTCCGCGATGCGGTTATTAACAGTGTGGAATACGCTGTGGATAAACCCGGGGGTTCTGTGAAGAGGGTACCGGCTCAGCGCTGCCTGCGGACGGGATGGTGGCTGGTGATGGACACCCGGTTGAAGGCGTTCATGCTGATCGCGATCCAGCTGACCACTGAGAACTCCTCGTCACTCAGGCAGCGGCGGGCAAATCCTTCTTCCTGCTCCCGTATCTGCTGTGCGGGCAATTCGGTGATGCTTTCGACGAGGGCCAGGGCGGCGCGTTCCTTGTCCGTGAACAGGGCAGTATCCCGCCACGCCGGCAGCACGGCCAGCCGCTGCTGCGTTTCCCCGGCCTTAACCGCATCCTTCACATGCACGTCCAGGCAGTAGGCACAGCCATTGATCTGGGAGATCCGGACGTTGAGGAGTTCCACCGTCTTTTCGTCGATCCCCGCCTCTGCAGCGGCTTCCTTGACCTTGAGTCCCAGCCCGTTGATGGCTCGCCACACAGCCGGATGTTGCTTGTCGAGGAAGATGTGCTGGGTGGCGGTCAAGGAAGCCCTCCTGGAATCAACGCGTACAACTGGTGGAAATGGTGGCACCTGAAGCTTATCCACTTACCAACACCGTGATACCCACAAGTTATCCACAGGTGTGGACGAAGCTTGGGGATTGTGGGGATACAAAGGCCAGCACGCTGGGATGCAGAGGGTCCAGTCGCCTCGAACTACACGGGCGGAACTTATTAACAGTGTGCATAACCATGTTGAAAGCTGTCCCGCTGCCGTTCCTCTGCCCTGTTTCGGCGTGTATCCACCTGCCTTCTCCACAGCGGGCCACGGGAGAGGGCACTTTGTCCACTTACGCACATGCGTATCCCCAGAAGTTATCCACAGGTGTGGAGAATTTTCTGGATATAGCTGCGGGAAGGGGCCGGGGAACTACATGTAGTAGCTCGGCGGCAAATAACAGGGCTGTAAGTTACCAACACTGTGGATAAGCGCTGTGGAAAACAGAAAATCCCGCCAGCCGGACGGCCAGCGGGATTTTTTGGGTGGGACGATTTGGGCGAAGCCCTGGCTGAAACTACATTGAGACCCGGATCCAGGTGGCCAGGGCGAGCAGGAGGACAACACCCATCAGTCCCGCTGCCTGGAGGAGTCCCTGCCGCGGCCCCCGGGGGGTGTAGGCCAGTACCGCGGCGCAGAGAGCGCCGGTGACCAACCCCCCAAGGTGCGCCTGCCAGGCGATCTGGGGGACCAGGAAGCCGATGACGCCGTTGATGGCGATAAGCACCCACAACTGCCGTGTGTCTCCACCACGGTGGCGCTGGACCAGCAGCATGGCGCCGAAGAGGCCGAAGATCGCCCCGGATGCCCCAACCACGCCGTAAAGCGGGCGGCCGGGTTCATACAGGGGGGTCAGCAGGAGGTATCCCACGGAACCGCCAATGGCGGAGATCAGGTATAGCGCGAGGAACCGTACCCGTCCCAGGAGGGGTTCCAGGGCCTGCCCGAATGCCCACAGCATGTACATGTTCAGGGCGATGTGCAGGATGAACCCCTGCGAGTGCAGGAATGCTGACGTGAGCATCCGCCAGGGCTCGAATTCACCCCAGCGCGGCTCCGCATAGACGTTGGCAAAACCGAGGGCCTGGTAGATGGCATCATTCGGAACAAGCCACTGCAGGACGTACAGCACGGCGCAGGCGGCGATAGTTCCGAACGTCACCTTCGGTTTGCCCGTGGCAACGGCGCCGCCGTAAACGGTGCGTATTTCCGGCGTCGTACGTTTTGTTTCGTTGACGCAGTCAACGCATTGGAATCCGACGGCGGCCGCCCGCTGGCAGTCGGGGCATGCGGGACGCCCGCACCGCTGGCAGCGCACGTAGGATGGCCGGTCGGGATGCCGGGGGCACACCGGAACCTGGGCGGACGGCTCAGCCGACGGAATTCCGTAACTCATGGTGCGTGATTACAGCTGTTCGATGTCGATGCTGTTGATGGTGACGTCCTCGACCGGGCGGTCACCCATGCCGGTGCGCACGCCCTCGATAGCGTCCACGACCTTCTTGGATTCATCGTCGGCCACTTCACCGAAGATGCTGTGCTTGCCCTGCAGCCAGTCGGTGGGGATGGTGGTGATGAAGAACTGGGAGCCGTTGGTGCCCTTGCCCATCTGGATGCCGGCGTTGGCCATGGCCAGCTTGTAGGGCTGGTTGAAGCTGAGTTCGGGGTGGATTTCGTCGTCGAACCGGTAGCCGGGGCCGCCGGTGCCGCGGCCCAGGGGATCGCCGGCCTGGATCATGAAGTCCTTGATGATGCGGTGGAAGATGGTTCCGTTGTAAAGCGGCGTGCCGGTCTTGTCCTCGCCGGTTTCCGGGTGGGTCCATGCCTGCTCGCCGGTGGCGAGACCGATGAAGTTCTTGACCGTCTTGGGCGCGTGGTTGCCGAAGAGGTTAACCACGATGTCGCCGAGGCTCGTGTGGATGGTTGCTTTTGCTGTTGCGATGGCAGTCATAGGGCCCATTCTTCCATGCTGTCCCGGAGGGGGCATGGCCGCGGGAGCAGTTCCGCGCTGGGTGAAATCACCCTAAAATCCGCTGTGAGAATAGCCGGTGAAGTCCAAGCCACGTAGGCTAACCACAGACCGTCACATTAATCGGGAGGTAGTTGTGAAGAAATCGGATCGTATTGCCCGTGACCTTGAGTTGTCTGTCATAGGCGCGGTTGAAAATGCCAAGGACTGGGCTGCCCCCCGCGTGGAAGCAGCCGTGGATTGGGCAGTTCCCCGCCTCCAGCATGGCCTGGACACCGCTTCCCCCAAGATCCAGGAAGGCCTGAAGACTGCGGCCCACAACCTGGCTGACGGCGTGGCCACCGTTACGCCCCGGATCCAGGACGGCCTGGCGCACCTCGCTCCGCGGATCAACGACGTCGTGGAAGGCGCCTCGCCGCGCCTGCACGAGGCACTGGACAGGGCAACCCCCGTGGTCCTGAACGCGCGTGACCGGGTTGTGGTCGAGTACCTGCCCCGCCTTTCGGACCAGATCGGCCACGCTTCCGAGGCTGTGCACCGCACACTGGAAAGTGCACCGGCCCGCGTGGATGCCGTCGCCCAGAAGCTTGGCGACGTCGGAATCGTGCACGCACTCCAGGAGCAGGCCCAGGCCACCGGAACGCAGTTGAAGGCAGCAGCAACCGAAGCGGGCCGCACTGTGGGCATCCAGCTGGCCCAGCCGGAACCGCCCAGGAAACAGCGGGGCTGGCTCGTTTTCGGCGTCATTGCTGCTGCAGTCGCTGCCGGCGTCGCGGCGTGGAAGGCCTCCAAGCCCGTGGAGGACCCCTGGAAGACTCCGTCTCCTGTCACCCCAACACCTGCCCCGGTTGCGGCCACTACCGTCAACGAGGACAGGGAATCCAGCACGGACGCGGCCGGGAAGGCCACCGGCGCCACGGCCTCTTTCGCGGCTGCCGGTGCTGACACGACGGCCGATGCCGCCGGCACCGCCACGGACAAGGCGGAGGACAAAGCGGAGGACACCGCGGAAAAGGCCAAGCACGTGGCCGACGACGCCGCCGAAACCACGGCCAAAATTGCCACCGATGCGAAGACGGCCACCAAGAACATCGCCGCCAACATGAACAACGGAGACAAGGGCACCACCCAGTCCTGATCGTCCAAGCAACCTGAAGGGGTCCCGTTTTCGGAAACGGGACCCTTTTTGCTGTCCGCCGGGACCTGGTCCGCGTGGCGGGACGTTTGTTCCGCTCCCCGGCAGCCGGGGCGGCCGGTGCTAGATTTGAACTGATGTCAGCCGATCAACCCCTTGGGGATGCCTTGAACGACGCAGCCGAGCTGCCCCGCGTATCCATCGTCATCCCGGCGTACAACGAGGAGAGCGTCATCCGGCAGTGCCTCATCGCTGCCATCTACCAGTCTGTGCCCGCGCACGAAATCATTGTGGTGGACAACCTCTCCAAGGACCGCACCGCCAACATCGTCCGGCAGATGCAGCTCGAGTACCCGGAGAGCCCGGTCATCCTGCTGAGCCAGGACCGGGAGCAGGGCCTCATCCCCACCCGCAATTTCGGCCTGGACAATGCCACGGGTGACATTCTGGGCCGCATCGACGCCGACTCCGTCCTTGAACCGGACTGGGTGGAACAGGTGCAGAAAGCCTTCCTGGACCAGTCCGTCCAGGCGGCTACCGGGCCGGTGGTCTACTACGACATGCCGATGCGCAGATTCGGGCTCAAGGCTGACGACAAGATGCGCCAGCTGATGCTGAAGCTGGCAAAGCACCAGTACCATTTCCTGTTCGGCTCCAACATGGCCCTTCGCGCCACAGCCTGGGCAACCATCCGCGCCGAGACGTGCCGGGACGAAAAGGACGAGATGCACGAGGACATCGATCTGTCCCTGCACCTTGCCGACCACGACCTGAAAATCCAGTACTGCCCGCAGATGGTGTCCGGGATGTCCGCCCGGCGGCTGGAGGATTCGCCCCGGGACTACCGCTACTACGTCACGCGGTTCGACCGGACCTACAAGGCGCACAACGTGAAGAAGATGGCGTTGAAGGCTCCCATGGTGGTCTTTTTCTCGGTCTATTTCCCGGCCAAGATCCTGCGCGCCATTCACACCGTTAATACCGCGCAGCCGGTCCGCCGCGGCGGCCAGTAGGCCTGCAAGCGCCCTGCCGCACGTCTCCGGTGCGTGCAGTTCCCATGGAAAAGCAAAAGTCCCGGCCAGCGTTTCCGCTGGCCGGGACTTTCTTATGGTGGAGGCACGGGGACTCGAACCCCGAACCCCCTGCTTGCAAAGCAGGTGCGCTACCAATTGCGCCATGCCCCCATAAGAAGCAACCCGTCAATCATACCCTAGATCCGGAGAGCCATTTACCAGCTCCCGGTCCGGGGTCCGGACTAGTCAACCGTATCGGTCGACTGGCTCCAGACATTCTTCCGGGCTTCGGATTCCTGTGCCTTCCGGTAGACCAGGACGCTTGCGATCGCAGCTGCAATAATCAGCAACTTCTTCACATGCTCCCCGTTCCGGTCCGGCTCCGGGCTGACCCCTTGCCAAACCTTTCCTTGAACCTGCACAGGTTCCGTGGGCGTACCAGGACTTGAACCTGGGACCTCTTCGTTATCAGCGAAGCGCTCTAACCGCCTGAGCTATACGCCCCGATGCCTCATCGGGCCGAGACATGACTCTACAGCACATCCCGGCCCGATCTCAAATCGGGCGTTTCCGCCGGCCGGAGACCGGCGGAAACGCCGTCCTAATCGTCGGTGAGGGTGACGCCGATGCCGCCCACCAGGGTGGCTGAGATGTTGTAGAGCACGGCGGACAGCATGGACAGCGCGGTCAACAGGACCACGTTCACCACGGCGATGATCGTGGCGAAGGATGCCACCTGGCCAAGGGAAGCCACCTTCTTGAGTTCGAAGCCGCCGCCTTCGGAGCCGGCAAGGGTGCCGAGCAGGCTGTCCACCTGGTCGAAGATTCCGGTGAGGTCCAGGACGGTCCACAGCACGATAGCGGCCACAACCGTGACGATGCCCAGTGCAACGGACAGCAGGAACGCCATCTTCAGGACCGACCACGGGTCAACCTTGCTGACAAGCAGCCGGGCGCGCCGGACCTTGGCCTTCGGTGCGGGCTTGACCAGTCCGGGAGCCTGCCCGGAGCCACCCTGCCCGGGAGCACCCGCCATGGGTCGCTGCCCGGCTGAAGCCGGCCGCTGGCCGGGCTGCACGGGACGTTCACCGGCAGGGCGCTGGCCGGGAACGGCAGGGCGCTGGCCCGGCGCGGAGGCAGGCGCTGCGGGCCGCTGCTGAGGACGAACGGGTGCGTTCACGCGCGGCGCGGCCGAGGGCCGGTTTCCGTCGGGAACAGTGCTGTTCGGGTTGGGAAATGAGTCGGAATTACTCACTCGTTACCTCCGTGTTGTCTTCGTTCGGCTCAGCGTCGCCCGAGGCGTCCTCTGACTCAACGGCCGGTGATTCTTCTGCCACTGGTGGCTCGGCGGATTCCGCAGGGGTCCCGCCATCTTCAGCCAACGTTACGTCATCCTCCGGCGATTCCTCGCCCTCAAGGCCGCGTTCGCTGTTGCGTGCCACCTCAATGATCCGGTCATTCTTGTCCGGCTTGGCAAAGATGACGCCCATGGTGTCGCGGCCCTTGGCCGGGACACCGGCCACCGATGAACGGACCACCTTGCCGCCCTCCATGACCACCAGGACTTCGTCTTCTTCCTGGACGATCAGTGCCCCCACCAGGTCACCGCGCTCCTCAGCGAGCTTGGCGACCTTGATACCCAGGCCGCCGCGGCCCTGGAGGCGGTATTCCTCCACGGCCGTCCGCTTGGCGTAGCCGCCCTCAGTCACGATGAACACGAACGAGCCGTCCGTGACAACATTCGCGGCGAGCAGCTCATCGTCCTCACGGAACTTCATGCCGGTCACGCCGGACGTGGCCCGACCCATCGGCCGGAGGGCATCCTCGGTGGCGGTGAACCGGATGGACTGGCCCTTGCGCGAGACCAGCAGCAGGTCGTCGGTTTCGGACACCAGCTGCGCCGAGACCAGTTCGTCCCCGTCACGCAGGTTGATGGCGATGACGCCGGCGGACCGGTTGGTGTCGTAGTCCTCAAGCCGGGTCTTCTTCACAAGGCCGCGCTTGGTGGCGAGCACAAGGTAGGGGGCCTGCTGGTAGTCCTTCAAGTCCAGCACCTGGGCGATGTGCTCGTCGGGCTGGAACGCCAGCAGGTTGGCCACGTGCTGGCCCTTGGCGTCGCGTCCGGCTTCCATCAGCTCGTAGGCCTTCGCCCGGTACACCCGGCCGAGGTTCGTGAAGAACAGCAGCCAGTGGTGCGTGGTGGTGACGAAGAAGTGCTCCACGACGTCGTCGCCGCGCAGCTGGGCGCCCTTAATGCCCTTGCCGCCGCGCTGCTGCGAGCGGTAGTTGTCGCTGCGGGTCCGCTTGACGTAGCCGCCTCGGGTGATGGTGACCACCATCTCCTCTTCGGGAATGAGGTCCTCCATGGACATGTCACCGTCGTAGCCCATCAGGATCTTGGTGCGCCGGTCATCGCCGTGCTTTTCCACGATCTCGCCGAGTTCGGTGCTGATGATTTCCCGCTGGCGCTGCTCGGAGCCGAGGATCTCGTTGTATTCGGCGATCAGCGCTTCGAGTTCTGCGTGCCGGTCCTGGATCTTCTGCCGTTCCAGGGCTGCAAGGCGGCGCAACTGCATGTCCAGGATGGCCCGGGCCTGCAGTTCGTCGATGTCCAGCAGCTCCATCAGGCCGTCACGTGCCGCTTCGGTGGTGCTGGAGGCGCGGATGAGGGCGATGACCTCATCGAGCATGTCCAGCGCCTTGAGCAGGGCGCGGAGGATGTGTGCTTCTTCCTCGGCCTTGCGCAGGCGGTAGCGGGTGCGGCGGGCAATGACGTCCAGCTGGTGGGTCACCCAGTGCCGGATGAAGGCGTCCAGGCTCAGGGTCCGCGGGACGCCGTCGACGATCGCCAGCATGTTGGCGGAGAAGTTGCTCTGCAACTCGGTGTGCTTGTACAGGTTGTTCAGCACCACCTTGGGCACGGCGTCGCGCTTGAGCACGATGACCAGCCGCTGGCCGGTGCGGCCCGAGGTCTCGTCGCGGAGGTCGGCGATGCCCTGGATCTTGCCGTCCTTGACCAGTTCGGCGATCTTGATGGCCAGGTTGTCCGGGTTTGCCTGGTAGGGCAGTTCGGTGACCACCAGGCAGGTCCGGCCCTGGAGTTCCTCGACGTTCACCACGGCGCGCATGGTGATCGAGCCGCGGCCGGTGCGGTACGCGTCCTCGATGCCCTTGTGCCCAAGGATGGTTGCGCCGGTGGGGAAATCGGGGCCCTTCACGCGCAGCAGGAGCTGTTCGAGCAGGTCCTCACGGCTGGCACCGGGGTTCGCCAGGTACCACTGGACACCGTCAGCCACTTCGCGGAGGTTGTGCGGCGGAATGTTGGTGGCCATGCCAACGGCGATGCCGGACGAGCCGTTGACCAGCAGGTTGGGGAACCGGGCCGGCAGGATGGTGGGTTCCTGGTTCTTGCCGTCGTAGTTGTCCTGGAAGTCGACGGTTTCCTCGTCGATGTCGCGGACCATCTCCATGGCCAGCGGGGCCATCTTGGTTTCGGTGTACCGCGGGGCGGCCGCTCCGTCGTTGCCGGGGGAACCGAAGTTGCCCTGGCCCAGTGCCAGCGGGTAGCGCATGGTCCAGTCCTGGATCAGGCGGACCAGGGCGTCGTAGATGGCGGTGTCACCGTGCGGGTGGTACTGGCCCATGACCTCGCCCACCACGCGGGCGCACTTGTTGAAGGAACGGTCGGGGCGGTAGCCGCCGTCGAACATGGCGTACAGCACGCGCCGGTGGACGGGCTTGAGGCCATCCCGTACGTCGGGGAGGGCGCGGCCGACGATAACGGCCATGGCGTAGTCCAGGTAGGACCGCTGCATTTCCGTCTGCAGGTCCACCTGCTCCACGCGGTCAATCAGCACGTCGCCTTCAAGAACGGTGTCCGGGTTCCCGGCCTCCGGTGCCGGGGTCTCGGGTGTTTCGTCGCTCATTTATCTATTTCCGTTTCAGGTATATGTCGGGTTTCGAATACTTAGGAGCGGGTGCTCTAGATATCCAGGAACCTGACGTCCTTGGCGTTCTGCTGGATGAAGTTACGGCGTGATTCCACGTCCTCGCCCATAAGGACGGAGAAGATCTGGTCGGCGGCGAGGGCGTCGTCCATGGTGACCTGCAGCAGGGTCCGGTTGTCCGGGTCCATGGTGGTGTCCCACAGTTCGGTGTAGTCCATCTCGCCGAGACCCTTGTAGCGCTGGATGCCGTTGTCCTTGGGGATCCTGCGTCCGGCAGCCTGGCCGGCAACAAGCTTGGCGTCGCGTTCGCGGTCGCTGTACACGTAGTCGTGCGCGGCGTTGGACCACTTGATCCGGTACAGCGGCGGCTGGGCCAGATAGACGTAGCCGTTCTCGATGAGGGGCCGCATGTAGCGGAAGAGCAGCGTCATCAGCAGGGTGGTGATGTGCTGGCCGTCCACGTCGGCGTCGGCCATCAGGACGATCTTGTGGTACCGCAGCTTGGACAGGTCGAAGTCCTCGCCGATACCGGTGCCGAAGGCCGTGATCATGGACTGGACTTCCGCGTTGCCCAGCGCCTTGTCCAGGCGGGCCCGTTCCACGTTGAGGATCTTGCCGCGCAGCGGCAGGATGGCTTGGGTTTCGGGGTTGCGGCCGCGCTTGGCGGAACCACCTGCCGAGTCACCCTCCACAATGTAGACCTCGCACTTCTCCGGGTCCTTGGAGGAACAGTCGGAAAGCTTGCCAGGCATACCGAAGGATTCCAGCGGGCTCTTCCGTCGGGCGTTGTCGCGAGCCTTCCGGGCAGCCATGCGCGCCTGGGCAGCCGAAATTGCCTTACGGATGACGTCGCGTGCGGGACCGGGGTTGCGCTCGAGCCAGTCGCCGAGGCCGTCGGTGACGACGCGCTGGACGAAGCCCTTAACCTCGGAGTTGCCGAGTTTCGTCTTGGTCTGGCCCTCGAACTGGGGTTCGGAGAGCTTGACGGAGATGACAGCCGTAAGACCCTCACGGATGTCGTCACCGGTGAGGTTGTCGTCCTTCTCCTTGATGATGCCCTTTTCGCGGGCATAGCGGTTGATCAGGGAAGTCAGCGCGGCGCGGAAACCCTCTTCGTGGGTGCCGCCCTCGTGGGTGTTGATGGTATTGGCATAGGTGTGGACGCTTTCCGAGTAGGCGCTGGTCCACTGCATCGCCATTTCCAGCGCGATCCGGCGGTCGGTGTCCTCGGTTTCGAAGGCGATAACGTCCTCGTGGACCACATCCACTTTCTTGCCCGAGTTCAGGTGCTTGACGTAGTCCAGCAGGCCTTCGTCGTACTGGTAGACCACGGTGCGGTGTTCGGCGCTGACTTCCCCCTCGGTGGCGATGCCGTCCAGGTCGAGGTCGGCGTCGTCCGAATTCTCCGCCGGCGTGCGCTCATCCGTCAGCGTGATGCGCAGTCCCTTGTTGAGGAAGGCCATCTGCTGGAAGCGGGCGCGGAGTGTCTCGAAGTCGAATTCCGTGGTTTCGAAGATCTCCGGGTCCGGGTAGAAGGTTTGGCTGGTGCCGGTGCGGTCCGTCTCTTCGCCCTTGACCAGGCTGCCCTGCGGCTTGCCGCCGTTGGCAAAGGACATGCGCCACACGTGCCCCTGGCGTCGGACCTCAGTGTCAACCCGGCTGGACAGTGCGTTGACCACGGAAATACCCACGCCGTGGAGTCCGCCGGACACGGCGTAACCGCCGCCGCCGAACTTGCCGCCGGCGTGCAGGATGGTCATGACGACTTCCACCGTGGGCTTGTGCTCGGTGGGGTGCATGTCCACGGGGATGCCGCGGCCGTCATCCACGACTTTGACGCCGCCGTCCGCCTGGAGGACAACCTCGATGTGCGTGCAATATCCGGCGAGTGCCTCGTCAACGGAGTTGTCCACCACTTCGTAGACCAGGTGGTGGAGACCGCGCGGGCCGGTGGAGCCGATATACATGCCCGGGCGCTTCCGGACAGCTTCAAGTCCCTCAAGGACGGTGATGTCACTGGCGCCGTATTCGCGCGGTTTGGCGGCTTCTCCCGGAGTATCCGGCGTACGGGCATCTTCGACTGCGGGTTCAACTGCCAGATCTGTATTGTCGTTAGCCACAGGCGTTGCCGACTCCTCTGTTCTCGATGATGGCCGGCCGGTTCCCCACCTGATTCACATCAGGAAAGGCACCTGCCAACAGGCACAAACTTATGGCGCGGGTGCTTGCTGACGGTGGGGATCCGATCCCCGCGTGCTGGAAGCGCACGGAGAACGGACTCAGTCAACGTGTCACCCGCGCCCAGTTATCTACAACGATTCTACCGCGAAACAGGCCATAACCCCGCATTCCGGGGGTGTGGACGGGGAGCGATATGGCTGTACCCGGCCGCTGACCGCACCTAGGGCGCCCGAGCGGGACTGCCCCCGGGGGCCTATACGCTTCCCGGTCCTTCCAGGGCTCTACACGCCGTTTGAAGCATTTTCAAGAGTGCCGCCGGAGGCTAGCCGTAGGTGTCCCGCGGCCCGCGGCCGTTAACGGACCGGCCGCCCTTGCGCCAGCTCGGCGCCGAAGGGCCCAACACGTGGATGCTGGTGACCACGCCATCACCAAGCTCGACCCGGAATTTCTCCAGGAGGCTGGTGCTAAGCAACCGGAGCTGGGTGGCCCACGCGGTGGAATCGCAGCGGACGTGGAGCGTTGTATCGGTGAAGCTTTCCGGTGTGCAGTGGGCCGAGATTTCAGGTCCCACCAGGGCAGGCCATTCCGCCATGACCGAGCCAACCGCGACCGGGGAAGTCCAGCCGCGTTCGGCCACCAGTCGCCCTACCACTTTGCCAAGGCCCAGCGGGTCGCGTCCCGTGGAGTGGAACTGGCTGAACCCCCGGGTGTCCCGGATGCCGCCCTTGGTTTTCTGCGAACCCGGTTTCACGGCTTTCCTGCGGACCTCACCGCGCGCGGCGGCGGCCTCCCGCATCCTGTTCAGTGCCGCCTGCGGTGCATCGATATGGTCGGGCTCGCGGCCGGGCTGCAGCCCGCCGGCTTTGTCATTGTCCCTGCTCATCAATACCTCCCGGGATGACCTTCACCCGTCGGCCGGACAGCTCTTCCGGAATATCGGCGTCGACGGCGGCGGTCACCAGGACCTGTTCCGCGCCGGAGACTATTGCGGCCAGTTTACGCCGGCGCTGCACGTCCAGCTCGGCAAAAACGTCGTCGAGTATCAGGATGGGGGCCGAACCGCCGGTGCGGGCATCGTCCAGCATGACGTAGTAGGAGGCGAGCCGGAGGGACAGGCACATGGACCAGGTTTCCCCGTGCGAGGCGTAGCCCTTGGCCGGAGCCTGCCCCAGCATGAGCTCGAGTTCGTCCCGGTGCGGGCCAACCAGGGAGATGCCCCGTTCCAGTTCCTTCTTGCGGGAGTCGGCGAACGCCCGGACGTAACGCCCGGTGAGTTGTTCCACGGTGAGCGTGCGCAGGTCCTCAACGTCGACGGCGGCTCCCGGAGTCCCGGTGGGCGGGGCACCCGCCAGCGGTGCGCCGTCGTCGTCCATCTGGTTCTGGAGGGTGGAGCGATACGTGGCGTCAGCGGCTTTGGATCCGTCGGTCAGCTCCGCGTAGGCCCGCGCCAGGTGCGGCCGCAGCCGTTCCACAAGTTCCAGCCGGGCATGCAGCAGTTCCGCTCCCGCCCTCGCCATGTGCTGGTCCCAGACATCGAGGGTTGCCTCGTGGCCGGACGTGAACTTACCGCCGCGGGCCGACTTGAGCAGGGCGTTGCGCTGTTTCAGCACCCGGTCGTAGTCACTGCGCGTGGCGGCATGGTGCGGCACGAGGCTGGCCAGCAGCTCGTCCAGGAAACGGCGCCGGTTGGACGGGTCACCCTTGACGAGGGCAAGGTCTTCCGGTGCGAAGAGGACCGTCTGGCAGATGCCCAGCAGGTCCCTCGCCCGGACCGGATTGCTGCGGTTGATGCGGCCGCGGTTGGCCCGGCCAGCATTGATTTCCAGCTCCAGGATTGTGGTCTGGCCGTTGCGGACCAGCCTTGCACGGACCAGCGCCCGCTCGGTCCCGAACCGCAGGAGCGGCCCGTCGGAACTGACCCGGTGCGAACTCAGGGTGGCCAGGTAGCCGATGGCCTCCATGAGGTTTGTTTTGCCGATGCCGTTGTAGCCCACCAGCACGGTCACGCCCGGGCCGAGGGCAAGGTCAACCTGGGCGTAGCTGCGGAAGTCGGTCAGGGAAAGGTGTTCCAGATACACGCGGGTTTCGACAATTCTGGGGGCCGGGCGGTCCCCGGTGGCGGCTACTTGGCGGGGCGGGTTGCGTGGCCACCGAACTGGTGGCGGAGGGCCGAGACCATCTTCATGGCCGGTGAACTGTCCTCACGGGATTCGAACCGTGCGAAGAGCGCGGCGGTGATCGCTGGAGCCGGAATCGCGTTGGCGATGGCTTCCTCCACCGTCCAGCGTCCTTCGCCGGAATCCTCGACATAATCGTCGATGTTCTGGAGTCCGGGGTCTTCCTCCAGCGCTTTGACCAGGAGGTCGAGCAGCCAGGAACGGACCACCGTGCCCTTTTGCCATGCACGGAAGGTGCCGGGCAGATCACTGATGATGTCCTTGGAAGCGAGCAGCTGATAGCCCTCGGCGTAGGCCTGCATCAGGCCGTACTCGATGCCGTTGTGGACCATCTTTGCGTAGTGGCCGGCTCCGACTCCACCCACGTGCACGAAACTGTCCGCGCGTTCGCCTTCAGGACGCAGGGCATCAAAGACCGGCAGCGCACGTTCAATGTCCGCGGCATCACCGCCGGCCATGAGGCCGTAGCCGTTCTGGAGTCCCCACACACCACCGGACACGCCGCAGTCCGCGAAGCGGATGCCCTTGGCGTTGAGCAGTTCGCCGTGCCGCTGGTCTTCGGTGAAACGCGAGTTTCCGCCGTCGATCACCAGGTCCCCCTGCTCCAGCTTGTCCGCGAGTTCGGTAATCACCGCATCCGTGACGGCGCCGGCCGGAACCATCACCCAGATGAGCCGCGGAGCTGGAACAGCTGCGATCAGCTCGTCGACGGAGGCCACGTCGGTCACGTCCGGGTTCCGGTCGTATCCGGTCACCTCGAGGCCGCCGTTGCGCAGCCGTTCGCGCATGTTGAATCCCATTTTGCCAAGGCCGATCAGTCCAATGTGCACGTGAGTCTCTTTTCTGCGCGGGCTTGCGAGTCCGAGTGGCGGTAGTTGGGGCCCTATCGGCGAGGGGCCCGGCCTGAGCTTGCGAAGGCTGGGAGCCGATGGGGACTAGTTGGGGAGGCGGACGGGCATCACCAGGTAGCGGTAGTCATCCTGGTCCTCGCCGTCGGCGTCAGCCTGGGCGGTGATCATGGCCGGTTTGGGTGCAGAGGTGAACGAAAACCGGACAAACTTGGTTTCGATCACGCTCAGTCCCTCCACCAGGTAGTGCGGGTTGAAGGCGACCGTGATGTCATCTCCGGACAGCTGTGCTTCGAGTTCTTCCGAGGCCTGCGCGTCCTCACCGGTGCCGGCGTCGAGGTTCAGCAGGCCATCGGTGAATGCAAGCCGCACCGGGGTGTTGCGCTCGGCAACGAGCGATACACGGCGGACAGCCTCCACAAGTTCCTGGGTCTGCACCGTGGCGTGGATGGGGGTGGATTCGGGGAAGAGCGAGCGGATCTTCGGGTAATCGCCGTCCACCAGCAACGATGTGGTGGTGCGGCCGCCGCTTTCGAAGCCGATCAGGCGGCTGTCGTCATCGGACAGGGCGAGGTTGATGTCACCGCTGTTGCCCAGGGTTTTGGCAACCTCGTTGAGGGTTTTGGCTTTGACCAGCGCGCTGGTGGAGATGCCTGGTGTTACAGGCTTCCACGGCATTTCACGCATGGCCAGACGGTAACGGTCAGTGGCCAGGAGGGTGATCAGGTCGTCCTCGATTTCCATCCGCACACCAGTGAGGATGGGAAGCGTGTCGTCCTTGCTCGCAGCGATGATCACCTGGGAGACCGCCTGGGCGAAAGCATCGCCGGGCACTGTGCCGCTGATGGCGGGCAGGGCAGGCAGCGGCGGGTACTCCGCTTCAGGCATGGTGGCGAGGTGGAAGCTGCTTCGGCGGCAGGTGAGCGTGACCTTGTTGCCGTCGGTTTCGACGTCGACGGGAGCCGAAGGGAGGCTGCGGCAGATGTCCGCGAGCAGCCGTCCGGAGACCAGGATGGTGCCTTCGTCGCGGATGTCGGCGGCAATTTCCAGGCGCGCGGACGTTTCGTAGTCAAAGCTCGAAAGGCTGACGGTTCCCGCTTCGGCTTTCAGCAGCAGGCCCGAGAGGACAGGAACGGGCGGCCGCGGAGACAAGGACCGGGCTGTCCAGGTGACGGCTTCTGCCAGGACGTCCCGATCGACTCTGAACTTCACGGAAGGGTGCCGCCTTTCATTGCTGCTGCGATATGTGCCTCGGAAAATCCCTGTGGCGGGACTCCCAAAAAGTTGTGCCACCCCCGGAAGGTGCATGGTCTGCTGAGAAGCCAACCAGGCGAAGGACCCGGGGATGGGAGCGCTGCTGACAGCTTAGCCGGAACATCCGGGATTAACCCATCCCCCGGCCCCGCCCCTCCATGCCGGGGCCGCCAGGCCCCTCCCGGACCGGTGGACACACAGGTCTTGTTGTTTGAGGAACTTCAATTTTTTGGGATTAGTAGTGTTAATAACTGCTGTGGAAACTGTGGATAACCCTCAAGTGCCGCAGAATCCGGCGGTTAAGCCCTGTTCATGGGCTGTGGGCGGAGCTGGTTTTAAACAGGGTGTGGATGGGGACAAAAAATTTCCAGATTTTTCCAATCCACAGACGGCTTAAGGGTTTTAAGCCCATTAACCGCGCTTGTCCCCTTAACTGTCCACAGGCTTATCCACATGCATCTGTTAATAAGGTATAGGTGCGGGGATCAGGAGTCGCGCTGCTGCTGCTTGATGCGGTTGGTCAGTTCGGTCACCTGGTTGTAGATCACACGGCGCTCAGCCATCAGCTCGCGGATTTTCCGGTCTGCATGGATGACGGTGGTGTGGTCGCGGCCGCCCAGCTCCTGGCCGATCTTCGGCAGCGACATGTCCGTCAGCTCCCGGCACAGGTACATGGCGATCTGCCGCGCCGTCACCAGCGTGCGGGTCCGGGACTTGCTGCAAAGTTCTTCCATGCTGAGCTTGAAGTAGTCGGCCGTCTGCTGCAGGATCTGCGCGGAAGTGATTTCTTCGGCCCCGTCGTCCGTGATGAGGTCCTTGAGGACCATCTCAGCCAGTGCAACATCCACGGGCTGCCGGTTCAGGCTCGCGAATGCGGTAACGCGGATCAGGGCGCCTTCGAGTTCACGGATGTTGCTGGAGATCTTGGAAGCGATGTACTCGAGGGCATCGTCCGGAGCGGACAGGCCTTCGCTCAGTGCCTTCTTGCGGAGGATGGCGATACGGGTTTCCAGTTCGGGCGGCTGGATGTCCGTGAGCAGGCCCCACTCGAAGCGGGACTTCATCCGGTCCTCAAAACCTGCGAGCAGCTTCGGCGGCTGGTCGGAGGTAATGACCACCTGCTTGTTGTTGTTGTGCAGCGAGTTGAATGTGTGGAAGAACTCCTCGAGCGTCCGGTCCTTGCCGGCCAGGAACTGGATGTCATCAATGAGGAGGACGTCAACGTTGCGGTACGTGGTCTTGAAGCTGGCGCCTTCATCGTCGCGGATGGAGTTGATGAAGTCGTTGGTGAATTCTTCCGAGTTGACGTAGCGCACGCGGATGCCGCTGTAGAGGCGGCGGGCATAGTGGCCGATCGCGTGCAGCAGGTGCGTTTTGCCAAGACCGGAGTCTCCGTAGATGAACAGCGGGTTGTACGCCTTGGCGGGGGCTTCGGCCACAGCGACGGCGGCGGCGTGGGCAAAGCGGTTTGAGGAACCAATGACGAATGTGTCGAAAACGTATTTCGGGTTCAGCCGGCCGAATTCATGGGAGGTGCTCGGCAGCATGGGCTGCGGCTTCTGTTCCGCTGACTGGTCCGCCACAAAGGACGGCTCGACGGCGGGTTCGGGCTCTTCGTGGATGGGCACCAGGTCGGTGTCGACGTCGATGGCGCACCTGATGTCCTCGGAAAAGACGTTGTGCAGCGCGTCGTCAAGGGCGTCCTTGACCTGGGTCTGGAGAACCTCGCGGGTAAGTTCGTTGGGAACCGCCACCAGGAGAGTTGAACCGATCAGGCCCTGGGCTTGGGCCAGGATGACAAAGCCACGCTGCCGCGGTGAAACGCGGTGGTCCTGTTCGAGCAGGCTGACAACGCGCCGCCAGGAACTTCCGACAGTATTGGCGTGGTTGGCTTCGTCTACTGTCATCAATGGGTTCCCTCAAAACTTGCTTTGCCTGCAAATACCTGCAGCCCCGAGTCCGGGAACCAGGACGCTGGTCCCGTTCATCCACAGGGTTATGCACAGTCCGTGGATAATCGGCTACTGAGCCACTCTAGGGGATGAAAAGCCTAGAAGATAGCTGGCAGGATGCTTGTGGATAATTACACCGTTGTGGTTCCAAAACCGGCCTTGTGAGCCACTTCATCCACAGGTTCCACAGGCCGGTTAGGAACAGCTGGGGATAGCCGGGCGGTGCCTGATCCGGTTTGACTCGGGCGCCGGAATTGCCCTAACGTTGTGAAGTCCTTTGTGTCCGCTTTTTGGTCCCATCTGAACTTCCCAGGCGCAGCGCGCCTGGCCAGACCGGGGAAAGCTGGCATATACAAAACTTAGCGTCGGCCAGTTCTTCCCCATACTGATCGGGTGGGCGCACCTTTGATCCACTGGAGTAACTAACGTGAGCAAGCGGACTTTTCAGCCGAATAACCGCCGTCGGGCCAAGAAGCACGGCTTCCGCCTTCGTATGCGCACCCGTGCCGGCCGCGCCATCCTGGCCGCCCGCCGTGGCAAGGGCCGCACCGAACTGTCGGCTTAATACCTGACTTGTCGGTAGACATCCCTTTGCGAGTTTAAGGTGCTGGCCGCCCGCAACCGCTTGAGGACTGCAACCGATTTTTCAACAACCGTACGTTCCGGTGTCCGCAATGGACGCCGGAACGTAGTGTTATATGCGGCAGCCATTGCTGCCGATGAACCCAGTCGGATCGGGTTCATCGTTTCCAAGAGTGTAGGGAACGCTGTGGTGAGGAACCTCGTTAAGCGGAGACTGAGGGAAGCAGGAGCTGCGTCGCTGCGCGAACACGGCACCGGCTTTGCCATAGTGGTCCGGGCGCTTCCGGCGTCCGCGTCTGCCAGCTGGGATCAGCTGCTGAATGACTACAACGCCGCACTGGAATCGACGCTGGCCCGGCTTGCCGGCCGCCCCCGCACGGGTGCCGCCAACGGTCCGGTTGTTACAACACAGGAGGGGACACGTGCGTAACGCCACCGCCGTCGTCGTCCGTATCCGTCCTGTTGCCGCCGCCGTCGGAATGTTCCTGTGGAACCTGCCGCGGAACGTCCTCATTGTTTTGCTCAAGGCCTACCGCAAGGTGGTCTCCCCCCTGTACGGGCAGGTCTGCCGCTTTTTCCCTTCATGCTCGGCCTACGCCCTTGAAGCGGTCACAGTCCATGGCGCCGTCAAGGGAAGCTGGCTCGCAGTCCGGCGCCTTGTCCGCTGCCACCCATGGAACGCCGGCGGTGTGGACCACGTCCCCGCCGGAAACCGGGAATGGCCGGAGAGCCGGACCCCCACAATTGTTGTGCTGAACAACCCGGACAAATACCTGGCTGCTCGGTCTGATGGAGAAGGCCGCAGTGCGGCCTGACGAATAGGGAAAAGTATGGACTTCTTCGAAACAATCATGTTTCCGTTCAAATGGCTTGTGTCCATCATCATGGTGGGCTTCCATGAGGGCCTGACTGCCATTGGCCTGCCCGAAGCCTCGGGCTGGACATGGACGCTGTCCATCATCGGACTGGTGCTGGTCATCCGTGCCGCCCTGATTCCCGTGTTCGTCAAGCAAATCAAGGCCCAGCGCGGCATGCAGCTGCTGCAGCCGGACCTGAAGAAGCTCCAGGACAAGTACAAGGGCAAGACGGACCAGCTGTCCCGTCAGGCGATGGCCCAGGAACAGATGGCCATGTACAAGAAGCATGGCACCAACCCGTTCTCCGCCTGCCTGCCCATGCTGATTCAGATGCCGTTCTTCTTCGCGCTGTTCACGGTGCTTTCAGGCATCTCCGGGGCGCGTGACAAGGGCCAGGGCATCGGTGCGATGAGCCACGATCAGGTTGTCCAGTTCGATGATTCCACCATCTTCGGGGCACCCCTGAACGCAACGCTGCTTCACGGCGGCGGCGGCGAGAACCAGATCACTGTCGCAGTGCTTTCCATCCTGATGATCCTGGCGATGACCGCCTCGCAGTTCATCACGCAAAAGCAGATCATGGCCAAGAACATGTCCGAAGAGGCCATGGCCAGCCCGTTCATGCGCCAGCAGAAAATGATGCTCTACATCCTGCCGATCGTGTTCGGCGTGGGCGGCATCAACTTCCCCATCGGTGTCCTGATTTACTGGACCACCACCAACCTGTGGACCATGGGCCAGCAGTTCTTCGTTATCCGCCGTATGCCGACACCGGGGTCCCCCGCAGCAAAGGCCCTCGCCGAACGCCGTGCTGCCAAGGGCCTTCCCGCCCTGCCGATCCTCAGCGGCAAGAAGGACGATGCAGCTGCCGCCGCTGCCGCTGCCGTAGCCGAACCCAAGGGCCAGCGTGTCCAGCCACAGCGTAAGAACAGGAAGAAGAAGTAATGTCAGCCGAGAGCACCGAACACGCCCTTTCTGAAGACATGATCCAAGACCAGGACCAGTCAGCGGCTGATGAGGCTGCTTCCCCCAAGGTTTCCGCTGTCAGCCGGCTTGAGGAAGAAGGCGACATCGCTGCCGACTACCTTGAAGAGTTGCTGGACATCGCCGACATCGACGGTGACATCGACATTGAGGTCCGGAACGGCCGCACCTACATTTCCATCGTTGCAGACGAGGAATCAGAAGGTCTCGACAGCCTTGTGGGCGAGGACGGCGAAGTCCTTGAAGCCCTCCAGGAACTGACGCGGCTCGCGGTGCTGTCCGCCACGGAGAACCGGTCCCGACTGGTTCTCGACATCAACGGCTACCGGCAGGAGCGCACTGGGCACCTGCAGAAGATCGCCGAGGATGCAGCCGCTACGGTCAAGGAAACCGGGCAGTCTGTTGCGCTCGAACCGATGAGCGCCTACGAACGCAAGATCGTGCACGACGCTGTTGCTGACCTGGGGCTCGTCAGCGAGTCCGAAGGTGAAGGCAACGGACGCCACATCGTTGTGTCCGCAGACTAGGGATCGCTGGTCCGCTGACAATGGTTGATATCACTCCAGCCGAACTCCTGGCCGCCGAAAAGATTTTCGGAGACCGCCTCGATCTGGCTAAGCGTTACGTTGAGCATCTTGCCACTTCGGGAACGGAACGGGGCCTCATTGGTCCGCGGGAAATTCCCAGGCTCTGGAGCCGGCACGTCTTGAACTGCGCCGTCATCGAAAGCGAAATCCCGCATGGCAGCCATGTTGCCGATGTTGGAAGCGGTGCCGGCCTGCCCGGGCTTTGCCTGGCCATCGCGCGTCCGGATCTTGAACTCACCCTCATCGAGCCCCTCGAACGGCGTGTCATCTGGCTTCAGGAAGTCGTTGACGATCTTGGCCTCGAGAACGTCACTGTGATGCGGACCCGCGCGGAGCTCGCCGTCGGCCACGTGGACGCCGATGTGGTTACTGCGCGGGCAGTATCTGCGCTCAGCAACCTGGCCGGAATGACAATTCCGCTCCTTAATGGGCGCGGCGAAGTAGTGGCCATCAAGGGCCGCAGTGCCGCCGAAGAGATAGAGAAGGCCGCCAAAGCCATCCGGAAACTCGGCGGCGTGGAGACATCAGTGCGCACAGTGGGCGAGAACCTTCTCGAAGAGCCCACCACCATAGTCCGCATCATCGTCAACAAGTCCCAAAAGAAGTCCTAGTCCTGGCCCGGTGGCGGCTGTCCGCCGGGCCAAGCAGTTAGGCTAGTCAACGGCAGCAAATATTGGCTGAACGAGAGTGAGTGTGCCCCAGTGACCAGTAGTGAAGCCTCCGCACAACGGATCCCGCCGTTCGTGTCATTGGGGTCGGCACGTTCTGTCGCGGGACCGGGCATGGCTCCTGGCAGGGGCGGGAATCACCCCCAATCGGTAGCGAACACAGCTTCTTCGGCGGTCGTTTCACGTGAAACAACCTCATCTGGTCGATCAAACATCATCGATGCCATTGATGATTCAAGCCCTATCGCGCGCGAGCTCGCTCATGAAACGCGGCGCCGTGAACGACTGATGGGCCGGAAACTCCCGCGCCCCGACAAAACCAGGGTCTTCACGGTGTCGAACCAGAAAGGCGGCGTGGGCAAGACCACCACCACCGTCAATATCGCCGCAGCGCTTGCTGCTGCAGGGCTGAATGTGCTGGTCATTGACATCGACCCGCAAGGCAATGCGTCCACAGCCCTCGGCATCGAACACCACGCCGACGTGGACAGCATCTACGACGTCCTCATCAACGACGTTGCCCTGGCCGACGTGGTGGCACAGTGCCCCGACATCGAAAAGCTCATTTGCGCTCCCGCCACTATCCATCTTGCCGGGGCCGAGATTGAGCTCGTGTCACTTGTGGCACGTGAGCAGCGGCTTCGGCGCGCCATTGATGTGTACGCCAAGACCCGTGAAAAGAATGGCGAAGAGCGGCTCGACTACATCTTCATCGACTGCCCGCCCAGCCTCGGGCTGCTGACAGTGAATGCGTTCTGTGCTGCCAATGAGGTCCTGATCCCGATCCAGTGCGAGTACTATGCGCTTGAAGGACTCAGCCAGCTGTTGAAGAACATTGAGATGATCCAGAAACATCTCAACGACGAGCTGGAAGTTTCCACCATCCTGCTCACCATGTACGACGGACGGACCAACCTTGCGGCCCAGGTTGCCGCCGAGGTGCGGACGCACTTTCCGCAGCAGGTCCTCTCGGCCGTGGTTCCCAGGTCTGTCAGGATTTCTGAGGCGCCCAGCTACCAGCAGACCGTCATGACGTACGACCCATCCTCCAGTGGTGCCCTGTCCTACCTGGAAGCCGCTGCTGAAATAGCAGAACGCTAAAATCTTCAAACTGCAACCACCGGAGCTGGCATTGCCTGTTTCTACCACTGGAGGGATTGACCCATGAGCGAGAAGCGACGGGGCCTAGGCCGCGGTCTTGGCGCGCTGATTCCAAGTTCCGCCGCATCCAACGGGCAGGGCAACGGCGCGGCCGTTTCCCGTCCCGTAGATCTCTTCTTTCCTGAGGGACGGAAAAAGTCCGAACCGTCGGATGACAGTGCAACCGGCACGGCTCAGTCTGTGGCGGAAAAGCTGACTGCGCCCCGGACCCCTGCCAAATCGCCCAGGGTCAAGGACAATGCGGCCACTGGACCTGGCTCCAACAAGCCTTCTGGTTCCGCTGCGGGAAAGAAGGCTGACCAGGTATCCCCCGCGGCGGGCTCCAAGAGCCGTCCTGTACAAGACGCGCCGGCCGTAGAGCCGGAAGCCGCCTCATCGACGACTGCTGATGCTGAGGTGTTGGCCCCGGTTCCTGGAGCCGGGGATTCCGCCGCGGCAGAGCCTGTTGACGCTTTTTCCGGCACTAATGTCGATGTAGAGCTGGTCGACGTCCCTGGCGTCAAGTTTGCTGAGATTCCAGTCTCGGACATTCACCCCAACCGCAAGCAGCCGAGATCGGTCTTTGATGAAGACGACATGGCCGAGCTTGTGCACTCTGTTCGGGAAATCGGTGTCCTCCAGCCAATTGTTGTTCGTAAATCAACCGAAGACGGTGGAGAGCCGTTCGAGCTGGTTATGGGCGAACGCCGCTGGCGGGCGGTACAGGCCGCAGGACTTGAAACCATACCGGCAATCGTCCGGGACACCACCGATGATGACCTCCTGCGCGATGCTTTGCTGGAGAACCTGCACCGCAGCCAGCTTAACCCCCTGGAAGAGGCAGCGGCCTACCAGCAGCTCCTCGAGGACTTCGGGACCACCCATGAGCAGCTCGCGGACCGCATCGGACGCTCGCGTCCCCAGGTATCCAACACTCTGCGCCTGCTCAAGCTCCCGCCGTTGGTCCAGCGGCGCGTAGCGGCCGGCGTGCTCTCGGCAGGGCATGCCCGGGCCCTGTTGTCCCTCCCCGACGCTGCGGCCATGGAACGGCTGGCCCAGAAGATCGTGGCTGAGGGTATGTCCGTGCGTGCCACTGAAGAAGCCGTGGCCCTCCACCAGGACCCGGCCAAGCCGGCCAAGAACAACATCCCGCGTCCGGGAGCCCGTCATGAACGGCTGGATTACCTCGCATCGTCCTTGTCTGACCGCTTGGACACCAACGTGAAAATCTCGCTAGGCGTGCGCAAAGGTAAAGTCAGTATCGAGTTTGCCAGCGTGGAAGATCTCAACCGCATCATGGACGTCCTGGCTCCAGGGTCGGCGAATTAGTTGAATTGCTGGAGGGCCCGATTCCTTAGGGATCGGGCCCTTTTTTCACCCTGGAAGGGGTCGTCCACTAATCCTGCATGCAAACCCAATCTGGGGTGCTATCGCGGGCACGCCGTACCCGCATCGTCCCAAGATAGTCTTGTGGACGGACACTCCTTTTATTGCATCCTGCATTTGCTCCCATGCTCCTTCTCGGGAGGCGCCAGTGAAAAGTGCCAGTTCCCATAAGGATTTGTGCTTTCCCCCGAAGCGCGGCGATTCAAGCCTTCACTCATGGAGGTGCGCTGCATAGAGTGCCGTCTGCCCCGTGCTATTCATTTGGCCTGCTCGAGATCGGCATGCTGGTACTGAACTCCGTAGCGAAACCAAGATTGCCGGACACGATGTAGCCGATGGTTCGAAGCTGGTCGTCGTGGTGTTTCACGTGAAACGGCCGCCCAAAGGACGTCAGCAACGCTTTCGCGCAGCAATGGAAGGTAGGAAAGTCACCGCTTGCTGGCCTACGCTGGCACAACCACCTGCTTGGCGTTACCACAGGCGTGGAAGGCGTGCTCACGGTACTTGCGATGGGGTACCACGGGTCTTCACGGTGTTGCTCACTCTACGGCACAATGACCGTACTAGTGCGAAATCCCAGAACCATATGCGGACGACCCTACTGAAGTTCTAACGCGGTCCGGTGTGAGGGGTGCGAAATCCGCTGCGAAGGAAATTGAGCTGCATGATAGCAAGGTAGCGATTCGAGCTGAGATAGATAGCTCTTTGTTCGCGCTTACCGGTCGGCCGATGGAGTCCCGGTCCATGGACTGCAACACGGTAGTTTCAGCGTCGTCGGCACCGCTAAACCTAGATGCGCGGTCGGCCGTTTCACGTGAAACGGATCGCGATAGGACCTAACCAGGAGGATAAAGAGATAGGAAAGACGAAGGCTCGAAGCAGAATAATGCGGACTGGTTCGATCTCAGCGGAACCCCGCGAGTAGTCTGGTAGTCAGATTGGACGACGGTGGACATTGCCGTGCTCACCACCAGCTCTGAGTTGCTGAAACGAGCAGGAGGTCCAGCAATGCCGTCCTTGTATCGGGCGTTTCACGTGAAACCTCGTTGCGGGCAAGAAACGAACTGTGAGGAAGGAACGGGCGGTCGTCATGTGGCGCGCCGTTGTACCTATCGCCATTCCTCCGTGTGGGAGACGACGTGCGCAGACAAACGCCGCAGGGGAATAACGAATAGGTAGCTAGAGTCCCACGTGGCTAAGCACAACGGAACTGCCAGTGGAACAGCCGGCACCTGGCGTATGCCCCTAGGGAGCGGGGTGGGGTCCATCAGCGTCTTCTACCGCGCATTGCACGGAGTACTGCTTTCGAAGGTCGGCCTCCCGCAGTATGCCGCACGCCAAAGACACTGTCGCAACATGCCCAAACTCCGGCGCTACGAATCTGCAGTACAGGGCTACCTTCAGAAGGTCACTGAATTCTTACGAAGATGCCCGCTCGGCCATTCGCTCTGCGATGAGACTGTTACATCGACATGCCAGCGTGCCGAAGATGCCAGACGCTGCTGGTCAGGAGAACGAAGGCACATCGGTCCGCGTTGAACCAGGGAGAAGGAAAGAGTGGTTGGCAGAAATAGTCCACTACCGCGGGGGCACCGCGTCAACGTGCCGAACGTCGGTAGCTGTCGTCCTCTATCCACGTGCCGACCGGCAGATCGGTCCTTGAGTTGCCGTCCCCAGGCGTGGGATACGGGGTGCCGTGGTTCTGCTTACACTTGAGGCCCTCCAGACGTGAGGAGAGGCCCCTCTGATTTCGGCTCATCCGGAAGCCGCCGGTCTCGCGACCAGGGAGTGACCGCGCTAAGGGGTCGGTGGCTGGATGGCCCGTTCAAGTTCAGTGGATAACGCGTGCACTATGGTCGCCAGCGACTGCGGGTAGAACGCTTCCGGTCGGGTGACTTCAAACAGGCCAGCCGAGTGACTTCAAACCGGCAAGTTCAAGTCCCAGCATCTTTGCGGAGTGGAATGCTGGAAGTTCCAGGTCCCCTTGTAGGCGGTTTTCTGGGCCCCGAGTTTCCCATTCAGACTGTGAGGTGCGAAGCGCATCCTGTGGATTAGGCGGTGGATAAACCTGTGGATAAGTCGGTGGATAACCGAACGGCAGCACCGACCTCAGGTTCACTTTTGCGGTCTCCGGAGACATGGTGTCCGCAGCGCCACATCCGGTGGGCCCCGCGGCCGTAAGACAGGGCCGGGTGTTTCACGTGAAACGGCCAGCCAGTCCGCGGCGCCAGCGCCCGCTGCAGCCAGCGATCAAGACGATTTCTGCACGTACTGAGACTTTTCAAGGTTGATCGCGTCACGAACTGCCGGTGTTCGGGGCTATAAGTTAGTGCTCCTATGCGGACCAGGAACGCCGAGGCCAATTCGTGGCGACTGCGGGGCGAGTAGTTGAAGAGGGCGCTGGGCTCGCCGGACCGGCTGGTGTCGATGTGACTCCCGGAAGCGTGCTGTGGATAACAGTGTGGGTAAATCGGGAATCGGCTGTGGATAAAAGTGTGGACATCTCGTGATGATGCCGTTCTCGTCGGGCAAGCCGCAGTGGGCATAAGCTCGTATAAACCCTGAATCCGTAACACCCGGGCGGCTCTCTCAACGAGTTAATGCGGGAACCTCTTGTGTCCGGGTGGCGTCCTTGGCGCCCCTCGTAACCGTTTGTGCGAACCGATGCCCCTGGTCCCTGAATGTGAGTGGGGTCGGCGCCGGTGGCCGATGCACTATTCCCTTGCACCATCGGTAGACATTCTGTGAATCATTACGGACGGGTGTAGGCGTGTCCTGCCCGGTTTCACCACCCGCTCGGCCCGAGAAGCGGCGACCCGCGTGGCAAGCCCCGACCGCCTAACCTGCCAACAGAACGGGGTCAAGCGGCCTCAGCTATCCTCGGGGTAGGGTCCAATACCCCAAGGTGTAGTCGTCGACACCTAACACCCGAGACTCGCATCTCGGTTTAGATGCCGGCTGGCAGGGCGCGTGATCCGATCATTCGGCGCGGGCCCACAGAAGTATTCCCATGAGCCGCGGGTCGATAGGGTGTTATCTCTTGGCGCTACTCCGCTAGCTGCTGTCTCGGCGTTGCGTGTACGGTTTCACGTGAAACATGCCCGCTCATTGACGGGCGAAAGAGAAGGGCTATTTTTTCCGCGGCTTGGATCTGGTGGCGAAGTCGACAGAAAGGAAAAAAGGATTTCTCTTGCTGTCCGCAGCGCGACTTCACGGTTGCTTCATGCCTGCAAGCTGGCTGCGTGTACGGCGCCGGCTCTGTGCAACTCTCATATGAGGCGTCAGTCCGCCCAGTGTTTCACGTGGAACACTGACCGTGCCTGCCCGTGCCTACGCATCCGGAGCATACGGACGCGAAGCGAACAGGCGTCATTCAGGTAGTAGATGGCAAGAGGTGCAACATTAAGCAAGCAGTGATGGACACCGGATATTCCAATCCATCTTCGCAGTGGGGTATGGCTTCTCGGATGAAGAGCCGCACCGAACCGAACTGTCCCCCAGGCTCACTGTGGAGTTCGATGCCACGTATAGATGCGGAAAACGGCCCTAGTATCCGTATTTGAAACTCCTTGTCTGGATCGATGAGGCCTGGAATCTCAACACGGTTGGAGGCAATAGCTGTCTCTGTTTCCGTGACCAAAATCGTCATCCGGATGCGTGCTCGTGCTGGTTCGCCACGTGCTGGTCGTGGGGCTGTTTCGCGTGGGTTTCTACTCCCGCCGCTGGTTGATTGTCTCGGCTGGCCCCGCAGCGGAGTCTTCTAAAGCGCGAGTCTGAACAGCGCTTGGGGAAGGGCTTGGGAGGGCCTGAAGCAAGAACAGCTCACCACAGTATGACTGCCTTCAGGATGTTGCGAGTGTTGGTAACCGTGCCGAGTAGAGGCTTCGTTTCAGTGCTTCACCCTGCCTTCCTCGTGACCCGTATGGTAGTCCACCCTTGAACTTCTGTTTCACGTGAAACTTCGCGTTTGTTTTCACTCCGGCGCATAATCTTCGATTCTGATGCACACACCTCCTGATAGCCATTCAATTTTGTGCACGCCCTGCGGGTCCCTGGGTGCGTGGAGACTGCCCTGCGGTTCCTTCGTTACCCATACATGTCGGTGCAGAGCAATCCTACGGACCCGGGGTCGCAGTCTGGCCGGTCAGGACTACCGGTGCCCAGGGGTGCACCGGCTGTTATTCCCAGGAGGCTTCCAATGAAGAGTTGCTAGGCGTCAAAGAGCAGAAGATTTACTAGAGTGCGAAACGGAACAATGTGGGATTAGGGGGCACGTCCGCATGTATCCCCCGCCCGCGGGCAGAGGCAGATAGCCGGTTTCTCGCTGTCATGACCGGAGCACCTCCAGCAGTGTTTCACGTGAAACGCTGCTCCTATCGGATCAAAAAGAAGAGCGTGCCACCGCCGGAGGGGCGGGGGCACGCTCGTGGCCGTCTGTCTGACGGTCACAGGTGTTAGGACAAGACGTCCGCGAATTCCTTCTCAAAGAACTGCTTCGGCTTGGCCCCGATAACGGTGTTCTTCACTTCCCCACCCTGGAAGAGGTAGACAGCAGGGATGGAGGTGATGCCGTACTCCGCCGCGATGGACGGGTTGTCGTCAACATTCACCTTGACGACATCGACCTTTTCACCATATTCGACGGAGATCTCGTCCAGAATCGGTCCAAGCTTGCGGCAGGGGCCGCACCACTCGGCCCAGAAATCAACAATTACCGGCTTCTCGGAGGACAGTACGTCCGTCCCGAAACTAGCATCAGTTACGTCTTTGGCGTTGCTCATAAGGTTCTCTCTTTCTCCTCTAATCGTGTCTATCGGGAACTAGGAAAGGTCAGCCAGGTAATGTTCCACGTCAAGCGCGGCGACGCAGCCAGAGCCGGATGCCGTGATGGCCTGTCGGTACGTGGGGTCAATGACATCGCCGGCAGCAAAGACACCGGGGATGCTGGTCTTAGAGCTCCTGCCCTCCACGGCGATGGTCCCCTCCGGGGTGAGGTCCAGGACGTCCTTGACCAAGTCGGTGCGGGGATCGTTGCCGATGGCCACGAATACCCCGGTGACCGCCAAATCGGACACCTTTCCATCAACAACGTTCCTGATCTTGAGGCCGGTGACCTTGTCATCGCCAACGACGTCCTCAACGGTGCTGTTCCAGATGAACTTGATCTTCTCGTGGCCCAGAGCGCGGTCTGCCATGATCTTGGAAGCCTTGAGTGAGTCGCGCCGGTGCACGACCGTCACGGACTTCGCGAACTTGGTGAGGAACAGTGCCTCTTCCATTGCCGAGTCACCGCCGCCGATCACGGCGATGTCCTGGTCCTTGAAGAAGAAACCGTCGCAGGTTGCACACCAGCTGACACCGTGCCCTGACAGCCGCTTCTCGTTCGGCAGTCCCAGTTCGCGGTACGCGGAGCCGGTGGACAGGATGACAGCCTTAGCCTGGAAGGTCTCCCCCGTCGCGATCGTGACCTTCTTAACCGATCCTGTGAGGTCCAGTGCCGTAACGTCCTCGAACTGGATCTCCGTGCCGAAGCGGGCAGCCTGCTTCTCGAAGTTCTCCATGAGGTCGGGACCCATGATGCCGTCCGGGAAGCCCGGGTAGTTCTCGACATCGGTGGTGTTCATCAGTTCACCGCCCGCGGTCACGGATCCGGCAATCAGCAACGGCTTAAGGTTGGCCCGGGCCGTATAGACGGCAGCCGTGTAACCCGCCGGACCAGAGCCGACAATGATGACATCACGCACTTCTGACGCGGTGTTTTCTGCGATGGTCACTGGACGGTGAACCTCTTCCTTACTTGACGCGCCTCCCCGTGGAGGCCGGCCACATGGCACAACTGTTACTGCATGCTGAATATTCCGGCTGGACGTGCGCAACCACCCGGGCATGGCATCAGCCATCCCCGCCAGACGTTCTGTCCAGATTACCGTCCCAAGGCATCCTGCCCTCAATCGAAACAACTGCGGCCCTCCCCCATTAAGGGAAGGGCCGCAGGGTGCACTTTGTGGTCGGCTACTGGATCTTAATTTCCGCCAAACGGATACCGAACCCGTAGCGGGTTTTCGGTGCAGCGAGACGCGGCAGACTGTTGATCGACACGATGACGTACTCCGCCTCAACAGGTTCGGCCAAGGGCATGTTCAGGTCCGTGGAGGTGAAGCTGTTGGTTCCCACCGACTTCGCTCCGTCCATGGACGGCCGGTCATTGGTGTAGACGGTGATGTTTCCGCCGGAACCACCGAGCTGGGAGAGGGTGACCGAAGAGACGGTCGCGCTCTCTTTGAGCTTAACTACGAGCTGGACGCCTTGGGGTGCGAGGCCGCCCCAGTTTTCCGTAGCGAATTCCATGTCGGACCAGTAGCTGGCAGCGTTTCCGTCGAACGCCTTTACCAGGTCACGGTCGAAGGTTGCTGCGAAATCGAAGTCTCCCTCACGCGAAACACTCTCGATCGCCGGCGGTACAGCGGCGGGTGCGGAGCTGGCCGCCTGGCTCGGGGCAGCGGTATTCTGTGGCGCGCTGGTGGTCGCCGGTACGGGATCGCTGGCCTGCGGCCGCGTAAATAGGCTGCCAAGGTTCGTCACAGCGAAGATCAGGCCGGCGATCAGCACAACCGCGAGGAGACCGCCCACCAGCCATCGCATTGACCGCGGCTCACGCTCAACCGCATCACGGTCACGGTCGTCGTCCTGGTCCGCAAATGAGACCCCCGCAGCGGCTGGCGCTGCAGCCCGCGCAAACATCGCTGATTTCTTGTTCACCGGCTGAGGTTCTTCCGCCGGCTCGTCGTCCTGGCCGTAGGTGCCGTGCTGGTCTGCCTGGGCGTAATCGTCATCGGACCAAAGGGAAACCTTCGGCTTACCGGGGGTAGAACCTGGGGAAGCCGGGTCAGCGGAGGTGCCTTGGACGGGATGGACAGCGGTGGCGTTCGGATCAGAATCCGAGGTGGACGCTTTTCCGGCGGCACCGGCACCGGCGGCGGCACCGGCAGCCGCCGCCGCACCGGACGCGGCACCCCCTGCGGCAGCTCCTGTTCCGGCAGCCGCAGTGCCGCCAACAGCGGAGGCCCCGTTCCCGCGCGCTGCGGGTGACGCTGCAGGCCGGGCAGGCGGCTTGGGCGGTACAACGGGCGCGTTCCGGTAGGGATCCACCTGGCTGCGGTGCGTGTCCCCGTAATTGATATAACCGGCCTCGACGTGGTCTTCCTCGTCGTAGGGTTCCGGTTCATGGGAACGTGGCTGGCCAAAGATCTCACTGCCCAGTGTGTCGGTGAAGAACGGCTCCACGTAGGGCGGGTTGGAGGCGACCACAAGGTCCAGCAGGTCGGCCGCGGACGTGTGGTTGGTAATGAGGTAGGTAGCGGCGTCGCTGACTCCGAGGTCGAGCACCTGGACCGTGCCGGGCCGTTCACCGGTGGCCACCTCGCGGGCACTCTGGGCCACCTGCTCGGTGTTCTCGGGTCCGGCAACCAGGATGCTGACCGGCCGGTTAAGGACCTGGTCCACACCATCCAGCACCAGATCGTGGTCGTGCGAGGACAGTACCGTGGCTGTGACCTTGTAACGGCCGCCCAGAACTGAGCCCACATCGATCGGGTTGGACACGCGTTCCTCCTAGACTTCCCGGGGTTGCCGGTATTGGTGAAGCAACCCCCGTTCAAGGGCCCACCCCGCGGCCAGCCCCTGGATACAACTCCCCCTGTACCTTCTCGATCCTAGCTGATCGCACCCCGCGCGCCGCGGACGAGCGGCCGCGGAAACAGCGGAAGAATCACTTTTTGCGGGGCCGCCGGCGCTTGAAGTAGGGGTTCTCACCGGCCTTGCCCTGGAAGGTCCTCCGCCCCGGCAGCGGAATCTCCTCACGGAGTAGGCCGCCCCGTGCCGTGCTGGGCTGGTCCTCCGCAGGCAAGTAGCCGCCGTCGGCCGCTCCCTGGCTTCCCCCGCCGCGGGGCGGGGAATCATCGTGACGGCGGACGTGTCCGGCCGCGCGCTCCGGTTCGGGGCCGGCGCGGAAGGAAACGGCGTCGAACTCGCCGGAGATCCGTGGGATCAGCCCGGTATCCACTGAGGTGGTGGCACGCTCGGGGCGGCGCATGCCCGCCTCCGCGGAGGCGCCTTCAACGGAGGGCGTCCCTTCCGGCGAGGACGACGGCGGGGTCCCGCCTGCCGCTGCTGGTGCGGCAGGGCCGCCGCGGCCCAGGCGGCCCAGCAGGGGACGGAGCAGGTCCTGGAGTTCCGCCACCCGGAAAAGTTTGAGCAGGAGGAAGTAGACCGCGAGCATGACCGGGCCCACCACCACGACCGTCACCAGGGCGGTGAGGCGGTCGCGCCAGGCGAATCCGTCAGGGCTGTAGCTGCCCATCAGCCAGAGCGCACCCGCGCCGGCGACGGCTGAACCAAGCGCCGCGTAGCCCATCCGGATGTAGGAGTTGGCGATCCGCGGCCCGTCCAGGTGGCCGAGCAGGCGCCGCAGGAACCAGGCGCTGATAACCACCGAAAGGATGTTGCCCACCATGTAAAGGACCGCAATGGCGTAGATGATCTGGTTGACCGGCAGGAACTGGATGGCAAACGCGCCGGCCACATACACCACGGCCAGCAGCAGCTGGATGTAGAAGGGCGTGCGCGCGTCCTCATTGGCGTAGAAGACGCGGGACATCATGAAGTTGGCGCTCATGAATGGAGTGCTCAGCGCCAGGATGGTGAGCGTCTGGGCCAGCATCACGCCGTCGTTGCGCTCACCGCCGGAGAAGAACATGCCTAGCGGGCCGGCGAGGGCAAACAGGGCCAGGGCGCCAAACACGGTAGCCACTGCCATGGTCCGCAGCCCGTGCGACAGTGCGTCCCGCAGCTCCGCCCGGTTCCCGTCCTGCGATGCCCTGGTCATCCGGTTGAACAGCACCGTGGCAAGGGACAGCGCGATGATGGAGTGCGGCAGCAGGTACAGCTGGCTGGCCACCTCCAGCACCGCGTTGCCTGGGAGCATGTCCGCCGTTGAGTCCCCCGCCTGCTCGAGGCGGAGGCGTTCGGCACCGGGAATGGTGGCGATGCGCATGACGTACAGGAATGCGAGCTGCCCGACGGCGGCAGTCAGCAGTGTCCACACGCTGAGCCTGGCTGCCTGGCCCAGTCCCACGCCGCGCCACCCGAACCGGGGCCGGAGACCCAGCCTGAGCCTGATGACCGGGATCATCAGGATGGCGGTTTGGGCCACGACGCCGATGGTGGAGAACCCGGCGACGAACAGTGTCTGCGAACTGCCCCAGTTGTCCAGGGTATGCGGGCTGAACTCGTTCGTTCCGAAGATCCAGATGAACATTCCGAGGCCGGCGATGGCCACCAGGTTGTTGAGTATCGGCGCCCACATGGCCGGACCGAACGCGCCGTTGGCGTTGAGGACCTGGGTTAGGAGGGCGTATAGGCCGTAGAAGAAGATCTGCGGAAGGCACCAGAACGCGAACGTCACGGCCAGCGCCTTCTGCTCCGGACTGTACCCCTGCGTGGTGATGTCGATGACCAATGGCGCCGCCAGGGTGACGAGCGCGGTGAGGCCCAGCAGGAGCAGGACAGCCAGCGTCAGCAGCCGGCTGATGTAATCCGCTCCCCTGTCCGGTGCCTTGCTCGCCTTGATGATCTGCGGCACCAGCACCGCGTTGAAGACGCCGCCGGCCACCAGGAGGAAGATCAGGTTGGGCAGGTTGTTCGCGTTGATGAACGTGTCATTGACCGTGGAGCCCAGGCCGAGGGCAGTGCCCAGCATCCAGGTCTTGCCGAACCCCAGGAACCGGGACACCAGGGTTCCGGCGGCCATGATGGCGCTGGAACGCGTTTCGCTGGCGCCGGCGGCGGCCGGCACGGCGTCCGCAGTGCCTGGAGCCGGTGCGGGACTGCCGGTTTCCTGCGGCACGCCGTCAGGGGCCGCATCACCGGGGCGGCCGCCATTGTCGGAGGGAAAGTTGGTAGCTGACATCGAGTTCATCGTCTCACCCGGAGCGGGCTATCGCCGCAACGCCGCCACGGCATGTGCACCGGAACGCGCCGCCGGGCGCGGTGCTACAGGTGTCCGGGCAGGACTTCGCGGGCGAGGTCGGCGATGCGCCGTTCATTCGGAAAGGACAGTTTGCGCGCCAGCTCCTGGATGGGCACCCATGCCACGTCCACGGCCTCCTGGTCGGGATCGTTCTCGATGGTGAGCTCACCGCCGGTGGCCCGCAGCAGGTAGTGATGGACCGTCTTGTGCACACGGTGGCCGCTGACGGTGAACCAGTAGTCGATGCTGCCCAGCGGGGCGAGGATGCTTCCCTCGATGCCGGTTTCTTCGGCGATCTCCCGGACGGCTGCTTCCTCGTTGTTTTCCTTGCCCTCTGGATGGCCCTTCGGGAGGCACCATTCCAGGCGCCCGCCGCGGTTAAGGCGGGCGATAATCGCGACCCTTAATTCGGCGTCGGACGTATCCACCACCACGCCGCCGGCCGAAACTTCCTCCACCGTGGGCAGTGAAGCCGGCGCCGAATGCTGGGCAGGGGCAACATGCGCACCGATCGCCGACGGCAATGGTGCGTTTGTCCTCCTGCCTGGAGCGCTCGGTACTGGATGGGCCATGGAGTCCACTCTAACGACTGTTGCCCGCTGGTGATGACTGGAACATGACAAGAACATGGACGGCATATGACGCACTTTCCCGGCGCCGGACCGATTCCACCGGATCTTGACACCTTTTTGGCCTGCCGGGCCGCCGGTTTCTGCCAAGCTTAAGTAACTATGGCGCACGCACATCACAAGACCGATTCCCACACCGTCGATTTCCAGGTGGACCCGGTGGTCCTGGAACTGGGCCAGCGCTTCGTGGACGCCGGCCACGAGCTGTCGCTGGTGGGCGGGCCTGTGCGTGACCTGTTCCTGGGCCGCAACTCCCCCGACCTGGACTTCACCACGGATGCCACGCCTGACCAGACGGTTGCCCTGATCAAGAAGTGGGCGGACAACTTCTGGGAGATCGGCCGCGCGTTCGGAACGATCGGGATGCGCAAGGACGGATTCCAGATTGAGATCACTACGTACCGGGCAGAGGCTTACGACCCGGAATCCCGGAAACCTGTGGTGGCATTCGGTACCTCCCTGACCGATGACCTGCTGCGCCGCGATTTCACCATCAACGCGATGGCCCTGAAGCTTCCGTCCATGGAGCTGGTGGATCCCTTCGGTGGCGTCCGCGACCTGCACGCCTCCGTCCTGGCCACGCCGGGCTCGCCCGAGGCATCCTTTTCAGACGACCCGCTGCGGATGATGCGCGCCGCCCGGTTTGCCGCCCAGCTGGGCGTTTCCGTGCACGGGGACGTCCGCGGGGCAATGACGCGCATGGCCGAACGGATCACCATAATCTCCGCCGAGCGCGTGCGTGACGAACTGGTCAAGCTGGTCTGCGGTGCCCATCCTCGTGTGGGCGTGGACCTGCTGGTGGACACGGGCCTGGCCGAGTTTGTGCTCCCCGAGGTCTCCGCCCTGCGCCTTGAGTCCGATGAACACCACCGGCACAAGGATGTCTACCAGCACTCGCTCCAGGTGCTCGAACAGGCAGCAGAGCTGGAAACGGACGCCGACGGGCCGGTGCCCGGGCCCGACTTTGTCCTGCGCTTCGCGGCTTTGATGCACGACGTCGGCAAGCCGGCTACGCGCCGCTTCGAACCGGGCGGCGCGGTGAGCTTCAGGCACCATGACATGGTGGGTGCCAAACTCACCAGCAAACGGATGAAGGCCCTGCGGTTCGACAACGACACCACCAAGGCAGTTGCGCGCCTGGTGGAGCTGCACATGCGGTTTTACGGCTACGGCGACGCCGGCTGGACCGATTCCGCCGTCCGCCGGTACGTCACCGACGCGGGACCGCTGCTGGAACGGCTCCACCGGCTCACCCGGTCCGATGTCACCACCCGGAACCAGCGCAAGGCCGAGCGGCTGGCCTTCGCCTATGACGACCTTGAAGCGCGCATCGTTGCCCTGAAGGAGCAGGAATCCCTGGACGCCGTCCGGCCGGATCTGGACGGTGCACGAATCATGGAACTGCTCAGCCTCAAGCCCGGGCCGGTGGTGGGCAGGGCCTACAAGTTCCTGCTCAACGAACGGATGGAGCACGGCCCGCTCCCCGTCGAAGAGGCGGAGAGCAAGCTGCTTCGCTGGTGGGCAGAACAACCCGAATCCGCATCTGCCGCAGCAGAGGGCGCAGAGGCGCCCGCCGCCGTCGAACCTTCCCTTTCCGAGGAGTCCAAGTGACCAACCCTGCCCTTGCCGCCCGTCCGCAGCTCTGGATCCTGCGCCACGGCGAGACCGAATGGTCCAAGAGCGGCCAGTACACCGGACTCACCGACCTTCCGCTGACTGTGGAAGGCGAGCAGCAGGCAGTCGAAGCCCGCAAGGTGCTCGACGCCGTCGACTTCGATTTGGTGCTCACCTCTCCCTTGCGGCGTGCGCGCCGGACTGCCGAGCTCGCGGGCTTCCCGGACGCCCAGCACGAGCCGCTGGCGGTCGAATGGAACTACGGAGACTATGAGGGCATCAGCTCGGACCTGATCCGCAAGGACAACCCCGACTACCTCATCTGGACGCACGGTGTGCCCAACGGAGAGACGCTCGATGAAGTAGCCGCCAGGGCTGACAAGATTATCGGAAGGGTCCTGGAATCAGGCATGGACAATGTCCTGATTGTGGCGCACGGGCACTTTTCCCGGATCCTGACGGCCCGCTGGCTCGAATTGCCGGCCACCGAAGGCAGGCATTTCATTCTGGGGACGGCGAAAGTCTGCACCCTGGGCTGGGACAAGAAAACGCCGGCAATTGTCCGGTGGGGCCTCTAGGATTCCCGTTATCCAATTTCTTTTCGATATTTCCTGAAATAGCTGGCCAGCCGGAGAATCCTGGTGTACTTTTATTCCTGACCCCTTCGGCAACCTGCCGGGGTCAGCGCCCCGCTGCAAGGTTTTCGGCAGCGAACAGGAGAAAAGGAGGTTGGGAAAATGATGACTTTGACTGGCGGACGGAAGACCACCATCACCGCGTTCCCGGCCCCGGCGCATAATAATGCGTTCCTGTCCTGGCGCGTCGCGGCGCACTAGCCAGCCGCTCCGCCGTCCACGGCCGCCCGCAGGCAAGCGGGTCTGACTGCCGGCCTTATGCCTGGGCCGATACAGCCCTGCGTTCCCTGGCCGGTGTGCTGCTGACGGAAGACTGCCTCGCGCTGTTTATTGCGCATTCCGCAATATCAATTCCTTCTGCCGCACACTGCTATAAGTGCGCGCATTAGCTGTCCCCTGATTATTGTCGTTATCTGCGCATTCTCTGCGCCCAATTCAGGGGCTCTTCTGTGCATTCCCGCCGGTTGATTTGTTGTGCCCTTTTCCGGTCCGAATCAACGCATGAACCGCACCTGGGAGGTGAAAACCATGATCCGAAAAATACGGAAAGTCCTGTTCCCGACACGCCGGACAGGCAGGAGGCTGTTCAACAGGGACCTGCTGGAACAGCACCGCGAGGACGTCTTCGTCCTGATGCACCAGCAGATGAGTGGCCTGCGCTGAGCGTTGTACTGCGGGGTTGTACTGCGGACAGGCCGCGCAGGGCCTTATCCGTCCAGGCGCCCGGTAAGCTCGACTGCATGGAGGAGAGCCAGCCCCCGGGGCGCCGAGGACGGGCCCGCCTGGTGGTTCCGAGCCGCAGTGACATGCTGCTGCGGAATTTCACGGAACTGGTGGGCGGTCCGCTGGGCCGGCGTTCGGACCCGGGCATCGTCTCCCCCGGGATATTCACCGTTGAACGGGTCCTTGTCCTCCTGACCGTCCTTGCGGCACTGGCCGGGGTCCTGGTCAAGGGTTATTGCCGCGCGAACGGCTGGGAGTCGCCCACCCAGTTCTACGCCACCTGCTACTCGGATTTTCCCGACCTCTTCCGTAACCGCGGGCTGGCCGATGGCGTCATTCCCGTCCTGGGGGGCCGGTTCGAGTACCCGGTCCTGGTAGCGCTTGCGGCGGGACTCGCAGCGTGGCTGGTCCCGGGCAGCGGAGCCTCCCAAGGGCGGGTCCTGGCGTACTTCGACATCAACGCGGTGTTCCTGGCGGTGGCAACCGTGATCGCGGTGGTTGCCACGGCCAGGACATCGTTCCGCCGGCCGTGGGATGCGGCAATGGTGGCGCTGGCTCCGGGCATCATCCTGGCCGGGACAGTCAACTGGGACCTTTTTACGGTGTGCCTGGTGGCGGTGGGAATGTACTACTTCGCCCGGCAGCGGCTGGTGCCTGCCGGCATCCTTTTGGGCCTGGCCACCGCCACCAATCTCTATCCCCTGCTGGTCCTGGCCGCGGTCCTCCTGCTGGCAGTACGGACGGGACGGCTCCGGCCGGCGCTGGTCACCATCGGCGCTGCGGCAGCCGCCTGGCTGGCGGTCAATATGCCCTTCGCGGCGGCCAACTTCGACGGCTGGGCCTACTACTTCCAGTACACGGCTGACCGCCATGCCGGTTATGGTTCCCCCTGGTTCGCCTACAACCTGGTCGCGGCCCGGTTGCGCTGGCCCGGGCTGGACGAGGGTGCCGTGGACCTGCTCTCCGCCGCTGCTTTCGCGCTGCTGTGCGCCGCCGTCGTCATCCTTGCCCTGGCTGCCCCCCGCCGTCCGCGCCTTGCGCAGCTGGCCTTCCTCCTGGTCGCCGCCCTCATCCTGACCAACAAGGCCTACTCCCCGCAGTATGTGGTGTGGCTGGTCCCGCTCCTCGCCCTGGCCCGGCCGCGGTGGCGGGACTTCCTGGTGTGGCAGGGTGTGGAAGGCCTGCACTGGGCGGCGGTGTGGATGTACCTTGGTCAGGTGACCAGCGCAGGCTCTTCCCAGCACAACCTGGACATGCCCTACTACGTGCTGGCGGTCGCCGCGCACATGTTCGCCGTGACATACCTGATGGCCAGGGTGGCATGGGACATCATTGACCCGAATTACGATCCCATCCGGCGCCACCACCTTGACGATCCACACGGCGGTCCGTTCTCCGGAGCCCCGGACTGGTTCCGGCTGGACCTGCGCCGTCGCGCAGATGCACTTCTTCCCTGGAAGGACACCTCCCATGCCTGATGTAGCGGTAGTCGGTGCCGGCCCCAACGGGCTGGCCGCAGCAGCTGTGATGGCCCGGGCCGGGCTTTCCGTGGAAGTGTTTGAGGCCTCCCCTTCTATTGGCGGCGGGACGCGGACCATGGAACTGATGCAACCCGGACATTTCCACGACGTCTGCTCCGCGGTCCACCCGATGGCCCTGGCCTCGCCCTTCTTCCGCGCCTTCGAGCTCGCGCGGCGGGTGAAACTTGTCAGCCCGGACATCTCATACGGCTCGCCGCTGGACGGGGGCCGGGCCGCCGTCGCGTACCGCTCCCTGGACCGCACCGCCTTTGAACTCGGCAGGGACGGGGCCGCGTACCGGAAACTGCTGGCGCCGCTGGTCGGCAATGTCGACGGATTGATGGACTTCACCCAGAACCAGTTATTCCGCATTCCCCGCAATCCCGTTGCCGCCGGGATTTTCGCTCTGCGGACACTGGAACAGGGAACACCAGCATGGAACGTAAGGTTCCGGGAGGAATACGCCCCGGCACTGCTCAGCGGTGCTACCTCACACCCCATAGCCCACCAGCCTTCCCTCGCCGCGTCCGGTGCCGGGTTGATGCTTGCCGCCCTGGGGCATGCGGAGGGCTGGCCTATTCCGATGGGTGGTTCCATCGCCATTTCCAAGGCAATCGCGGACGACATCCGGGCCCACGGCGGCCTCATCCACACGGACGCCCCGGTGGACCGGCTCGAGGAGCTTCCTCCGGCCCGCGCCACGCTGCTCAACGTGTCTCCACGGGGACTGGCCAGGATGGCCGGAGAGTCCCTGCCTGCCCGGTACCGCTCCGCCCTGGAAGCTTTCCGTTACGGGAATGGCTCCTGCAAGGTGGATTTCATCCTGTCCGGTCCCGTTCCCTGGGCCGCTCCCCAATTGGCCGACGCCGGCACGGTCCACCTGGGCGGCAGTCGGGCGGAGCTAGCCCGGTCCGAAAATGAGGTGAATGCGGGGCGGCACCCGGACAAGCCTTATGTCCTGGTGGCACAGCCCTCACGGTTCGACCCAAGCCGTGCGCCCGCAGGCCGCCACACGGTATGGACCTACTGCCACGTTCCCGCCGGTTCCGACAGGGACATGACCGAGGCCATCACCGCCCAGCTGGAACGGTTCGCACCGGGCTTCCGTGACCTTATTGTGGAGTCGCACGTGGTCACGGCCGCCGGGCTCGCCGAATACAACCGGAACTACATCGGCGGGGACTTCAGTGTTGGAAGGCTGGACCTGAGGGGCCTGCTGCAGCGGCCGGTGGTTTCGACGGTGCCGTGGCGGACGCCTCTGCCTGGCGTATACATGTGTTCGTCCTCCACTCCCCCCGGACCCGGTGTCACGGGCATGCCGGGCCTGCACGCAGCAAGATATGCCCTGAAGGACATATTCAACCTGCCGGTTCCGGCGCTCGGACTGTCTTCCTCCGCGGACTGAAGGCACCGCCCAAGGGCCTCCCGCCGCTTGAAGAGTGGCCAAAAGGGGCGGCAAAAGCGGGGCATAATGGCGCGATGGGGAAAAACACAAAACTTTCAATCACCATGGCCGGGCTCCTTCTTGGAACGGCACTGGTGGCATGCGACGACGGCCGGAGCGGCGCTGAGGCCGCGGCAACACAACTGGCGGGTGCCGTATCCGCGCTGGACGTTGCGTCCGTCGCGTTCGACGGCAAGGATGCCGCCGCCGCCAACGACCAGCTGAAGACCGTTTTCGCCGCCCTCGATCCCCAAAAGCCCACCGTCGAAGCGGGCGATCTCACGCTTGACGGGGACACGGCGTCCGCACCCCTGAATTACACCTGGCAGTTCGGCGATGCTGAATGGAAGTACACAGTCCCGGCAACCTTCAAAAAAGACGGCGACAGATGGCTGGCGGTGTGGAACCCGGCGAGCCTGGCCCCCGGCCTCGCGGACTCGGAAATCCTGACTAAAGGGTCCCAGTCGCCACAGCGGGCTGACATCCTTGGAGCCGGGGACGTCCCCCTGGTCACGTACCGGCCTGTGGTCAACGTAGGCATCGACAAGCCCCAACTCGGCGGCGCCGACCCGGCCGACGCCGCAACCAGGCTCGCTGCGCTTGTGGGCGTGGATCCGGCAGGATACGTGGAACAGGTCAAGGCTGCCGGTGCCCAGGCCTTCGTCGCAGCCATCACGCTGCGGGAAGAGGGCCGCACAATCACGGACGAGCAGATCACGGCCATTCCGGGCGCACGGGCCATCCCGGCCACCATGCCGCTGGCGCCCACCCGAACCTTCGCCCGCGCCGTACTCGGATCAGTGGGGCAGGCGACAGCCGAGCAGATTGAAGCATCCGACGGCGCCCTGACCGCAGGAGACGTAACGGGCATCGGCGGCCTGCAGCAGCAGTACGACGAGCAACTCCGGGGGACGGACGCGGTCGTTGTCCGTGCCCAACGGGCTGACCTGACCAGGGAACAGATCCAGTCGTCCGCCACCGATCCCCGGCGGGTGCTGTTCGAGGTGGCACCCACGCCGGGCACACCCCTGAAAACCACTCTGGACCCAGCCCTGCAGACACTTGCCGAAACCACGCTTGAGAAGGTCGGTCCGGCGTCGGCCATTGTTGCCCTGCGCCCGTCCACAGGCGCGGTCCTGGCTGTCGCTTCAGGCCCTGGCAGCAACGGCTACAACACGGCGATGCTGGGACAGTACGCCCCGGGGTCGATTTTCAAGATGGTCGATTCCCTGGCGATGTTCCGCAACGGCCTCACACCGGACTCCAAGGTCGAATGCACACCAACGCTCACGGTGGACGGGCGCACCTTCAAGAACTCGGAGGGCTACCCGGAAGGCTCCCTCGGCTCGGTGACCCTCCGCGACGCTTTCGCGCATTCCTGCAACACGGCGTTCATCGATGCACGGGACGAGGTATCGCAGGGCCAGCTCGAGTCCGCGGCCATGGCCATGGGTCTGGCTGTGGAGGCCCCGTCCCTGGGGGCCGAGGCCTTCCTGGGCTCGGTTCCGGGTGAGGCCACGGGAACAGAGCACGCGGCGTCCATGATCGGCCAGGGCAAGGTGCTGCTGTCGCCGCTGGCGGCAGCCATGATGGCGGGCTCGGTGGCGAAGGGTGCGCCCGTTGCGCCCCAACTGGTCCTCAACCCCGACGGCGGCGCTGCCGCGGCCGGAACCACCAGCGGCTCCACCGCTCCCGCCGCCCAGCCGTCGGCAACTGCCACCGCTGAGGCCCCTGCTGCCGCATCGGACGAACCCATCACCGCGGAAGAAGCTGCCTCCCTCAACGACATGATGCGCGCCGTCGTCACCTCCGGGCACGCCGGATTCCTGGCGTCCGTTCCCGGGGAGCCCGTCGGCGCCAAGACCGGCACCGCCGAGTTCGGCAACGAGAATCCGCCCAAGACCCATGCGTGGATCGTGGCGGTCCACGGCGACCTTGCCGTCGCAGTCTTCGTTGAGGACGGCGGGCTCGGAGCCACCACATCCGGGCCGCTGCTCAAGGAGTTCCTCACCGCCGCCGGCTAGGTTTTTTGTCCACATTGCAGACTTCCGGGCCGCTTAGCCTTGCATATCTGGACAAAAACTCCGGAGTTGGGCGTGGGAAGATGGAGTACGTGGCCCATATTGACGTCTCCGGCATCGACTACTTCCTCTCCGACGGCACGCAGCTGCTGAATGGAGTGACCTTCAAGGTTCCGGATGGCACCAAAACCGCCCTCATCGGACCCAACGGAACCGGCAAAACCACGCTGTTCCGCATCATCGCGGGAGACCTGGAACCGGACGAGGGCGTGATCGGCCGCTCCGGCAATATGGGCATCATGCGCCAGTTCGTGGGCCAGGTCCGGGACGGCTCCACTGTCCGCGACCTGCTGGTCTCCGCTGCCCCGCCCGCGCTGGCTGCCGCCGCCCGCGAGGTGGATGAGGCGGAGCTGGCCATGATGGAGCACGACGACGAGCCCACCCAGATGCGGTACGCCCAGGCGATCGTGGACTGGGGCGACGCCGGCGGATACGACGTCGAAACCGTCTGGGACGAGGTCTGCATGGCGGCGCTGGGACTCCCCTTTGACCGCGCTCACCACCGCCCGGCGTCGAGCCTTTCCGGCGGTGAGCAGAAGCGCCTGGTCCTGGAGGCGCTGTTCGCCGGCCCGGACGATCTGCTGCTGCTGGACGAGCCGGACAACTACCTGGACGTGCCCGGCAAGCGCTGGCTGGAAGAGAAGCTCAACGAGTCGAAAAAGACCGTGTTCTTCATCAGCCACGACCGTGAACTGCTGAACAACGCCGCCGGGCGTATCGTCACGCTGGAGCCTGGCATCAACGGTGCGGCGGCATGGATCCACGGCGGCGGCTTTGGCTCCTACGTCGAAGCGCGCGCCGACCGGAACGCCCGCTTCGAGGAGCTCCGCAAACGCTGGGACGAGGAGCACATCAAGCTCAAGGAACTCGTCAACATGTACAAGAACAAGGCAGCGTTCCGCTCCGACATGGCCAACCGGTACCACGCGGCGCAGACCCGCCTCGCCAAGTTCCTTGAGGCGGGACCGCCCGAGGCGCTCCCCATCGAGCAGAACGTCCAGATGAGGCTCAAGGGCGGACGCACGGCCAAGCGCGCCGTCGTGGCGGAGCGGCTGGAACTGACCGGGCTCATGAAGCCGTTCTCCACCGAGATCTGGTTTGGTGACCGCGTGGGCGTGCTGGGTTCCAACGGCTCCGGCAAGTCGCACTTCCTGCGGCTCCTTGCTACCGGCGGTACCGATCCGGAACGCGAGCACCTTCCGGTGTCGGATGTTGAAATCGCCGAAGTACCGCACGAGGGGACCGTGAAACTCGGGGCGAGGATCCGGCCCGGGTTCTTCGCCCAGACCCATGTCCGGCCAGACCTGCTGGGCAAGACGCTGCTGGAGATCCTGCACCGCGGTGACGAGCACCGTTCCGGTCTCGGCCGCGAAGCTGCGGCCGGTGCGCTCGACGGCTACGGCCTCGCCGGACAGTCCGAGCAGAAGTACGAGTCCCTCTCCGGCGGCCAGCAGGCACGGTTCCAGATCCTGCTGCTCCAGCTCAGCGGGGCAACCCTGCTGTTGCTCGACGAACCCACGGACAACCTGGACCTCCACTCCGCGGAGGCATTGGAGCGGGCCATCGACCACTTCGAGGGGACCGTCCTGGCCGTAACCCACGACCGCTGGTTCGCCCGCACTTTCGACCGCTTCCTCGTGTTCGGATCCGACGGCAAGGTTTACGAGTCAGCCGAGCCGGTGTGGGACGAGGCACGGGTGGAACGGGTCCGCTAATCGCCCCTCCCGAAAATCCTGCCCTTCTCCCGCAAACGCTCTGCAAACACCGCGGGAGCGTTTGGCTTATGTAAGCGCGGTTGAGGAGAGGGTATGACCACGGGCTGATCATATAATCATGACTTGCTATCATTTGATCATGAAGACTGACGAGCGCCACCGCGCCATAGCGGCTTTGCTGCGCGAACGGGACGAGGTCAGTGTCGAAGAACTGATCGCGGCCTGTGACGCGTCAGGGGCAACCATCAGGCGGGACCTTGAGGTGCTGGCCGCTAACGGCGTCCTCCGCCGCGTGCACGGAGGCGCGCGGAGCCTGATCGGACGCGGCGGGAACCCCGGATACGGCCAGCGCGAGCTCGAGGACCAGGACGTTAAAAAACGGATTGCCGCCGCTGTAGCGGACCTCCTGCGGGACCGGGAGCACGTGTGGCTGGACAGCGGGAGTACTGCAACTGAAGTGGCGCGCACGCTGGCGGGCCGGGAGCTCACGCTGATGCCCATGTCCCTGCGGTCCCTGAACGCCGCCGCAGCAGGCGGGGACAATTCCGCCGGGCTCAGGCCCGGGCTGTTGCTGCCCGGAGGAAGCCTGGTTCCAGGCGAACTGTGCTTCCGGGGGCCACTGGCTGAGGCGAATATCAGGTCGCTGCGCTTCGACACCGCAGTAATCACGCCCTGCGCCGTCAGCACCAGGGACGGCCTGCTGGCCCACGACCTCGAGGACGCCGCCATAAAGAGGGCGGGGCTTGAATCAGCCTCCCGGGTGGTCCTCGCGGCTGGCGCGGCCAAGTGGCAAGCGAACGCCAGGGTCCTGGTGGCCGGCCTGGAACGGGTTGATGTGATGGTGACCGACAAGAAGTTCAGCACCGGGGAGCGCGCCCAACTCGATGAATACTCAGTGGAAGTAGTGAACGTATGAGCACAAACACCGGTACGGTGCGGCAGGCCGGACTCACAGCCGCCGCTGCGGCCACCTTCGTTGTCTTCGGAATCAACGGCCTGGTCTTCGCGAGCTGGGCAGCCCGCATTCCCGCGGTGACGGAGACACTGCAGATCACCTCCGGGCAGATGGGCACGCTGCTGTTATGCACGGCCATCGGTTCACTGCTGGCCCTGCCCACCGCTGGGCTGGTCGTCGGCAGGATAGGTACCGCCAATACCGTGCGCTTCGGCGGCCTGCTCGCAGCTGCGGCAGGCGTGGGAATCGCCGTGTCCCTCTCCGGACAATCGATCCCGGGCACCGCGGTCTCCCTGTTCTTCTTCGGGATCGCCATCGGTCTGTGGGACGTGTCCCAGAACATCGAGGGGGCCGACGTCGAGCACCGGCTCCGGCGCACCATCATGCCTCAGTTCCACGCTGCCTTCAGCGGGGGCGCGTTTATCGGTGCCCTAATTGGTGCCGGGCTGTCCAACCTTGGCGTGGAGCTGCCCCTGCACCTGCTGGTCATTGCCGGCATCGTGGTGGTGGTGACCCTGGTCGCGCCCCGGTACTTCCTGCCGCACATTTCCGCCACAACATCGGAAGGTGAAGCGAAACCTGCAAAAGGCCCCTCCGCGTGGCGTGACAGCCGCACCCTGCTCATTGGCGTGGTGGTCCTCGGCGCAACCCTGACAGAAGGCGCCGGTAACGACTGGATCGCCAAGGCCTCCGTGGACGGCCTCGGCACCACGGAGTCCACCGGCGCGCTGATGTTCGCACTCTTTGTCCTGGCCATGACCACCATGCGGTTCCTGGGTGGCCGGGTGATCGACAAGTATGGGCGCGTCGCCGTCCTCCGGGCCAGCATGGCGGCCGCCGCGGCCGGCCTGGGCCTCTTCGTCCTCGCCGGGAACATCTGGCTCGCCGCAGTGGGCGCCGCCCTCTGGGGCCTGGGAGCCGCGCTGGCCTTCCCCATGGGCATGTCCGCCGCAGCGGACGATCCGAAGCACGCTGCGGCCAGGGTTTCTGTTGTATCAACGCTCGGTTATATATCGTTTCTCGCCGGACCGCCGCTGCTCGGGTACCTGGGCGACCTGACAGGCATCCACATCGCGCTGCTGGCCATCCTGGCACCCATCGTGGTGGCTCTGCTGCTGGCCGGTGCGGCCAAGCCGCTGCCGCTCAAGCAGGAGATTGAGTCGAAGTAGCCCGCTCGGGTTGTGCCCGGGGCTGCAGGACCTGCGAGAGGGTTGGGTCCGGGACTGCAGGATGTGCGAGGAGGTCCCGGCTCCCGCGGTAGGGTGGGGGCATGCGCAGCTCCTGGCGGCGAAGCCATCGATGGATCGGCCGGGTCGATAGATACTTGGTCCGGCATGTATCGGACCTGCCCGGCGGCAACCACGATGATTTCTTCCGGCGCCTGTCGGCCTCGGCCAATCACGGAAAACTCTGGATGGCGGCCGCTGTGGTCATGGCCGCCTTTCCCGGCAAAACCCGCCGGGCGGCCTTGCATGGCCTGATCGCCCAAGCCGTCGCCTCGGCGGTAACCAACGGAGTCTTCAAAACCCTGCTCCCCCGGGCGCGGCCCCTGCCCGAACACCTTCCCGTGTTCAGGTTCGTCCATCCGCAGCCCACAAGTTCCTCGATGCCCTCCGGCCACTCCGCCTCAGCCGTGGCTTTCGCGGTTGGCGCCGGCCTGGTCCGGCCGGCACTCGGCGCAGCCCTGGCTCCAGCCGCCCTCGGGGTCGCGTATTCACGTGTCCACACAGGGGCACACTGGCCGTCAGACGTGCTCTTCGGCTCCGCCCTGGGAGCCGGCGCCGCACTCATCACCAGGAAGTGGTGGCCTGTCCGCCCGCCTTTCCCGCAAACAGCAAGAACGTGGACGGACGCCCCGGAACTGCCGGAGGGTGAAGGACTCAGCATCGTGGTGAACACCCTTGGAGGGTCGTTCACCAAGGAAACAGCCGGCGCACTCCAGGAAGTATTTCCAAAGGCGTACATCAACACCGTCCAGCCCGACGACGACCTGGCCGCGGAAATCAGGGCTGCTGCCGACCATCCCGGCACCTCCGCCCTTGGTGTGTGGGGTGGTGACGGGACCGTAGGCGCAGCGGCCGCCGCCGCCGTCGAACGTTCCATCCCCCTCCTGGTCCTGCCCGGCGGAACACTGAACCACTTCGCCAGGGACGCCGGAACCGGAAGCCTCAAGGAAGCGGTGGCCGCTGCCTCAAGGGGCGAGGCGGCACTGGCCGACATCGGGCTTGTCAGGGTGGAACGGGGGCTCGCCGGCAACCCCGAAGTGGCGGAGCTGATCATGCTGAACACGTCAAGTGTGGGGCTCTACCCTGACATGGTGCGGCGCCGGGAACACCTGCAGCCGGCACTGGGCAAACCCCTCGCCGGCGTGGTGGCCATGCTGCGGACCTTCGCCGCCGGCAGCCCGGTTACCCTCACCGTCGACGGTGTCCGCCGGAAGGTGTGGATCGCCTACGTGGGGCGCGGCCGGTACTACCCCCGTGACCACGCACCGTTGTTCCGTCCCCTCATGGACGACGGGCTCCTCGACGTCCGGCTCTTCACTGCGGACGAATCCTTTGCCCGGCTGCGGATGCTGTGGTCCGTGCTGACCGGCACGGTCGCAACCTCCCGGATCACCCATCTGCGCGAGGCCACCAAGGTACGCATCGACGCGGGCGGGGCACCCATGGCCCTGGCCGTCGACGGCGAGGCCCTGGCCGGAGTGCGCAGCGTGGAATACAGGGTGCTCCCTCAGGCACTTGCCTACTACTCACCCCGGCCGTAGCGAACGCAATCACAGCCCGCGGGTCATCCACGGGGAGTACCCTGATCCGGCCCTGAATCATCCCTGAGACAGGCGAAATACGGCAGCCGCGTCGGTAGCGTAAGGGGTACACCTCTCAGCTGAGCCCAACTCCAGCCTTGCGCTGCCGTCCGAAGGAACCGTCAATGATTGAGGCACACGACCTGACCAAGGTCTATGGCGGGAAGACCGCCGTGGCCAGGGTCAGTTTCACTGTCAGGCCGGGCCGCGTCACCGGCTTCCTGGGGCCGAACGGGGCCGGCAAATCAACCACCATGCGCATGATCATGGGCCTGGACCGCCCCACGTCGGGCTCGGTAACCGTCAACGGCGTGCCGTTTGCCCGGCACGCCGCGCCACTGCGGGAAATCGGTTCGCTCCTCGACGCCAAGGCAGTCCACACCGGCCGGACCGCCTACAACCACCTCCTGGCTATGGCGGCGACCCACAGCATTGCCAAAAAGCGGGTGCGGGAAGTCATCGACATGACCGGCCTCGGGGAGGTGGCGAACAAGAAGGTCAAGGGGTTCTCGCTCGGCATGGGCCAGCGACTGGGCATCGCAGCCGCACTGCTGGGCGACCCGCAGACCATAATCCTGGATGAACCGGTCAACGGGCTCGACCCTGAGGGCGTCGTCTGGGTCCGTAACCTGGTGAAATACCTCGCCTCCGAGGGCAGGACCGTGTTCCTGTCCAGCCACCTCATGAGCGAAATGGCACTCACGGCCGACCACCTGATCGTCATCGGACGGGGCCGGATCATCGCCGACGCCCCGATCAACGAGATCATCACCGGCAAGGGCCAGGCGCGGACCCGGGTGCGCACGGACCAGCCGCAGCAGCTGATGCACCTGCTGGCGGATGACGGCGTGTCTGTTGAGGTCCAGGACCATGAACTTCTCGAGGTCACCGGGCTCGGATCACGGGACATCGCCCGGACAGCACTGGACAACCACATCATGGTGTACGAACTGACACCCCTGCAGGCAAGCCTGGAGGAGGCCTACATGGAACTGACCAAGGACGAGGTGGAGTACCACTCGCTCATCACCACCGGGGCTGCGGCCCCGGCCCGGACCGGAGGAAAGCAATGAGCACGGCAGCAGTTCAATCCCGCCCGGACACCACTGTGGGCCCCGGCCCCAGCTTCCCCCGCGTCCTCCACTCCGAATTCATCAAATTCAGGACCCTGCTTTCAACCCTGGTCCTGGTGGGATCGACCGTCCTGGTGATGGTGGGCTTCGCGGCCCTCAACGCCTGGGGAATCGGCCAGTTCTCCGAAGCTTCGAAGACAGATCCCCAGGCGGCCGCCGCCTTCGCTGCCCAGGGCGCAGACCTGACCTCCGGCATTCCGACGTCGGGCATCGCCTTCGCGCAGCTGATCATGGGGTCACTGGCGGTTCTGCTGATGAGCTCGGAATTCACCACCGGAATGGCGAGGTCGACCTTCTCCGCGGTTCCAAAACGGACGCCCGCCTTTGTTGCCAAGCTGCTGGTGGTGACGGTCTGCGCCTTCATGGTTACCGTGGTGTCTTCCTTCCTGGCCTACGTGGCGGCGTCGCCAATCCTGGACAACTACGGTTTTGACATCGACCTGGGCACCGACCATTCCCGCCGGCTCCTGCTGGTCAGCGGACTCTACGTTGCGGCGGTGGCAGCGATTGGCATGTCGCTGGGGACGCTCCTGCGCAATTCGGCGGGTGGAATCATGTCCCTGGTGGGTCTCTTCTTCGTGGTCCCCATCGCCTTCCAGCTCATCCCGGGTGAATTCTTCGAGGAAGCGCGCAAATACCTGCCGGACAACCTGTTCGAGCGGATCACTACCGCCAACCCGGCCGAGGGTGCACTGGAAGTCTGGCAGGCCTCGGTCTGGCTGGGGGCGTGGGTTGTCATTCCGGTAACCGCCGCGATGGTTGTGCTGAAGCAGCGGGACATCTAAGGCGGAGTGACGGGCGCATCGAATATATGAACCAAGCGGCATATCCCAAGGACGCGCCGGCCGGACAGGCTGACGCGTCCTTCGCCGAGCTGGCAGCGAAGCGCCGGGGCGTCGTCCGGCGGTTCCTGCACCGGCACCCGCGCCTTATGGATGCCGTTGTGGGGTTGAGCTACGGCCTGCTGGTGGCGCCCACGGCGGTTGACGCCGTCGTCTCCGGAAAGTGGTTCGTCACCGCGCTGCTCGCGGCCGTGGCGGCCGGGATGTTCGTCCGCCGCTCGTACCCCGTGCCGCTGGTGGCCTTCGTCGCGGTGGTGGAAGTTGCTGTCACGCTGTTGCACCCGTGGGGTTCCAACGCGTCAGCCGGGCTGTGGTTTTCGCTGTATGCCGTCGCGGTGGTCCACACGCGCCGGTTCGCGCTGGCCACCATGGCCGCGGCTACGGCGCCGCTGGCCCTGCTCTACCTGCTGGCCGCCGTCGGGCCGATGGAAAACTCCTTCGTGCAGGACCCCGGCGTCAACCCCGGCGACTTCCACCTGCTGACCAGCATCGCCACCGGCGCCACCATCGTCCTGTCCAATGTCATCGCCACGGGCATCGGCATCGGCGTGAAGCAGCGCCGCGAACACGAACAGGAAGTCGCCGCGTGGGCCGCCAGGACCGCGCAGCTGGCGTCAGTGAACGAACGCAACAGGATCGCGCGGGAGATGCACGACGTCGTTGCCCACTCGCTCACGGTGATGGTCAGCCTTTCGGACGGCGCCGCCGTCGTGGTCCGGAAAAGCCCGGAGCGCGCCGCTGAGGTGCTGGGCGAACTGTCCAGGACCGGACGGACCGCCCTCGCCGACATGCGGCGCGTGCTCGGCGTCCTGCGCGATGACGCCGGAACCGCCGCGCCGCGGCAGCCGCTCGCCGCCGGGGACAGCCTGGCCAAGCTGCTGGAGGGGTTCCGGACAGCCGGCCTGCCGCTGCACTATGCACACAGCGGTCCAGCACTGCCGGATGATCCGGCGTTCCAGCTCACCGTGTACCGGATCGTGCAGGAATCCCTCACCAACGTCCTGCGCTACGGCCGGTCCCTCTCGCGCGTGGACGTGAGCATCGTCCGGTCAGGCTCCACCGTCACCATCGAAGTGCACGACGACGGAGCGGGAGTTCCTGGACACCCGGCGGCTGAGGGCGGTGGTGTCCAGGCCGGCGCCTCCTACGGCACTGGCCAGGGGCTGGCGGGCATGGCCGAACGCGCGCGCATTTATGCGGGCACGGTCGAGGCGGGCCGGACCGCACGCGGCTGGCGGGTCCACGCTGTGCTCACCTGGCCGGAAGACGGCGCCCCTCTACCGTCTCCCCATCCCTACGAACTGCAAGGCAAGGCATGACAGACCCCAAACCCACCACCGTCCTGCTCGTGGATGACCAGCCCCTCCTTCGGATGGGATTCCGCCTGATCCTCGAAGGCGAAGCGGACCTGCGGATCGTCGGCGAGGCATCCGACGGCGCCGAAGCTATCCGGCTGGTGCAGGACCTGGACCCCGACGTGGTCCTGATGGATGTGCGCATGCCGGTCCTGGACGGCATCGAGGCAACCCGGGCCATCACCACCTCCGGCTCCCGGGCACGCATCATCATCCTCACCACCTTCGACGTGGACGAGTATGCCTTTGCCGGGCTGCAGGCAGGAGCCTCCGCGTTCCTGTTGAAAGACGCGGCCCCGTCTGACCTCATCCACGCCGTCCGGGTGGTGGCCAGCGGGGATGCGGTGGTGGCCCCCCGGGTGACGCAGCGGCTGCTTGAAACCTACGTCCGCGGGGCCGCCCGCCCCGTCCCGTCCGCTCCCGCGCCCGATCCCCTGCTGGCCGACCTCACGCCCCGGGAGACCGAGATGCTGGAAGCGATGGCGGAAGGCCTGTCCAACGCCGAGATTGCCCACCGGTACTTCCTGTCCGAAGCCACGGTGAAGACGCACGTCCGCCGGATCCTCACCAAGCTGCACCTCCGGGACCGGGTCCAGGCAGTGGTGTACGCCTACGAAACCGGACTGGTGGTTCCGAGCAACCCGGACTACTGACTCCCGGCGCCGGGGTACACAGCGGCGCTGAACGTCACCCTTTAGACTCGGGAACATGCCTATAACTTCCCCCGCCACCGCCCATATCCAGGACCTCGGCACCTACGTCAGCGCATCGCCGTCGAGCTTCCACGCGGTCCACCAGGCGGGACGGCGGCTGGGGGACGCGGGCTTTGTCCGGCTGGACGAGCTGGAGCCGTGGGATGCCGGCGCGGGAAGGTTCTTCATCATCCGTGACGGCGCGCTGATTGCCTGGGTGGTGCCGGAGGGGGCCGGGCCGACGACGGGTTTCAACATCCTGGGCGCCCACACCGATTCGCCGTCCTTCAAGCTCAAGCCGAAACCGACCACCGGCGCTCACGGGTGGCTGCAGGCCGGGGTGGAAATCTACGGGGGTCCGCTGCTCAATTCCTGGCTGGACCGGGAGCTGCAGCTGGCCGGCCGCCTGGTGATGCTGGACGGGACTGAGCACCTGGCCGCGACCGGACCGCTGCTCCGGTTCCCGCAGCTGGCCATCCACCTGGACCGCGCGGTCAATGACGGGCTCACGCTGGACAAACAGCGGCACATGAACCCGGTCTGGGGGCTGGGGAACCCGGCGGACTTCGACGTGCTGAAGGTGCTGGCCGGCGCGGTCCCGGACGCTTCGGTGGATCCCGCACAGATCGGCGGGTACGACGTCGTCATCGCGGATACGCAGCCACCCGCGGTTTTCGGCGGGTCGGGCGAGTTCTTCGCATCCGGGCGGCTGGACAACCTTTCGTCCACCCATGCCGGCCTGGTTGCGTTGATTGCCCACGCTTCCAGTGCACCTGCCGGGTCGCCCATCGCCGTGCTCGCAGCGTTCGACCATGAGGAGATCGGCTCCAACTCGCGCTCAGGTGCCTGCGGACCCATCCTCGAAGACGTCCTGGTCCGCGTCTCCGACGGCCTTGGCGCCTCGGCGGGCCAGCGGCGGCAGGCGGTGGCGGCGTCGTTCTGTATTTCTGCAGACGCCGGCCACGCGGTCCACCCCAACTATGCCGAGCGGCACGATCCCGCCAACCATCCGGTGCTCAACGGCGGGCCGCTGCTGAAGATCAACGCGAACCAGCGGTACGCCACGGACGCCCACGGGGCTGCGGCGTGGGCCCGGCTGTGCGGCGAGGCAGGCGTGCCCTACCAGGAATTTGTCTCGAACAACGCGATCCCGTGCGGCTCCACGATCGGGCCCCTCACGGCCACCCGCCTGGGTATCAGGACCCTGGACGTTGGTGTGCCCCTGCTGTCCATGCACTCGGCCCGGGAATTGTGCGGCGTGGAGGACCCGTGGCGGCTGGCTGCGGTGACGGAGCTGTTCTACCGGACTGCCCTGTGAGACGAGTCCGCCTAGCTGATGGGCTTCAGGGCGGTCCGCCACACCGCGGCAGCGCGAGCGCCGGACATTGACCATGTGGCGGTGCCACTTGGTCCTGGCGTGGTCTGTGTCTTGTCAGCTTGCTCTGCAATTTGGCCCTCAGCTTCGAAGCGTTCTGTCCAACCGTCAGGCGGAGTAAACGCCTGAGCACCGCAGTCGCAGGCCGCTCCCCCTATCAGCATTGCTCCGTCGCTCGCGGTGGTAATGCTGGCCGCTGTGATGCTCTTGGCAGTGTAGGTGACATCAACGGCGGTCACGGTAGGACTATCTAGTGGAGTTGCGGTGTTTACTCCTCGGTAGGTAGTTACACCCGCGCCCAATTTCACCGATTTGTCGAATGTCCATGTAGTCATGAGGGGTTCAGCTGGCCCGGCCACGTGCAAATAGACAAAACTCCTGGCGCCGGTTGTCGCCGAGCTGTTGATCGACAACGGGTTCATGATGGGGGTCCAACCCTCCGGAACACTGGTCAGGGAAGGGTTGAAGTCGCCGGTGAGAGAAGCAATAAGCACATCGCCTGCCGTTGTACCGGCTGGCGTTTGAAGCGTAACGGTCCTCGCCGCAGTCCCTGCAGTTGTCGAGGTCGAACCTACGACTGTGATGCGGCTGGCAGGAGGAGCTGGCTGTACCACGTCCACCGTAGAAATCGTTGATGTAGAGCCGGCATTGTTTGTCGCCGTGAGTCGTACCGTGTACGTTCCCGCTGCTAGATAGGTGTGGACCGGGTTTTGGTCGGTTGAAGTGCTTTCATCCCCGAAGTTCCAGGTCCATGAAGTCGGCCCACCCAATGACGTGTCCGTAAAGGTGATAGTCAAAGGAACTGTGCCTGTGCTGGGGGTGGCAGTAAAGGACGCGGCTGGTGGTTGGGGAACGGATCCCAACGGTCTATCAGAAAACCAGTAACGTTTCGCCACGTTGTCGCTGGCTAAAACCACGAGCCCGGTGGAGGCATCCACGCTTTGCTTCGTTGTAGTCACGTCATTGATGTTGGACGAAGAGGGACTTTGCATTATGGGCGTCCCCCGACCGGGCCCGAACACTGGGTTATCCAGTGGGGCTGTCTTTTCATAGATGCTGCCTGCAACCCCCGAATAGGCGCATCCGCTGACGGAGTTGGGCGGCGCGGTCTGAAATGCGCGGACCAAATTGTTAGCGGTGTCCAGCACTATCTGGGGTCGGGAAACACAATCCCCCGTTACGGAGATAGTTGACTGACTGAATGCTGCCGTGCCTGGCCGGAATACCAGAAGGAGAAGTTGGGGCAGGCTTGGATCAGTGGAACTATCATTCAGACTCGTCTTCACGGCCGCGAAAACCCTCCCTGAGGAGTCAGCTTGAAGCGTCTTGAGATTCAAGTGATCGTCTGACTGGCCCTTGCCCCTCAGGGCGGGCTGCACCTTCCAGCCCTCTGTCGCCGCCTCCCCGTCCTTATGCGTAGCCCACCAAACCGTGTCCGCTCTGTGGTCGCTCCACATCACGCCGATTTGGCTCTTGCTGAAAGCAACTACAGCTGAGATATCGTCAGGCGCGGGATTGGGATTCGCCACGGGAAGTAGGAAAGGGGTAAGCCAGTTGGCTCCGGAGTCGGCTGCGTAATTGATGTAGACGCTGTTGGTGAACCCGGTGGCGGTGTTTCCACCTACTTGCGTCCACGTGGCCCACAGACCCCCTCTGGAATCGATGTCAATAGTCATGGACTCGCTGGAGTTATCGGTGATAACAGTTGGAAAGCCGGCGTCAAGCGTGTAGCTCCCCTCCGAATAGCTATACCTGTAGAGATAGGCCGGCTGCTCGGTGATGGAGGGTTTTGGGGTCCCGTCCCCCGTAATCGTGACGACATGCGAAGCGATATAGAGATGGGTTCCGTCCCAAAGGGTGTCAGCAAGGGTGCTGCCGCGGATGTCGTTCGTGACTCCTGTGTCTACCCAGGATTGGGCACTGCGGTCCAGACGGAAGATGCTCCAGCCGGTTCCGGTCTTCCACATGTCAGCCCACCAGGATCCATCGTTCCACCACAGCTTGCTTTGCGGTTTGTCTGAGGTAGGTGGGTTAGCGACTCCGGAGTAGGCGATGCTGGGTGTGCCGTACTGATCGGCCGCTTCAGCTTTGCCCACACCAATCAGAAGGCTGGATGCAATGATCAGCGACATGACCAAGGCGGTCTTGCTTCGACTCAAGTAGAGGGTGAAAGGCATTGCCTTGACTCCTGGGCGCAGGTTTGGAAGGGGTCGTGTAGCCGCCTCCCCAGAAGTGACGGCATACCTGTGCAGTGAGGTTAAACCCATTGGTACATACGGGCAACGAAACCCCCTACCTATTGATCTTTTCTTGAGTGCCACCCCCTATACCTAATGGTTTGGACATGCATAAACCCCGCTACCTACGGAATATCCGTAAAAATGCCTGTGAAAAGCGAGTACTTGCTACTCGTGATACCAGGCGCGCCCGTAAGTAGGCTCTTCCCCACGGGCAAGTCGTTGGCTGTGTGTTGCTGGGGGCCAAAGACCAGACCTTGACCGGATAGTGCGACCGGCGCAACCACCACAAGTGGGCGCGCCACCGTCCCAAACTCCGTCGAAGTCAAGAAGTGGTGAAGTCTTTGTCTATCTCGACCCAGTTATCGAGCATGTTTTCCGAGCCGGCGGTAGCTATGGCCCAGGCATCGGTCAGCGTAGTCATTCCAACCCTCAACGAGGAAAAGAACCTTCCGTGGGTAATGCGCCGGATGCCCTCCTACGTGGACGAGGTCATCATCGTCGATGGCCGCTCCCAGGATAATACGGTCGGAGTAGCCAGGGCGCTCCGTGAAGACGTTGTCATTGTGGAGGAAAAACGCAAGGGCAAGGGTGTGGCCCTGCGCGCAGGCTTCGCCGCGGCTTCCGGCGACATCATCGTCATGCTGGACGCGGACGGGAGCATGGACCCCCAGGAAATCGGGTGGTTTGTCTCCCCCCTCCAGCACGACTATGACTTCGTCAAGGGATCCCGCTATGTCACCGGGGGCGGGTCCGAGGACCTCACGTGGCTGCGCCGTACGGGAAACCGTGCCCTGACGGGCCTGGCAAACACGATCCTCCGCAGCAACTATTCGGACCTTTGCTACGGATATATCGCTTTCAGGCGCGAGTGCCTGGAAGTGCTGGAGCTGGAGTCCGACGGTTTCGAAATTGAAACCGAGCTGATCGTCCGGGCGGCGCGCGCCGGCCTCCGGATCGCGGAAGTACCCAGCATCGAACTCGACCGGATTTCGGGTGCCTCCAACCTGCAGACCTTCCGCGACGGCTGGCGGGTGCTCCGCACGATGGCCCGGGAATGCGCGCTGTGGGAGGCCCCCACCGCGGGTGCCCGTCCGGAAGCCCTGCGCCGGGTCAAGTACACCTACGCGAACGTCCGGTTCCCCCGCATCCCGGTGGACCCGCAAAGCCTCCTGTCCGTGCGGGAAGCGGCCTGACATGAAGCACTTTTCAAGTGCCAGCGTCACTGTGGTGATTTGCGCCTACACCACGGACCGCTGGGCAAATCTGCTGGACGTCATCGAATCCGTGCGGGCGCAGACAGTAAGTCCGCAGGAGACCGTGGTGGTGATCGACCACAACGTGGAACTGTACGAGCGGCTCATCGAAGTGGTCGACGACGTCACAGTCGTCGAAAACAGGGGACCAAAGGGTCTCTCCGGAGCGCGCAACACCGGCGTGAGCCTCGCTGACACGGACATCGTCGCCTTCCTCGACGATGACGCCGAAGCCGCGCCGGACTGGCTTCAGCACCTGGTGGCGCTGTACGACGATCCCGACGTCCTTGCCGTTGGCGGACGGGTCGAGCCCGTCTGGGAAACGGGCCGGCCGAGCTATTTCGGGGAAGAGCTCGACTGGATCGTGGGCTGCAGCCATAGGGGAATGCCCAGGGTGGCCTCAGAAGTCAGGAACGTCATAGGTGCGAACATGTCGTTCCGGCTGGAGGTCCTGCGCCAGGTGGGGGGGTTCAATCACTCCCTTGGCCGCCAGGGGAGTGTCCCGCTGGGCTGTGAGGAAACCGAGATTTGCATCCGTTCCCGGATGGGCTCGCCCGGATCCCGCATCGTCTACGAACCCGCGGCACTAGTACGGCACCACGTACCGGCCAACAGGGCAACGCTCCGCTACATGCTGTCCCGATCCTGGTCCGAGGGTCTTTCCAAAGCTCAGGTCAGTCAGATCGTCGGGCATAAAAGAGCGCTGGGACCGGAACGAAGGTACGTGCGAAGTGTTCTGCCTCGCGCTGTCTTTACCGGGTTGTATGACTTCGGCCGTGAAGGCAATCCTGCCGGCCTCGGCAGGGCGGGCGCTGTAGTGGCCGTCCTGGCTTGTACCACGGCCGGGTATTTCCGCGGCCGACGGCTTATTGCTCCAGACTCAAATACTGCTAAGGCTTTACTGCAGCCGGCTCTGCCATGGAGGAAAGTCCAGTGACGGAACGCCTTGCATCGGTATCTATGGCATCAGGTGAGGGGGAGGCCTTGATCCTGGAGCCGGTCATGAAGAACGCCAGCCCTCCTGGATGGTCGCAAGCGATCTGGATAGGCGTCATCGACATCGAGAAACTCGGGAGCTATAAGCGATTTCAGTTGCAGGACAGTTCGGGTTACCTGCGAGCCAGGTTGCTGGTTAGGCAGGGTGCAGCAGTCCGGGGTTTCGTGGATGTTAGAGCACCCCAAGGCTATATTGAACGACTAATCCTGGAAGAAGCAATAAGCAGACTGCCGGCGGCCGCCCAAGCCACGCCAAACATACCCGCCAGGACCGTTACGGTGGTCGTTTGCACTCGGAACCGCACAGCCCAGTTGCGCCTCGCTTTATCTGCCATTGCTGACCTTGATTACCCCGACTTTGATGTTCTTGTGGTGGACAACGCGCCAAACAACACGGAGACGCGGGACATGGTTCTCCAGGAATTTGGACGTGCACCGATCACTCTTGTGGAGGAACCTGTTCCGGGGTTGTCACAGGCGCGGAATGCGGGGCTGAGAAGAGCGCGGGGAGACATAGTGGCGTTCACTGACGACGACGTCATAGTTGACCGTGCGTGGCTTCGGGAGATTGCCGCCGGGTTTGAGCGGGCGCAGGACGCCGCTTGCGTCACGGGCCTGGTACCCGCGGGCGAAATTCGATCTCCTGCTCAGCATTATTTCGACAAACGAGTCAGTTGGTCCAAAGTCGTCAAGCCAGCGATCTACTCGATGGCACATCCCCCGGAAAACCTGCCGAAATTTCCTTTTTGTCCAAGTGCCTTTGGTACGGGGGCAAACTTCGCAGTGAATAGGAGGGTGGCTAGTTGCCTGGGAGGATTCGACGTGGCTTTGGGAGCTGGCACCCGAACCGGCGGCGGGGAAGATATCGACATGTTCACACGGATCATTCTTGCCGGGTACTCCTTGGTTGTTCAGCCTTCGGCGATTGTATGGCACCGTCATCGGGAAGAGCTTTGGGAGTTACGAGAGCAGGCGCGCAGTTACGGGAGTGGCCTTGGCGCATGGCTAACAAAGATATTTCTAGATCCAGAAACAGCACGTGTTGCGATGACCAGAACTCCAGGTGTTTTTTGGGCTGCCTTACGGAATATTCAAGTTTCGAGACAACGGCAGAACCCCGTGGACCCGGCACTGACAGGCATCATGAAACTGGAATTACTGTCTATTGGTATGGGCCCCTTCAACTACCTCCTTGAACGCAGGATTTCAGCAAAGGCAGATCCATGACGAAGGACATTTTTCACGCAAAGACAGGCAACTTGTTCGAACCGCAAGCGAAGAGGTAAGTCGAATGGCATTACTTACCAATGACAAAGTGCAACCATCACAGCATTATCGGGCATGGATCAATCGCGTAGGCTATGTGAACGCATGCATGGCCGCTTGCGGAGTGATGGCGTCCGCTTTGATCATGTTCGATGTTACGGACGCCCCACTGGCGGCTTTCAAGCTCGCAGTCAGTCTCTTGGTACCCGGATGGATGATAACACGCCGGCTTCATAGTCTCGATCCCGCAGCTAGGCTGGCCTGGACCGCGGCCGCTAGTTGCTCGCTCTATGTTGTGCTGGCCGTACTTATGTCGCGGAGTGGTCTTTGGTTTGCGCGGCCTACGGCCGTGGTGGTCTTACTGGCGTCTTCAACCGCGCTTATGCTCGCACCCGGAGCATTTCGCGGCACATCGATGATGGCGGAAAGTTTACCCCGGCCTGGGGAGCGGCGCCGTAGACCGGACCGGAATGGCTCGTCTAAGCGACCACAGCTTTTTGCTTGGGCAATCCTGGTGCTTGCGGCTTCACTTTGGATTATAGGTGTCAACACGGTCCGGCCAGGACCGCTTGACGACTTCGGGCTGTTGCCGCAATTGCCGATCGTCTGGTACCTGGCCCTTGCGATATCTGTTGCTGTAAGTGTTTGGTTAATCGTCGCCCGCAATCCTTTTCCACCTGCACTTATGAGTTCGGCCCTGGGTTTGCTCACGGTCATCCTCTATGCAACCCCTGCGCTGCTCGCGAGTGCGCCCCGTTTTCCGTGGACCTACAAGCACATTGCTGTAACTAACCTCATCACGGGCACAGGTCAGGTCGATCCGTCCATTGACATTTATAACCGCTGGCCCGGGTTCTTTTCTGTCAGCGCTTTCCTTGGCGAAGCCATGGGTTATCGAAACGCGCTCGATTATGCAGCGTGGGCCGAAACAGGGTTCGCACTCGTAGACGCAGTGCTTGTGCTTGCTATAGCGAGGACTCTCTCTAACCGCCCACGCGTCTACTGGACGGCAACGCTGGTATTCACGCTTTGTAACTGGGTGAACCAGAATTACTACGCGCCGCAGTCTTTGGGGTATACCCTGCACCTTTCCATGTGTCTGTTGGTCTTGTCCTTTCTCCGGGGCATCCCGAACCAGCGTGCGCAAAAGGTTGAGAATTGGATTCGCGACTGGCGGAAGGGAAAGCTGTACCGATCACAAAAACCGTACGATCTCGATGAGAAGTGGGATCGGGACAATTACCCCGTACAAGCGCCACTAATCGTGGCCTGCTTGGTGCTCCAGGCCGCCATCGTAGTTAGTCATCAACTGACTCCCTATATGGCGATACTTGGTCTTTTTCCACTATTTGTTGCTGGATATTTTAAGCCGCGATGGCTGGGGCCGGTTTTGTTAGCGGTTCCCTTGGTGTATTTTGTCCCAAATCTCGCATACATCAAAGGCAAGTACGGCCTATTCAGCGGGTTCGACCTCTTCGCCAACACAGGTTACCGCCCGCCGCCATCACATTCAGTGATGGTGGGTACTTGGGAACTGACAGGTCACACCTTGGCTAACTTCGCAGTGATCCTAACGATTTTAGTGGGAGTCCTTGCTGTTGCGGGATTTTTCAGGCGGCTGCTACAAGGTCATATACGTTCGACGATCGTCGTGGCCTGGATGGCGTTCTCTCCGGCTCTTGGCTTGTTGGTTCAATCCTACGGAGGCGAGGCACGTTTCCGGATCTTCCTGTTCTCGCTACCCTGGCTTGCTGTCGGCGTGGCCTGGCTGTTCTGGTCCGGTCCCATCCGAACACGGAGGGCTGTAGCTGGTGCCTGTACCGCTCTAATCGCAATGGCCATGATGTTCACGACGGTGCACTATCAGCCTGAAGCAGACTACCGGGTAGCAAAAGGGGATGTAACTGCGAGCCAGTGGCTGGATGAAAACCTAAGTCCCGGTGACCTGGTATTGAAGACAAAATACTTTTTCCCCTTGCTGATTGGCGCAAATTATCCCCGATATTTGAAATGGGGAACGGTTACGGTTCTCACAAAGTACTTTGAAGAATCAGAAAGCAACGTAACCATGAAGACGTTGCGCGACTATACCGAGAAGCTTCGTAACGAAGAAGATGCATATGTAGTCATTTCAGACGACCAGTTGCGACATGCTATTCGTGAGGGGACTCGTGAGGCATATCTATTGCCGAGACTTGAGAGAGTCTTGAAGAGTGACTTGGGGGTGGAACTTGTCTTTAATAACGAAACAGTCAGGATCTATAGATTTGCGGCTTCGGGATAACAGGTTTACGTACTCGAAGGACCGGCATGTAAAAGGTGCTCTCTTGATAGCGGCTATCGCCGGACTCGGGATTATCGTGTTTGACCAATACTCCAAGGGAACTGTAGGAACACACTGGTCCGACGGTGGCATCCCTTCCGATACCGCCTCTATTCCCCTGGGAGATTTGCCGGGTTGGCGCCAAACAGGTGTCCAGGACTTCACCCAAAATGCTGCAGCAGGGAAAGTAGACGAGGTTTACGGGCCCGACATGCGCGGTTACGATGGCTTTCCCGACTCATCGGGAAGGGGTATTTATACTCCCGATGCTGTCCTTTCTGTCCGGAATGGGAAACTTGATTACTTCCTTCATACTGATGGAGTTCCCCGGGTAGCCAGCACCGTGCCCTTCGGCTACAACGGCCAAAAGTATGGGCGGTACTCCATCCGCTTTAGGTACGATTCTTTGCCCGGCTACAAGATCGCATTCATGCTATGGCCAGTGAGCGACGACTGGAACGATGGTGAGATCGATTGGCCAGAAGGCTCGCTCGACGGACAGCTATATGGCGCCTCTGCTATCAAAGGCTCATTCGAGGATGGAGCAATGAAGTTCGACCCGTCCTACCGTAAGTACTCTTCGTCTGGCCCCGGCAAATGGCATGTGGCGACTACAGAGTGGACCCCGGGCAAAGTGAGATGGTTCTTGGACGGTAAGTTGGTTGATGAAACACGGAAGTCATCCGGTGTTCCAACTGATCCCATGCGGTGGACCTTGCAGGCGGAAACATCGTTACAGGCAAGCACGAGGTTTCCGGCTCGAGACGTAGCAGGCCATATCGAAATCGATTGGGTGGTGCAGTATGCATATGTCGAGTTTTAGTCCAGAGACCGCGCGAAACCTTAATCCTGCACTCGCCGCGGCTTTTAGAAGTATCGATGAGAGTGGAATTCCTTGGTTGTTGCTGAGGGGAGAGGATGACCTGGATCAACCCGCCGGCGATGTTGATCTGCTGGTAGACCCAGCGCTGCTCCCCGCACTTGATGGGGTACTCGCAGACGTAGGGTTTTGCCATGTTAAAGCACGAGGTCACGGGAGTCATCGCTTCTACTTCTCCTACGTTGCTGACTCTGACTTTTGGCTTAAGCTGGACGTCGTTTCTGACATTGCATTCGGGCGCTATCAGCAAAGGCCGACGGAGGTGGCCGCGGATGTCCTCGCCCGCCGAGTCGCCTTGGGAATACTGTGGGTGCCTTGTCCATCAGACAAGGCTTGGCTGCAGCTGCTTCATTTGGTACTCGACAAGGGCGAGATTGTCACGGAAAGACAAGCAATCGCTCTGTGCGCTGCCGAGGTGGTCGCGCCGGAAGATCCCCTAGGTGCATTCGTCGACCGCCAAACCCGTCCCGGCACTGCCGCTGCGATTTTGCAATATATTAGGTCGGAAGATTTTGATCGCATTCCTTACCTTGCTGCAAAAATCACTCGTACCTGGGCTGAACGGCCGCGTCGGGGCTGGTTCAGAGCTATACGTAACAGGGTACTTCGCCTCTTGACCCCCGGAGTGCATGGGCGAGGTTTGATCATTGGAGCAGTGGCGCCTGATGGCGGTGGAAAGACGACCTTATTGGAGGGACTGCGAGCCTCAATCCCGTTGCCGGTCAAGTGCGTCTACATGGGACTATGGGGCGCCAGTCATTGGGATGGACTGCTGCGGCACTTTCCTGGAGGGCGTACTGGCAAGAAGATATACAGGACGATTCGTGGGGGGCTTGTTGTTAGGTACCACAGCTTTAGAGGACGTCTTGTGCTCATGGACAGAGTTGCCTACGACGCTCTACTTCCCACAGCAAAAGCAGGTAACGCCCTAGATAGACTCACCGATCAACTTGCCTTGCGGGTGGGACCGAACCCGGACATCCTCCTGGTTCTCGATGCGCCCGGAGAGGTGATGTTTGCCCGGAAGGGCGAGCATAGCGCAAGCATTTTGGAAGACTGGCGGAATGCGTACCTGGAACTCTCACGGCGGCTTCCATCAGCCAGGGTCCTCGATGCTTCCTTAGCCAAGAATACCGTCCTACAGCGAGCGACAGGACTTATATGGGACGCGCTTACTACTAGATGTGGGATCGCTGGGAACCGCCGGCAAGAAGAGGCAAAGCTTCCCCTGCACCGCTGGGCCCTGCTCGACTGGCGCTTCCTGATCCCACTCATAAATCCGCAAAGGGTAGGCTACGGGGGAAGGCTAAGTGGAGAATTTGTATCCGGACTTCGCCATATGGACCCGCATGCTGTTCGCATAGGGGCTGATGTGCCAGGCAGAATGCCCCAATTCGACGTCGTTGTTCTCTCCGAGCCTGACCGGAAGACCTTTGAAGCCGCCGTGTCAGCTGTGGAACCCGGTGGTTGGGTTTGTGCTCAGGTCCGGCGGTCATTCTTCAGCGTCTCGCGGCCGTGGACAATAGCTGGTTGGAAGCGGGCATTCGCTCGACAGGGGTTCACTGACATAAACGTTGACTGGCAGGTGCCTACACTCGAGCGCGCCGTGCGCATAGTTCCCACGGCCTCGTCGGTGGCTGTGCGCCATACCCTCTCACTCCACAAGGACGTCCGGTACGGCACGGTTAAAGCTCTTGCAGGGAAGATTGCCCTCAACTCGGGAGTGTTCAATCTGGCGATACCTTGCGGTACAGTCACAGGCCGCCGACAGGGGTGAAGGACCAGAAATGAGATTCATTGATCATTTCCTGCATGAACGCAGGTCCGATCTCGGACTGGATCAGCATGGGCTGGCAGATGGATGGGAAACTGTTTTATTAACCCCGAGATTTGCCACCTCTAGGCATGTAGTCGGGCTTGTCTTCGCTCCGAAGAATCCGGAACCCCGTCTCGTTGTGAAGGTGCCGCGCCAACCCGGCGACAATGATGGCGTCCGGCATGAAGCATGCGTCCTGCAACGCCTGAATGCCGAGGGACTGGATACAACCAAGGGCGTGCCAGAGGTTCTCGCCATAGAAGTCGTTGGCGGACATACGGTGTTGGTGGAGACCGCCCTGTCGGGGGTTCCCCTGGATCCCAAGGTGGTGGCTACCGACATAGAGACGGCTGTCGCTGCTGGCACCAATTTCATCGGGTCACTGCCCTGCACGAGTTCCGCCGGAAACAATCCCGACTGGTATCAGCGATCGATAGGCGAACCGCTGCGTGCCCTCAGCAGTTTGGTTCCTAACGACGCTGGCCTCCATGAATTGATTGAGCGAACTCACCAGGTGCTGGCGCCGCTGATGACGACCCCGCTGCCAGCTGTGATGGAGCATGGGGATATGAGCCACCCCAATCTGTTTCTTAAGCCCCGGGGCAAACTACAGGTTGTGGATTGGGAACGTGCAAGTCCGTATGGCGTGCCAGGCCACGACCTCGTGTTCTACCTGCAGTACCTAACGGAATCGCGCGAGCAGGCCTTTGCCAGGCAAGACCAACTTAAATCGTTTGACCACGCGTTCGGAAAGGGGGGATGGGCGCTGGAGCCATTGAGGGAGCACCTTGCGCTTCGCAGTGTCGACTCCGCCATCCTCCCGTTGCTGGTGATCGCGACATGGGCCCGGTCTGCGGCGACCCTGTCATATCGGTTGAGTAGCTCATCGGGCAAAGACCAAAACCGGGTAGACGTGAACGCAGTGATCGCTGCTGACCGGGACTTTTGGCTGTGGCGCCATGCGGTTAGCAACTGGCCCAGCCGATCACCGTAGGCGGACCAGGGTCAGAAGGTCTTTGTGCAGTTCCGGGAAGCCTAAGCGCAGAATCAAGTAGACCATCGGCAGTGCGACGAATATGACCAAGACGGCGGTGGCGGCGCCGCCCAGCAATGGCAGCACCAAGGTAATCAATCCGGAAACTGCCACAGCGGCCCCGCATACCAGTCCGGGTAGCACTGCCTGAAACATCATGCTCGTCCTGATCCGGATTACTTTCGCTGCTACCGTCTGCATACCCACTGCGAAAATCACGGCAACTGCGAGTTGAGCTGACGCAATTCCGGCGATGCCCCATTGGGTGGCAAAAAAAAGCACCGGCACCAAAATCAAAAGCCGGATTATGGAAATAGTTATTGAAAGCCCGGGCCGGCCGAGGGCTTTGTACACGTCATTCGCCCCTGCTCCCAGCGAACGAACGGCGGCATATATGGCCAATAAGGTCAGAGGGAGCACAGCGTCTCCCCATTGGGGACCGAAAAGCAAAGGCACAAGCACGGGTGCCAGGACAGCGAGGCCAACGCCTGCCGGGACCCCGTACAACGCTTGAATCTGCATGCTTTTCAGGTATCCGGCCCGGAGTCGATAAGGGTCGTCACGGACCTGTGTATAAAGGGGAAACAGCACAGTTGAGAGTACGAAGAATACATTCAAAATAAGGGCTTCCGGAAGCCGGAATGCCAAGGTGTAATAACCGAGCGCTTGGGCGCCCAGAACAAGTCCAATAATGAGGTAATCCACATCAAATATCAGCCGGGCAAGTAAGCTGCTGCCCGCTACAGGCGCACCGAAGGACAGGTTAGCCCGGATGGAGTGCCAACTCGATCGCCAAAACCTCCAGGGCGCATCATGGCGGACTAGGTACCAACACGTGGCAGCATAACCCACTGAACCCGCCACGGTTCCTAGTGCAAGAGACAATGCGCCTTGTCCTTGAAAAGCCAGAAGAAGAGTAACCGAACCCATTAAAGCTGCCCGGATTACGGGGGCTGCAGTCAGCTGCCTGAAGCGGAGATCGCGTCTGAGCAGGGCTTCAGGAACTGCCCCGCATGAAGTAGCAAAAATTGATACTGATATGACTTGGATCAATGGGACGGCAGCGGGAAAACCAAATACTTCTGAGGTTAGAGGCGCCCCCAATGCAACAATTAACGCGAGGGAGGTGCCTAGACCAAGCGAGATCAGGAGTGCGGACTGCGCCATAACCTTGGTTCGGGGTAAATAGACCAGAGCTTGGGCTACTCCTGCGTCAGCAACGCTTTCGGTGTATAACATCAGCACTAAGGCAAATGCAACCAGCCCGTATTCCTCCGGTGAGAGGAGTCTTGCCAAGACCACAGTGGTCGCAAGTACGATCAGCCGGCCTGAAACGAAGGCAAGACCTTGCCACATCGCGCCGCTTGCTCCTGCCCGCGCAAGGTCTCCGCCTGGTGTCATGGGGTTTTGCCTTCTTTCAGGTGCCAGTCGTTCACCGCCAAGTGAATTTGATCCAGATAATCTGCAGCAGTTTGCGTCCACGTCCGGACTTCAGAACCGGTATCGGACATGAGCCTCGGCGGGCCGCCGTTCAGATGGTTTACGACCTGGTCTACGAATTGTGTCGGGTCCTTTTCGATAGTTAGCAAAGGATGCGGAGCCTGTTCACGGGCGGCGACAGGTGTCGCCACAACGGGCACATTTGCAGCCAAGGCTTCCCGGACGGAATTCCGTATGCCGACGCCGTGCTCGTCTGGGAAGACCGCCACATCCGAACCATTGAATACGTCCATCACGGAGGGGACATTAGCCAGGACTTCAACCTGATCAGCAGACAGCGCAAGAACTGAGTCCGCAGGTTGGCGACCCGCAACAACGAATTTCGCATCGGGAACGTGCTCCCAGACCATTGGTGCAATTTTTTTGACCAGCACATGAGCACTGTCGATATTGGGACCATAATTGAGGCTCCCCACGAAGCAAACCACCGGAGAGTTCCGTTTCCCCCGGTAACGAGGCGCAGACTCTGCTCCATTGGCAACGCTGGTCACGGGCCGCGCCAGCTTCTTGCTCCACGCGGCAGCGTCTCCTGCACCGACGGTCAACAGCCGCGCACGGGCCGGGAGGCGTCGTTCTGCCCGCAGAGCCAGATACGCCCTGACTTTATATGCTGGCATCAACTTTCCTGCGATGGCAGTATCCATGGCCGCCCGGATAGACCAAGGATCAACAGTCTGCAGGACCAGAGGACCCCAAACATAGTGGGAGAGAAACAGCGCGTGGGGCCCGTGGATCAGCGTAGCGTCCTGTTGCAGGGACAATGCTGCCACTAATTCTCGGGCACGCCTCGTCGATCGTTCTTGCCGCCCTAGTCCGTTCACGCCTAGGCCTGAACGGAGTGCAGCTAGCGTCCTGCTTCGTCGAGGGACAACATGCACAGAGTTGCAGCGTGATCGAACTTCATCCGGCACCGTCACGGGCCCGGAGAATGTCAGCAATGTTACCGTCACGTCAGCAGGTAGGTGACGCAAAACCTCGAAGGGGATGAGAGAGCTTCCATCACCCAGCACAGGATCTCGGTTAGGGACACTTTCTGTTATGTACAGAAGCTTCATTGCAAGAGTTTACTAAATGATGGGAAGAACCGGATGGGCCGCCGGCTTGTTTTTTGAAAGTGAGAAACTGCCAAAAATGGACGGCGGCGGGATATGCCGCCGCCGTCCAGGTGAGCCCATTATAAGGGAGGAAAATCACTGCCAAGCGCGAACGTAGTCGACCTGTACCTCCGAGGCTGGCCCATAAACTGGATTAGTAGACGCTGCCCCAACGTTGAGGACAATATACTGCGGCGCGTTGCCATCGTCCGTGGGATAGGACTTGACTTTAACCCCATCAAAGTACACGTCGGATGAGGTTGCCGTACGGTGCAAGCCGAAAGTGTGGAATTGGTTCGCCCAGTCACCCGGAACTGTGCCCTGGTTATGCGTACCGGAACCTGAGTGGTAATTCACGGTCATTTTAGCCTTGAGGACTTCTGCGATGTCATTTTCCCCAGTCGTAGGCCATGACTGCCCGGTCGACCAGAACGCAGGCCAGTTGTACAGCCCGTTAGCGTCACCGGGGAACTTGATGCGGGCCTCCACGTAACCAGTGGTGAATTGATAGCCACTGCCCGCCCCGCCCTTGGGATTGCTGGAAACGAGGGCGCCGGAAGTGGACGAGGCCAGCGTCAGTGCGAGATTGCCATCCTTGATTGCGACATTGCTCGGGCTGGTGCTGACTTTGTTCATCTCACCACATGTGGGGGAGAACCAGCAGTCGGACCACTTGGTCGTATCGAGGGAACTTCCATTGAATTCGTCATTGAAGGTCATAACCCATCCGCCTGGAACTCCGGTAGGCATCGGGGTAGAAGTCGATGCCAGATTCGCCAGGGGGGCCGAAGCCGGTGCCAGCGTGGACTCCAGTGTTGTTTCCGGAAGTGGTGGCTCGCTGGCCGCCGGAACAGGGGCAGGGGCGGCGTCGGGTTCCACCGTCGCCTCTGTAGTAGGTTCCAGTGGGGCAGTTGCCTGGAGGAGCTGGTCGCGATGCATGTGCGATGCAACGGGCTGCTGCTTTGCGGAGTTGGTTACCCGTTCAACATTCAGAGCTTCGGTGTTTGCTGAGAGCCCCAAAGTGGCGGCGCCTAATAGGGCAACAAAGGCAGTCGTGGCCAGGCGCACCGTGAGTGGGCGTTTGAGAACCCCGGTGTAACGGTGAGGTTCGGAATGAATACGGGTCGAATTAACCGGTTCTTCCATGGACTGATGCGCTTTTGTGCGCGGCTGATCCGTAGATGCAGACATGAGTAGTGCCTCTCGTCGCCTGCGGGGTTAGCTGTCGGGTTCGGATGAGAGCATCCGGCCACTCATGAGGTTTGCCGTGACTTCACCCCGAGGGCAGGCAGAACCATGCCCGGGACACGTGGGTCCCCCGCCTCTGCCAGGAGTCTCGGGATCCCGTAAGTGGCAGAGTTAGGCGTCTTGCGGGATTGGGCCGGCTGGGGCAGCCCCAGAGGTAGACCGTACCGGAGACGCAGCGCTAAGTCACAATCCAGTAACAGGCATCACGGGCATTGCCGAGTCATGAAGGATCTGGCGCGATGGTGTGCTATCGCCCACTGGCAGGGTGCGCGGCGGCCAAAGAAGGCGCTATCTCACCTTTCGATACGGAATGAATCTTGAAACTCGTATCCGCGGGAAGGAATAAAGTCCACTCTCATGTGGGTGCTATCCAAGACCACGTGGGCGGTACCCTTAGCCGGGCTGTAGTTGGCGCCTGACCATGCGGCGAAGTAGGGCTTCTCAGCGTCTTCCGTGTTGATGTCCCTCAAGCTCTGACCTCCGACACCATTGGTGACGAAGACGGTTCCGTTGCCTTGGTTCACACTGCTGTCCGAATCAGTCACGCACTTCGGATTGACTTCCTGCACGAAGAGATAAGGACATCCGTCGCCGTATCCAATCTGGAAAGTGCGCTGATAGACGTGCTCGTGTCCTGTGAGTACAAGGTCAACACTTTTCCTAACGAGCAGGTTTAGGAATGCTTGGCCGGCATCACACCCATAGTGTCCTATGCTGAAGCACATATTGTGCATACCGACTATCGTCCAGGGAATTTTCGCTTCTCTGGCTGTATCAATAGCGGCTTCGGTCCATAGGTAAGATGCGCTGCCCTTGGAATAGTCCGTTCTACCGTCGGGAAATTCCAAACCCGGCGAGACCATGATCAGCCGAACTATCGGATTCTCGTCCGGGACGTCTACGTACCATTGCTTACCGTAGTCTCCTTGCAATCCTTGAAGCCGATTCGGAAGACATTCCACGTAATTGCTTATGTAGCCGTCGGGACCATTGCTCTCATGGTTGCCAGCCACAAGCAGAGTGGGAATTTCTGGCCCCAGCAGTTGTTGTACTAAATCGCAGAATTTCTGCTCGGCACCTTGCTCATAGGACAGGTCACCCAAGATGATGTTGAAGTCGGGTGCAAGCTCTCGTACTTTGTTCAAAACCCCCTTGGCGCCGCTGCCAAGTCCCACATCACCGGCTGCAGTGAAGTGGACGGTAGGCCCATCATCTGCAAGTTGGGGTGTAACCTCATCGCAACCGGTCATTCCCATGGCGCATAACAGAGTCAAAATGCTGATACAAGCACGTCTTTTCCCACGCGGCTTTGGTTGTGCCTTGTTCAAGATTCAGCAAGCCTTAACCGGATGGTCGCAATGCCGTTTGCCAGGCCCCCGCTGCTTTGGCCCCGGAAAATGTCCAGGTGGCTGCGCCGCTGGCGCCCGCGGATGTCTGGACTTTGTCGGCCTGTTCGGCGATTTGTCCACCCGCCGCCTCCCAGCGCTCTGCCCATCCTGTCGGGGGAGATGCCGCAGGAGTTGAGCTGTCGAACCCAACGCCACCGATAAGGAGGGCACCGTTGCTGGCCGTTGTTACTCCTGGCAACGTGATACTTGTCGCCGTGTAGCTGGTGTCCACGCGGGTAGCCACCATGCTGTCAATCGGACTTGATGTGCTCGCTCCGCGATAAGCAGTCATCCCGCCACCCCATTTCACAGCAGTGCTGGTAGACCAGGTATAAGAGGCGCCCTCAGCCGTTCCTGCCACCCGGTAGTAGACAAAGATCCGCGCTCCGTTTCCGATGGTAAGACCGTTTACAAGTGGCGTCCATCCGGCGGGAGCACTGCTAACCGACGGGGTTAAATCGGCAGTAAAGGCGGCGACCAACAAATCACCGGCGGTCGTACCCGCCGGTTTTGCGAGGGTGATCGGAGCAGCCGTACCGGAATAGCTGCTCGCCGTCCCCACCACGCTAATGCTTCCCGAAGGGGAAGGGGTTGGGGTAGGTGTCGGTGAGGGACTGGGGGCGGGCGCCGACCCCAGGGACCGGTCCGAGAACCAGTAGCGTTTGGTGACGTTGTTGCTCGCCAGGATCACGACACCGGTGCTGGAGTTAAGGCTCTGCTTGGTTGTTGTTACGTCATTGATGTTTGGGGATGCTCCGTCTTGGATGACGGGAGTTCCGCGGCCGCTGCCAAACACGGGGTTGTCCATGGACGCGGTCTTTTCGTAGATACTTCCCGCTACGCCCGAGTATGCGCATCCCGAAACGGATGTGGAAGGCGCAGTGTGAAACGCTCTGACCACGTTATTCGTGGTGTCCAGCACGACCTGGGGGCGGGAAACGCAATCAGCAACGGTTGCAATCGTTGACTTTGTGAAAGCACCGGTTCCGGGGCGGAAGACAAGCAACTGAAGTTGTGGCAGCGTCTTGTCCGTGTACGTGTCATTTAGGCTCGTCTTCAAAGCAGCATAGACTCGTCCGGCGGAATCAGCGAGAAGGGCTTTGAGATTCAAATGGTCATCCGCTTGGCCCTTTCCTTGAACAGCGGGCTGGACCTTCCATGAAGACGCCGCGGTCGGGGACGTTCCGTCGGTGCGCGTTGCCCAATAAACGGTGCCCGCGGGATTATCACTCCACATCACCCCGATCTTGTTGCTCCCGAAGGAAACGACGGCAGAAATGTCATCTGGCGCAGGATTCGGGTCCGCCACGGGCAGAACAAATGGCGTGTTCCAACTTGTTCCGCCGGGAGTGGACACGTTCACATAAACGGCGTTCGTGTAGCCCGAGGTCGCGTTTCCGGAAACCTGCGTCCAAGTGGCCCAGATTGCGCCCGTAGTGTCCTTGTCAATCGTCATCGATTCGCTGCTGTTATTGGTGATAGTAGTAGGAAAACCAGGGTCCAGGGTGTATTTGCCTGAGGAATAACTGTAGCGATAAAGCTTGGCCGGCTGCCCTGGAATGGACGGCTTGGGCGTCCCGTCCCCGGACACGGTCACTACATGCGAAGCGATGTATAGCTTGTTGCCGTCCCACAGGGTGTCAGCCAAAGTGTTACTCCGGCTGTCATTGAGGACGCCGGTGTCCACCCAGGTCCTGGTTGCCCTGTCGAGGCGGAAAATATGCCAGCCACTTCCTGTCGCCCACATGTCGGCCCACCAGGAACCATCGTTCCACCAGAGTTTGCTTTGCGGTTTATCTGAGGTGGGAGGGTTGACCACCCCTGAATAGCCGATGCTCTGATAGCCGTAATTCTCTGCGGCTCGGGCACTGCCAAGAGCGGTAAAGAGGCTGGTAAGGAGAATGACAGCCAAAATGATGGATTGAGCAACACGAGCTGTGGCGGGTCGGGACATGTCCAGCGTCCTTTATCAGCAGATACTGAAGGCACCCAGCAGTGCCGGACGTCCGTTTCTTGAACGTCAAGATGCAGGCAAATTTAGTCCTGGTTCTCATACCCCCGCAATAGGGACTTTTCGAAACCCTTCCAATAGGGAGTTAGGGGTAGCGGCGTACCGCGTGAACCGCGCCCGGCTGGGTCCGAACTGTCACTATCCTTTACACCGCGGGAAGAACGTACGGTTCGGCGGCCGGGTTTACCTTGCCCGCGGCCAGCGCCGTCAGTTGCGCGCGGGACTCCACACCCAGCTTCCTGTAAATGGCGGTCAGGCGCACCTCCACCGTCCGCACCGATACGTAGAGCGTTGCCGCGATCTCCTTGTTCCGCATGCCCCGGGCCACCATTTTGGCCAGGGCACGCTCATGGTCGGCAAGCAGCAGCAGTGCAGGGTTGCCGCGTTGACCGGCCGGCTCCGCCCGTTCTTCCAGCAGAAGTCCCGTGACGTGGTGTGTCCAGCCATCCGCGCCGGCCTCCTCGAACATCACCCTGGCGCGCATCAGGGCGGAGCGGGCGTCACGTATCCGGCCCAGCGCGGCCAGCCGTTCGGCGTAGCAGAGCAGCGTCCGCCCGCGTTCCAGCACGGATTCCCGACCGTTCCTGCCTTCCAGCGCCCGGCTGAACAGCTGCAGTGACTGCTCGCCGTCCGCCAGCATGGCGCGGCTCCTCGCCACGACAGCCAGCAGCCAGGGTGAACCCAGCCCCACCGAGCGGCTTTCGAGGCGCAGCAGTGCCTGGCCCGCTTCACGGTGCCTGCCGAGCCGGACGAGGACTTCCACCAGGTCCCCCTCGCACCGGAGCAGGGCGGGACTGCCCAGGCACGCGCCGACTTCCGCAGCGCGGCACAGCTGCGCCAGGGCCGCCGCCAAATCCCCGCGCAACAGGGCGGACTGGCCCCGGCAGGCAGCAAGCTGTGCGGTGATGGCGGGGTGGGTCTCCCCTGCGAAGCGCTGTGCCTCCGCGGCGCAGGCCTGGGCCAGTGCTTCATCTCCAAGGGCATGGGCACGCCAGACCCACAAGACGTGGCGCATTCCCCTGAGGTACTTGTTCTGCGGCTCGTTCTGGTCAATTTCGTCGATCCGGGCCACCGCAGAGCGCACATTCCCGGCCCGGATGTCGTTGTCCGCCGCCAGGAGCGCAGCGGCTTCCCGCCAGACCTTGTCGCCGGCGCCGCTGGAGCTGAGCACGGTGCTAAAAGCCTCCTGCGCCTGGCCGTAATGTTCGGCGTAGCTCAGGGCGCGTCCGCGTACGAGGAGGCTGAGCATCCGGGTGTCACCTGCCGGCGCGGGTTGGTGGGCGGGTCCGCCGGTCCTGCCCCCGATGACGGACACCAGCTTCCTTGCCCGGTCGCTGACTGCCAGGCACTCAGCGGAGGCGGCATCCTGGAACCGGGCGGCCTCTTGCAGCAGCTCTTGAGCATCCCTGAGCTCCCATCGCTCCGCGAAGTACAGGGCTGCAGCGCACAGCAGTGATGCCGTGTATGCCGGGTCATGCATTCCAAGCTCCCTGGCCAGGCGGAGCACCATGGCCGGCCTGACCGTGCCGCCCTGCATGAACTCGATCTGGAAGGACACGGCTGTGAGCCGCAGGATCAGAAGGGGATTCCGTGTCACGTGCAGTCCCCAGTCGAGGTAGCGTCCGGCGTAGGCGAACTCACCGCGGTTGAACAGGAGTTCGGCCACCCGCACAAGCCCTGCGGCGGTTTGCGCTGCACACGGGCTGATGGTGAGGGCGCGCTCGACGCATTCCACGGCGAAAGCCACCTCTCCGGCGCTAACCAGGTCCGCGGCGCTGCGGAGCAGCCGGAAGGGCGTCCGCGGCCCGGGTGCCGCGAAGCTGAGGTGCCAGCGGTGGCCGTGGACATCGGTGTCCTCGGATGCCTGGGCCAGCGACCGGTGGGCGGCAGTGCGGGCAGCAGGTGCCATCGCCGCGAAGACATGTCCGCGAAGCAGCTGGTCACGGATGCTGACGATTGGTCCGGACCGGACGGCAACGCCTCCGGCGACCAGTTCGTCCACGGCGGGCCACACATCCGCGGCAACCTCCGCCAGCGCGTTGATGTCACTCCTGAAGGAAAGCGAGAGCAGGTCCAGGACATGCCGCGCATGCGGCGACAAGGCGCCGATCGCCGCCGCATGCTCTGCTTCCAGGCTGCGCAGGCGGGGCAGCGGAACAGGCAGCGTGCGCGTTCCCTGCGCGTGTAGTTCCGCAAGGCACCGGTAAAGGTCGACGGCGGCGAGCGGGTTCCCGTTGGCGGCCGCGGCTACTGCGTGCGCGGCCGCCGTCGTGGTTGGCCCTGCCGGCAACACCGTCAGCAGACGCACCGTGTCCCCGTAGTCCAGGCTCCCGAGGTGCAGGGCCGGAAGTCCGCTGAAGGGGCTGTCCGGTGCCGGCGTGCGAAGGCTGATGATCAGCGTGATCTCCGTGCCGGCGAGTCGCCGGGCCACGTAGCCGATGACAGCCTGGCTGCAGGCATCCAGCTTGTCTGCGTCGTCGATCACAATAACCGTCCGGCAGGCGGTGCGCCGGTGCAGCCCGCCCAGGAGCATTCCGGCCAGCGCCGGCACGTCGCCACCACCTGGAGTGCCGGCCGGCAGTTCAGCGGCGGTTCTGTTGAGAACGGGATCGTCCATGGCAGCGAGCATGGCCGTCAGCCCGGAGAGCGGCCAGCCGGTTTCAGAGGCGCTGGCTGCCAGGAACACGGTGTGGGAGCCGGAGAGCGCAGGAATTTCCGCAAGCAGGGCAGACTTGCCTGTCCCGTGCCCGCCCGTTACGGCCAGGGCGGATTCCCTGGCTGACCGGACCGTCGTGAGGATCCGGTCCAGTTCCCTGCTGCGGCCAATTAGCGGCATGGCGTCCCCGTCCCGAAGAAGGAGACCGCTTCCCTGCGCTTCGCTCGTGCCGATCCTGACAGCTGGCCCGCCGCCGGTGCGACCCGCGGTTGAGCAAGCTGTTGGCCCGCACCTCCAGCACGGTGCCCGGCCGTAAAAGGAAATATAGCGCCGGCGAAGAAGGGGGAGTATCCACAAAGGCGCTGGATTTGCTCAAGATTACTCTCGGGATTTCGGTTACATTTCGTTGTTTTCCCCTATGAAGCCTTTGTTTCCTTCTACTGCTTCTTCCTGTGGGAAGATCTGATTTGCCGGTTCCCGTTCTGTGCCCCTGCACATGACCGTCCCCCCGGCTTCATGTCTAGGGTTGGGGGAAACCTGTGACCCACCGCACTGAATGCGGCTGCGCGGCCTTGCCTGCCCCGCCCCATCCAATCCGCAATACCCGAAGGACGGCGCCCCATGCCCGCTGACCAGCAGTTAGCCAAGTCGCTCAAGCCGCGGCATCTTTCCATGATCGCCATCGCCGGTGTTATCGGCGCCGGACTCTTTGTCGGCTCCGGGGCAGCCATCCAGCAGGCAGGGCCCGGCATCCTCCTCGCCTACATGGCCGCGGGCATCGTGGTCATCCTGGTCATGCGCATGCTCGGCGAAATGGCCGCCGCCAACCCCGAAACAGGATCCTTCTCCACCTACGCGGACAAGGCGCTGGGACGCTGGGCAGGATTCAGCATCGGGTGGCTTTACGCGTGGTTCTGGATCATTGTGCTCGGTATCGAGGCAACCGCCGGGGCGGCCATCATGCACCGCTGGGTACCCGGCATCGACCAGTGGGTCTGGGCCCTGATCCTGATGGTCCTGCTGACACTGACCAACCTTGGCTCGGTCAAGTCGTACGGCGAGTTCGAATTCTGGTTCGCGTCCATCAAAGTCGCCGCAATCGTCCTGTTCCTGCTCTTCGGCGCGGCCGCGATCCTCGGGCTGGTACCCGGCGTCCCCGCACCCGGGCTGACCAACCTGCTGGACAACGGCGGATTCATGCCCAACGGTCCGGGCGCAGTCCTTGCCGGCATCCTCGTTGTGGTCTTCTCCTTCTTTGGCGCCGAAATCGCCACTATCGCCGCCGGCGAATCGGAGAACCCCGTCGACGCCGTGAAGAAGGCCGTGAAGTCCACGGTCTGGCGCATCCTGGTCTTCTACATCGGCTCGATCGCCATCGTGGTCACCCTCCTGCCCTGGAATGACGCCAGCGTGGCCAAGAGCCCCTACGTGGCCGTGATCGAACTGTTCGGCATCCCCGGCGCCGGAACCATCATGGACATCGTGGTGCTCACCTCGGTCCTGTCCTGCCTGAACTCCGGCCTCTACACGGCCAGCCGGATGCTCTTCTCGCTGTCCCAGCGGGGGGACGCGCCGCGCTCCTGGACCAGGATCTCCCGCCGGGGAGTGCCTGCCGCGGCCGTGCTCGCATCTACCGTGGTGGGATTCATCACCGTGGGCCTGAACTACATCGCGCCGGACACCGTCTTCCTGTTCCTGGTCAATACGTCCGGTGCCATCGCCCTGTTCGTCTGGCTGGTGATCGCGGCCTCGCAGTTGATCCTCCGCAAGCGCATGGGTGACGCGGGCAAGGAACTGACCCTCAAGATGTGGTTCTTCCCCTACTTGACCTGGCTGGCCATCGCCAGCATCATCGCCCTGCTCGTTGGCATGGTCATCGTGGAGTCGACGCGGGAATCTATGCTGCTGTCCGCGGCGCTGGCCGCCATCGTCGTGGCCGTTGGTGTCTGGCGCTACCGCAAGGGCGGCACGCCGGCTGCTCCGGGCTCGGAAGCCGACACAACCCGCGCGGTCCCCGCGCAGGCCGGGCCGGCGTCGTAAATCCCGCGCCCCGCGCCACTGAATTGTCCGCCCGGCAGGCCCTTCGGCCCCGGGCGGGCGGTTTTCCACATACAGGAATGAGGAGCCTGCCGTGAGCGCTGGCGGACACTACGCTCGAAGTCAAGCGCGAATCGCCTTATCCGGTCCAGATGCACTAAGATAGTGAAGTCTGTGCTGCGTCCTGCCGCCCTTCCGGCGGCCGGGCATTGCACGGCATCGCAAATGAACCTCCTGTTACGGAAATGCCGTAACCGCTTAGCCCAAAGGAGGTGGGTTCACATATGCGTCCTTACGAATTGATGGTAATCATCGACCCCGAGGTCGAAGAGCGTACCGTTGAGCCGTCGCTTCAGAAGTTCCTGAACGTCATCACCAACGATGGTGGAACCATCGAAAAGGTTGACATCTGGGGCCGTCGCCGTCTGGCTTACGACATCAAGAAGAAGTCCGAAGGTATCTACGCCGTGGTGAACTTCACCGCCAAGCCGGAAACCGCCAAGGAACTTGACCGCCAGCTGTCTCTTAACGAGACCATCATGCGCACCAAGATCACCCGCCCCGAAGAGCAGAAGGTTGTTGCTGAGTAATTTCAGCACCAATTTTCATTCTTTACCCCGCAGGAAACGCACTCTTCACCCGAAGGCTCGAACAAGGAGGCAGTAGATGGCAGGCGAGACCACCATTACGGTCATCGGTAATCTCACCAATGACCCGGAATTGCGGTTCACACCGTCAGGTTCGGCAGTAGCGAACTTCACCATCGCGTCCACCCCGCGCACCTTCGACCGCCAGTCCAACGAGTGGAAGGACGGGGAAACCCTGTTCCTCCGCGCCGCAGTCTGGCGTGAAGCAGCCGAGAACGTTGCCGAATCCCTCACAAAGGGCATGCGCGTCATCGTCACCGGCCGCCTGAAGAGCCGTTCCTACGAAACCAAAGAAGGCGAAAAGCGCACCGTTATCGAGCTTGAGGTCGACGAGATCGGCCCGAGCCTGCGCTACGCCAATGCCAAGGTCAACCGCACCCAGCGCTCCGGCGGCGGGCAGGGCGGCTTCGGCGGCGGCAACAGCGGCGGTGGCTTCGGAGGCGGCAACTCTGGCGGAAACCAGGGCGGCAACTCCGGTGGAGGCTGGGGCGGCGGCAACCAGCAGGCTGCACAGGACGATCCCTGGGCTACGCCCGGTGTGTCCAGTTCAGGCGGCTGGGGCAATGGCCCCGATTCCGAACCTCCCTTCTAAAACAACCATTAAAGGCCCGACGCCGGGACCGCCCGGTTGCCGCAAGGCGCCGGCGGGAACACCGCCGTAGGACCACCACCATCCCGTGGATCCATTCCACGGGCTCCCTAGAATAGGAGCTCCACGATGGCTAAGGCTGAACTCCGTAAGCCCAAACCAAAGTCCAACCCCTTGAAGGCCGCTGACATCACCGTCATCGACTACAAGGACGTAGCACTGCTGCGCAAGTTCATCTCCGACCGCGGCAAGATCCGCGCCCGTCGCGTCACCGGCGTCACGGTCCAGGAACAGCGCAAGATCGCACAGGCAATCAAGAACGCCCGCGAAGTTGCTCTGCTGCCTTACTCCGGCGCTGGCCGCGGCTAAGGAAGGGATTAACTACCATGGCAAAGCTCATTCTGACCCACGAAGTCACCGGTCTCGGTGCTGCTGGCGACGTTGTCGAGGTCAAGGACGGTTACGCACGTAACTACCTGCTGCCCCGCAACTTCGCCCTGACCTGGACGAAGGGCGGCGAAAAGCAGGTTGAGTCCATCAAGGCTGCCCGCGCCGCCCGCGAGCACGCTTCCCTGGAAGACGCTCAGAAGCAGGCTGCTGCACTGCAGTCCAAGCCGGTCCAGCTGGTCGTCAAGGCCGGCGAATCCGGACGCCTGTTCGGTACGGTCAAGCAGGCCGACGTTGCCGACGCTGTCGAGGCTGCCGGCCTCGGCAAGATCGACAAGCGCAAGGTTGAACTGCCGGCGCACATCAAGTCGGTTGGTTCCTACCAGGCCAACGTCCGTCTGCACGACGACGTTGCTGCTGTGATCGAACTCGACGTCGTAGCCGGGAAGTAATTTCTGACTGCATCGAAGACCCCCGTTGCCGGATTCCGGCGGCGGGGGTCTTTTGCTTGGGTCCCGTTGACCGAATAACCGGGTCAGATCCCCCAGTGAGCCAGGATTGCTTCGCAGAAGTCGTCGTTCGTGCCGGTGGAACCGAAGATCAGCTCGTCGCTGATCACGTCGCCCGACGCCTGGTCGACCGTGAGGAGCCTGCGGACCTGGCCGTCGCCTTTGGCGAGGATCTTGCCGTCACTTCCGATCAGCCGGTTCTCTCCCGTGAGCAGCACGGTGATGCTGAGCGTCCCGTCCCCGTTGTCGGTAATCTTGAGGTCCTTGGCGAGCGTATTCGGCTGGATATCGGTCACCGTCATCCCGTTGTAGGTGAACGTCTGGACGATCCTGAGCCTCTCGTGAACCCACACCAGGCCATCATCGCCGCGGGTCTTGGCTGAGCCCGAACCCGTCTGGTCATACGTGAATGCGACCCGCAGACCCGAACCGCAGAAGTCATCATTCACGCCGCTGCGTGAGGAATCGAGGCTGTAACGTTCGACCACTTCCGCGTTGGCGGGGGCACCTCCAGTGACGGCGAGCCCGCCGAGGAGGAGCGCGGTGACGAATGGACTGAGTTTACTGAGCATGGCGGTGACTTTCGATCGGGCAGACCCTGCGCAAACATAAGGAAGGTGTCGCATCGGGACGCTTGGCGTACCGCCAGATACCGGCTGCGACGACGACCCAGCCTGCGGTGATTTTACTCCCCGGTCCTACTTCGCGATACGGTCCTGTGCGGCGCGGAGTGCGCCTCGCGCAACTGGTTCCTCAGGGCCGATGCAGTTCCTTCATCACGTAGTCATGGCCGGTGCGGATCAATTGTTCCAGCACGTCCAAATCCACGTCGGCGAGTCTGTTGATATACAGGCATCCCACCCCGGTTTTGTGCTTGCCCAGCCGGGGCAGCAGTTGCTGGGCGGCCGGGCTGTAGATTAACCCGTACAGGGCAAGGTTGGATTTCCGCGGAGAGAAGCCGACGGCGGCCGTATCGCCTTCGCGGCTGGCGCCCCTGTAGTGGTACGTCCCGAAGCCCACAATGCTCGGCCCCCACATGACCGGTTCAAGCCCGGTCACCCGCCGCATTAGGTCCAGGAGAGCGAACCCGTCCGCCCGCCGGACGGGATGTTCCACTGTGGCCAGGAACTCCTCCACAGGGACGTCAGTCGGATGCGTCTTGTTCTCATCCATGGCGGTAGTTTTGCAGAACCGGTGGAAGTCCGGCCAGAGCCTGGAGCGGCGAGGGCATTTGGCGCGCGGGAATAACCTGCCTGGCTCCCCGGTTTGTCACTTTAGATGCAAATGCATGTATGGTGAATGAACGAGCAACAGGAGAATGCCATGGAAACCCGCCGTATCACTGTCCTTTCCGCCGGCCTGGGCGTACCGTCGTCGAGCCGGCTGCTGGCCGACCAGCTGGCAGCGTCTGCCGAGCGGCAGCTGGCGGCGGCCGGATATGCGGTGACCGTGGACGTCGTCGAACTCCGGGACCTGGCCGTGGACATCGCCAACAACTTCGTCACCGGCTACGCCGCGCCCCGCCTGGCCGAGGTTATTGCCGGCGTGGAAGCCTCCGATGGGATCATCGCCGTGAGCCCGGTGTTCAGCGCCTCCTACAGTGGACTGTTCAAGTCCTTCATCGATGTCCTCGATCCCAAGTCCCTGGATGGAAAGGCCGTCCTCCTGGGTGCAACAGGCGGCACCGACCGCCACCAGATGGTCCTTGACCACGCCATGCGCCCCCTGTTCAGCTACCTCCGCACGCGCACGGCTGCAACCGCTGTCTTCGCGGGCCCGCAGGACTGGGGCACGGTGGACGATGGCGGGTTTTCCCTGGCGGACCGGATCGAACGGGCCGCCGGTGAATTCACGCTGCTGCTGAGCGGGCCGCAACCTGGCCGCAAGCCCGCCCCCATGGAGTCCCTGCCCTTCGAACAGCTGTTGGCCGGTATTTCCGGAAACCGCTAAGGGGCTCGAACTTTCCGGCCGTCCTGGTCGTTGACCGGACATGAAATGCCCTGTGGATTCCGTGGACCTGCTGATGACCGAGCGCAGCGGGGTGGAAATCGACTTTTGCCCGCAATGCCGCGGGGTCTGGCTGGACCGTGGCGAGCTCGACAAGATCCTTGACCGGGCGGCGGAGCTGATGCCCGGCGCAGACTCCCGGCGCCCGGCCCCGCCAGCGCCTGGACCCGTACCGCCGCCGCTGTATCCGAACTTCCAGCCGCGCAAGGACCAGCCGCGCTATGACGACCGGTACGGCAGGCAAGGATACGACCCGGACTACGACCGCCGGCGGCACAAGAAAAAAGAGGGCTGGCTCGGGGAACTGTTCGACTTCTAGCGGCTCCGGCCGTCGGGCCGAACGGGCAGCGGGGCCCTAGTCGTCCAGGAGTTCGATGAACTCCCGGGCCTGCTTCATGGAGATGTCCGAGTGCCGGGTCAGTGCCGCTGCGGCCGCCTCGGTGTCCCCGTTCCTCGCCAGGGTACGGATTCGTCCGTAGATCTCGTCATTGAGCATATTGCTGCTGACTTCCCGCGTGACGTCGCCCTTGCTGGCGATGGCCCGGTAGCGGTAGGGGAAACGTTGCGGCTCATCATCGTCGTCGTCTTCGTCCGGGGCTGGAACCTCGGTGCTGCGGTAGGGCTGCGGATGGGCCGCCAGCGCACCCACGGCGTCGCGCGAGGCCCGCAGGCCGTCCCCGGAAATTTCGTAGTACAGCTTGATGGCGGCCATCGCCTGCCCCTGCGCGATCAGCGCGTAAAGCCGCCGGTGCTCATCCTCCGACAGTTTTGCTGCCGCTGCACGCGCCAGCTCGACGGACGTGGCCGCAGGCTGGGCAGGCCCAGTTGCCCTTGCTGTTTTCCGCCGTCCCAGGGCGCGGGCAGCGAGCGTAACGCCCGCAACCACGGCGAGGAGGATCAGGACAGGGACCACAAGCGATTCCATCGTTCTAAAGCCGTTCTATTTGTTTCCGGGCAGGAGCCAGGGCGGGTTGCCTGCGTCGTGCTGCTGGGCGGTGTGCCCGGGCCGGGTCCGGGCTTCAATCCGGGCGCGGGCAGCAGACGCGGCTTCGGCCTGCGCAGCGTAATGCCGGGCCGACCGCTCGGCGAGGTCGCGCTGGTACTTTTCCGCGTCGGAGATGCCGGCGTCACGTGGGCTCAGGGCGGTGGCCAGTCCCCAAAGGAGCGCCACCAGGACAATTGCAGGCAACAGCACCAGCAGTAGTTCGCCCATACCTAGAGCTTATGCCAGATCGATGTTATCCACAGCAATATTCACCTGGCTGCATGGAGCACACCGCGGTACCGCAGTGGGATTCCATTCGGGTATATGAGAAGGGTCACTGCCCCTCGTATGGCATATGTCATGCGCGGTGTTCCGGTACGCTGACCTGCCGACGCCGACTCGCGGCTGTGGATGAAATTCCACAGAAGAAATATTTACTCCACAGGCCAGTTGCCACGTTTTCGCAGGTCAGGACCGGGTACGGGGTAAAAGTTTTTTTGTTTCCACAGGATTCCACACAGGCTGTGCACAAGCTATGCCCACTAGTGCACAGGTTATCCACAGCTGGTGGCGGCTTCCGGCTTTGCCGCAGGAGCGTGGGCGGTTAGCGTAGCGGAGTACCTCTTTCGCGCCCCGAACAAAGGCCCTTGGACCCAGCGGAAACCGCAGTCCCGAGGGCTGTGGAGCGGCCCGGAAGAGGGCACTGTGGAAAACCTGTGGATAGTGGGGATAACTCCCGTTATCGCCCTCATCCATTGGCTCCCGGGAGGATTGTCAGTCCCTGCCGGTAGACCTGTTCAGGTGGCGGACCCGGCTTCGGCGGGGAGGCCCGACAGTACAGCAACCACCGGCGCCCAGGCCCCGGTACACATGGAGGACGGCACTTTTGTCAATCGCGCATCTTGATCCGGAGACAACCCGCGAATCGGACACCAGCCGCAAACCTCCCCAGGACATCGCCGCGGAACAATCCGTCCTGGGCGGCATGATGCTATCCAAGGACGCCATCGCCGACGTTGTGGAGATCCTCCGCGGCCAGGACTTCTACCGGCCAGCCCACGAAACCATCTACGAAGCCATCATCGACCTCTACGGCCGCGGCGAACCCGCTGATGCCGTAACCGTCTCCGATGAACTCACCAAGCGCGCAGAGATCAACAGGATCGGCGGCCCCGCCTACCTGCACGAGCTCATCCAGACTGTCCCCACCGCCGCCAACGCGGGGTACTACGCGGAAATCGTTGCCGAGCGCGCCGTCCTTCGGCGGCTGGTCAATGCCGGCACCAAGATCGTCCAGCTTGGCTACGGCTCCGACGGCGAGGTGGAGGACCTGGTCAACCAGGCCCAGGCCGAGGTGTATGCCGTGGCCGAACGCCGGACGGCCGAGGACTACGTCGTCCTCAAGGACGTCATGGAATCCACCGTGGATGAGATCGAAGCCTCCGGCCACCGCGGTGAAGGCATGGTGGGTGTGCCCACGGGGTTCTACGAACTGGATGAGCTGACGCACGGCCTGCATCCCGGCCAGATGATCGTCATCGCCGCGCGGCCCGCCGTCGGTAAGTCCACGTTCGCCCTGGACTTCGCCCGCTCCGCCGCGATCAAGAACAACCTGGCCACCGTTATGTTCTCACTGGAAATGGGCCGCAACGAGATCGCCATGCGCCTGTTGTCCGCTGAGGCCACCATCAGCCTCCAGGACCTCCGCAAGGGAACCATCAAGGACGAGCAGTGGTCCAAGATCGCCACCACCATGGGGCGCATGAACGATGCTCCGCTGTTCATTGACGACAGCCCCAACATGTCCCTCATGGAGATCCGCGCAAAGTGCCGCCGCCTCAAGCAGCAGCATGACCTCAAGCTTGTGGTCCTTGACTACCTGCAGCTGATGAGCTCAGGCAAGAAGGTGGAGTCCCGCCAGCAGGAAGTCTCCGAGTTCTCGCGTGCCCTGAAGCTGCTGGCCAAGGAGCTCCAGGTTCCCGTCATCGCCCTTTCACAGCTGAACCGTGGGTCGGAACAGCGTTCGGACAAGCGGCCCATGGTGTCCGACCTCCGTGAGTCCGGCTCCATCGAGCAGGACGCGGACATGGTGATCCTGCTCCACCGCGAGGACGTGTATGACAAGGAATCCCCCCGTGCCGGGGAGGCCGACATCCTGGTGGCAAAGCACCGTAACGGCCCCACGAAGGACATCGTTGTCGCGTTCCAGGGCCACTACTCCCGCTTCGCCAATATGGCGGGCGACGCAGGCGGCGGCGGCTTCTAGGTAGGCCTGCCAGCCGGGGCGGACTCAGCCTGCGGCCGCTTCGGCACCCCTGCGGGCTTAAGCCTGTCCGAGCAGGTGGTTGGGGAGCCGGTTGCCCGGCGCCGTGCCCCTGATCTCCAGCAGCTCGCGTGCATGGGCATGCAGCCGCTTGTCCTCAGCGCTGACCGGCACCCAGGCGGGGATGGGCACGGACGTGCCTTCGTCGTCGCGCGCCACCATGACGGTGAGGCAGTAGGTGGTCAGGTTCAGCTCCCGGCCCTTCGGATCCCCCGAGCGGACATGTACGGCAATGTGCATGCCTTTGGTCCCGGTGTAGACAAGCCGCGCCTCCACCTCCACCACATGGCCGATCAGCAGGGGCCGGTAGAAGCGGACGCCGCCGGAAAACACGGCAACGGTGTCCCTGCCGCAGTACCTGGTGGCGCAGACGTAGGCTGCTTCGTCGATCCACTTCATGACAATGCCGCCGTGGACTTTGCCGCCCCAGTTCACGTCGGTGGGGGCGGCCATGAAGCGGAGCGTGACCCGTTCGGCCGTGCCGGCATCGGTGTATTCCTGCCGGTTCATGGCTTCGACGATCTGCTCACGGACTTTGATCCGGGCCAGCGCGTGGTCCCGCTGCTCGATTTCGGCGGGAGTGACGGGCTCGAACTGCCGTACAGGGATGGGTTTGCCGTCCTCACCCACGGCAACAAAGATCACTAGGCATTGGCTGCGCATGGTGGCGGCCCCGCCCTTGGGGTCTCCGGATGACACCACGGTCTGGATGTGCATTGAGGAACGGCCGGTGTACACGATGGTGGCTTCCACTTCAACCATGTCCCCGCTGTTGACGGGATCGGCGAAGTGGATGTTTCCCACGTAGGCGGTTACGCAGTACGACTTTGCCCAGCCCACAGCTGCCGCGTAGGCGGCCTTGTCCACCCACTCAAGGACGGTGCCCGCGTCCACGGAGCCGCTATGCCCCACGTCCATCGGGGCGGCCAGGAAGCGGAGGGTCACGGAGTTGGGCGTGCCGGGCTCAGTCATGGTGCCGATCATACTGACGCTGCCGGTTACCGGCGGGTTCGGCTGCCCGGCCGCCGCTTTGGCGAAATCGCTGGAACGGTGTGGGAACGCTGTAGCGGAACAGCGTTCCCACCCCCCCCCCCCCCCCCCCCCCGCCGTCGGACGTTGTTTTCCTAGGCGAGGACTGCCAGCTTGGAATTGTTGCGGCCAAAGAGGGCGCGGTCCACGGAGAGGCGGCCGGCACCGGTGAGGGCCAGGGCAAAGGCAGCGGCGGCCAGCAGCAGGACCAGTTCGTAGCCGCCGTTGGCAGCGAAGACGCCGGCGGAGGCGTGAACCAGGAACAGTGCGCCGAGCATGTCGAGGGCCAGGAGCGCGGCAACAACGCGGGTCAGGATGCCCAGGATCAGGGCGATCCCGCCCGCAAGCTCAAGGACGGCGACTGCGGGAGCAGCAACCTCGGCTGCGGGGACGCCCATTTTCGCAAAGGAGGCCTGCGTGCCGGCGATGGTCCACTCGTTGAACTTCTGCCAGCCGTGGGCGGCGAAGAGGAAGCCGAGCACAATGCGCAGGGCGGTCAGGGCGGTAGTGGTGAGTCGGGACTGGTTCATGGGTTTCACCGTTTCGGATGTCGGTCGGAGCTGGACGATTGCAAGCAGGGGCCGGATCGCAGCGGAAAGCTTGAATACTCAAGTCTTGATCAAGATTGGTTGAAGTGTCAACTATATAGTGCTGAATGTGGGCTATGTCATGGGGACGCAACGGCAGGACGTCCAGGAGTCGCGGGTGGCTAAGCTGGCACGGTGCCCCAACCAACCACGCCCGTACCCGTAGCCGCCCGTAAGGGCCACTCCAGGGAAATCCTGCGGCTCGCCGTCCCGGCCTTCGGTGCGCTTGTGGCCGAGCCGCTGTTCCTGCTGGCCGATTCCGCCATCATCGGGCACCTCGGGGTGGCGCAGCTGGCCGGCGTTGGACTCGCATCCGCCGTCCTGCACACCGCCGTCGGCCTGATGGTCTTCCTCGCCTACTCAACGACCCCGGCCGTGGCCCGGGCGATCGGCGACGGGCAGCTCGGAAAGGCCCTTGCGGCCGGGCGCGACGGCGTCTGGCTGGCCCTGTTGCTCGGCATCGTCCTGGCGGTGGCCGGCTTCGTCGGGGCCGACCCGCTGATCGGCCTGATGGGCGCCGAGGGCGAGGTGCGGGCCTTTGCCGTCGAATACCTTCGCTGGTCCATGCCGGGGCTGGTGGCCATGCTGCTGATCTTCGCGGGAACGGGTGTCCTGCGCGGCCTGCAGGACACCCGGACCCCGCTGGTGGTGGCCACTGCCGGGTTTGGCCTGAACATCGTCCTGAATCTATGGCTGGTGTACGGCCTTGGCTGGTCGGTCGCCGGCTCGGCGGTGGGAACCAGCGTGGCGCAGTGGGCAATGGCGGCCGTCTATCTGCTGATGGTCCGCCACAACGCCGTCAGTAACAACGTCAGCCTCCTGCCGAGCTGGCGGGGCATCCGCAGCATGACGAGGGTGGGGTCCTGGCTGATGCTGCGGACACTCAGCCTGCGGGCCGCCATCCTCGCGACGGTGCTGGTGGTGACCGCGCAGGGGGCGGTCAACCTCGCAGCGCACCAGCTGGCAATGGCCATCTTTTCGTTCCTGGCTTTCGCCCTGGATGCCCTGGCGATCGCAGCCCAGGCACTGATCGGCAAGGAGTTGGGTGCCTCGAACGCGGCCAAGGCACGCGAGCTGACGGGCACCATGATCCGCTGGGGTGCCGGTTTCGGCGTGGTCACCGGCGCCCTGCTCGCGGCCGCGGCGCCGTGGGCGGGTGCCCTGTTCACATCCGACCAGCAGGTGCAGTCCGTCCTTGCGGTGGCTCTGTGGATCCTTGCCGCCGGCCAGCCCGTGGCAGGATACGTCTTTGTGCTGGACGGGGTCCTCATCGGCGCCGGAGACGCCAGGTACCTGGCCGTGGCCGGGCTGGTGAACCTGGCGGTATACCTCCCATTGCTGGCTGCGGTCGCCTGGTCCGGTGCCGCCGGGGCTGCCGGACTGGGCTGGCTGTGGGCCGCTTTTGCGGTCGGCTACATGGCCGCGCGCGCCGTGACCCTGGGGCTACGTGCGCGGTCGGACCGGTGGATCGTGCTGGGCTCCGGGTAGCGGTCCGTGCGCCCGGCAGCCGGCCCTACTAAACTGGACCGGTGACGCAACCGATGACACCCGCAGGCGAAACAACGGGCACCGCCCCCCGGCACGATCTCTGGAAGCCCGTCCTGCTCCGCTCGGCGGCTGCGCTCGCGTTCGGAGCTGTGACCATCTTCTGGGCTTCCCCCTCCGTCGAGGTCATGGGCTGGGCCGGCGGGCTCTACCTCCTGGCCACCGGCGTCGTCATCCTCCTGGGTGCGGCCGCCACGGGGTTTGCCCGCCAGTCATCGTCCGGCAAGCTGATCTCCGCGGCGGGGTCCGTCCTCACGGGCGCGGGTTTCGCGCTGGTGCTGCTGCACAGTGACCTTCTCTTCGGCGTTGTTGCCGCCGTTGGCCTGGGCGTCGCCGGAGCGCTGGAGCTTGCGTGCGGCATCCGGAACCGTGGCCGGCACGTCCTGGCGCGGGACTGGATCGCATCCGGCGTCATCGGCCTGGGAACCGCCGCCGCCCTGCCGTTCTTCATCGGCCTGGGTGCCCATGCGCTGCTGGGCGTGGCCGGCGGCGGGGCGATTATTTCCGGCGTCCTGTGGATCCTCTCGGGCCTGACACTTCGGCACGATGCCCGCAGCGGGGCCGGGAAGCCGTAAACTAGGAAGGCGCGGTTCTACTCGGCGTAGAAATATCGGACCGGCGCACCACCACACAACGTACACCAGGCCGGCCGCATGCCGCCTGCAGGGAGGATTCACCGTGGCAGACCAGCAACCAGGAAAACCGCGCAAGCTGCGGACCTCGGTGAAGGGGCCCCTGATGTTCTCCGCCTTCTGGGCCGTGGTCACCTTCGTGGCCGTCCTCATCTTCGCTTCCGGCGGCAGCGCCAAGGTGCCCCGCTTCGACCTCGCCTTCACCGGCGCCGGCATTGCGTTCATCGTCACCCTGGTCATCGCGGCGATGCTCTCCATGAGCTACAAGGAAAACGCTGAGCACCTGGGCAAAGGCTCCGGCATCAACCTGAGTTCCGCGAAGAAGCCGTCGCACGGCTTCGGTCCGGCGGGCAGCCAGAACGCGTCCGACGACGGCACGGACGGCCCGGCGCCCCACTAACCCGCGGCGCAACCGCCCGCCAAATCAGCGGGCGCAACAAGCCTGCGTTTCCGCCGGGACGGGGCCCGGCCGTCAGCTTGCTGCCGCCTGCCGGGCCCGGTACGCGGCGACATGCGCCCGGTTGGCGCAATTCCCCGTATCGCAGTACCGCTTTGACCGGTTCCGGGTCAGGTCCAGGACGGCGGCGTTGCAGTCCTCCGCCTCGCAGGTGCGGAGCCGGTCCATCTCCTTGCCGCGGATCACGTCCGCCAGCGCCATGGCAGCCTCCGTGCTCATCCTGTCACCCAGTGGCGCTTCCGGTGCCGTCGCGTGCAGATGCCAGTCCCAGGCGTCGTGCTTGACCAGCTGGGGAAGGGCATTCGCCTCCCGCAGCAGCCGGTTCACTGTGGCCACGGCGGCATCCTCGCCGGCAGTCCAGAGTTCGGCCAGCTGGCGGCGGAGGCTGCGGACGCTCTCCAGCTCGGCCGCGTCCCGGGTCCTGGAACCGCTGAATCCTTCGGCCTCCAGGAACGCGTCCAGGTCCGTCTGTGTCGCCAGCCCTTCCCGCCCGTTCGCGGCCGAATTGATGAGGTCCACGACGGAGCGCAACGCCACCTCCGTGTCAGGGGCAAAAACCATCTTGACTCCTTACAGCGCACAAGGGTACTGTCATGACCATTACCCCACTTTACTCCTGACAGGAGGCGACGGTGCCTGCCGCCAACCACCAAGCCCGGATCCATAAGGCTGCTGCCCGGCCTGGATTCCTGGCATCCGGGCTGGGCGTTGCCCTGTTTTCCTCGGCAGTCTTCGGGCTCTCCGGGTCCTTCGCCAAGGCACTTTTGGAAACCGGCTGGTCAACGGGCGCCGCGGTCACCCTCCGGCTCACCGGCGCAGCACTGATCCTCGCCATCCCGGCCCTCGCCGCGCTCCGGGGACGCTGGCACCAGCTCCGGGACAACTGGCTGACCATCGTGCTGTTCGGCCTGATCGGCGTGGCGGCCTGCCAGCTGTTCTACTTCAACGCCGTGGCCCGACTGTCCGTAGGTGTCGCACTGCTGCTCGAGTACCTCGCGCCCGTGCTGATCGTGCTCTGGCTCTGGGCAGCCAGCCGGAAGCGCCCGCGTGCCCTGACCCTTGGCGGAACACTGCTTTCGCTGGCGGGGCTGGTGCTGGTCCTGGACCTTACGGGAGCCGTCAAGATCGATCCGGCCGGAGTCATGTGGGGCATCGCCGCCGCCGTCTGCCTGGCCATGTACTTCTTCATCACGGCCAAGGAAAACGACACCCTGCCACCCATTGTGCTCGCCTCGGGAGGCCTGATGGTGGGCGCAGCAGTCATGTGGCTTGCCGGGGCCACCGGCCTGCTGCCCATGGCATTCAGCGGCGCCGACACGAAACTCGGCCCCTGGGTCACCCCGTGGTGGGTCTCACTGGCCGGCCTGGTGGTCCTGGCCACGGTCCTGGCGTACGTCTCGGGCATCATGGCTGCCCGGGCCCTGGGCTCCAAGGTGGCATCCTTCGTGTCCCTGACCGAGGTCCTGTTCGCCGTGGTCTGGGCGTGGCTGCTGCTTGGCGAACTGCCCGGGGCCATCCAGCTGCTGGGCGGTGCCCTCATTGTGGGGGGCGTCATTCTGGTTCGGCTCGATGAACTCCGCGGCCCCGCAGCCGCCACGCCGGCGGGGATGGCTCCCGGTGCGGTTCCCAGGGCGGCGTCACCGCTGGAGCACGCGAACGACGTCGAACCCGTCCCGTAAGTGCCTCCGGCCCGCAGGCGCACCAACAGCCGGGCGGGTTAAGACGGGCTGGGCCGGACACCTTGCGGTGTCCGGCCCAGCCGTGTGGAGTCCGTGGACTAGACGCCCTGGGAGGCGTTGGACTGCTCTTCGGCATTGCGCTTGGCCTTCTGGCCGGCGTCCTTGAGTGCCTCGGCAACCTTGTTCAGCATCGTGGTGTGCTCGCCGTTCCACTGATCCTTGAACTTGTCCGCGTCCGGACCCTTCCAGTCAGTGTTGTTCAGCAGGTTGGTGAGAGTAGTGCGCTGCTGTTCGATCTCGTTCGCGCCGTGCTGAAGCTTGCTGCCGAGCTGGCGAAGCTGCTCAACGTCTGCACCCCAAATAGCCATCAGTTTCTCCTTGTGTTGATCGTGGATCCGAACCCGGTCGGCTCCCCAGCGGCCCCCCGGCTCATCCGGAAGATCCAATACCTAAAACCTACCCCGGCCGCGAAAACAGCGTCGATGGGCACCACTGCCCATGCCGGACTCCCCATCGACGGGCGGTCCAGAAGCTGCCGGAAGGGTCGATCCCAGGCGCTCCAGAGCCTAGCATGGCCTTATGTGCCGGAATATCCGAACCCTCCACAACTTTGAGCCGCACGCCACCTCGGAGGAAGTGCACGCCGCGGCCCTGCAGTATGTCCGCAAGATCAGCGGCAGCACCAAGCCATCCAAGGCGAACCAGGAAGCATTTGATGAGGCGGTCCACGAGATAGCCCACATCACCCAGCACCTCCTCGATGCCCTGGTCACCCAGGCACCGCCCAGGGACAGGGACGTGGAAGCGGCCAAGGCCAAGGCACGCGCCGCCGTCCGCTACGGTGCCGCCTGACCGGCCCGGGACTACTTTCCGAAGCTCCGCAGCCGCAGCGAGTTGGCCACTACCAGCACCGAGCTCGCGGCCATCGCGGCCCCGGCGATCATAGGGTTCAGCAGGCCCAGGGCGGCGACAGGAATGCCCAGGGCGTTGTAGAAGAACGCCCAGAACAGGTTGGTCTTGATGGTGGCCAGCGTCCTGCGGGAAAGCTCGATTGCCTGCGCCACCTGCGCCAGGTCATTGCCCATCACGGTGAGATCCGCGGCTTCGATCGCGACGTCGGTGCCGGACCCCATGGCGATGCCGAGGTCTGCCTGGGCCAGGGCGGCTGCGTCGTTCACGCCGTCGCCTGCCATCGCCACGGTGGCGCCGCCTGCCTGGAGTTTGCGGACAGCCTCCACTTTTCCTTCCGGCAGGACGCCGGAATAGACATCCCTGCCGTCAATGCCGACGGCGGCGGCCACCTGGGCGGCCACGGCGGCATTGTCCCCGGTCAGGAGGATGGGGCGCAGGCCCAGGTGCTTCAGCCGTGCGACCGCCGCAGCCGACCCGTCCTTGATGCTGTCCCGCAGGCTGATGATCCCGGCCGGGGTGCCGTCCACGGCAACCCAAATGGCGGTGGCTCCTGCCGCCTCCGCCGCGGCAAAAGCTTCCTGCTGTGCGGCGTCGGGGGTGACGCCGTTCTGTTCCAGCCAGCCCGTCCGGCCCGCAACCAGCAACCGTCCCCCGACAGTACCCAGGACTCCTCCGCCGGGCGCCGACCGGAAGCCCCGGACGGCCGGCAACCCGCCGGCGTCGTCCGCTGCCTTTGCTGCCGCCGCGATGGCATGTGCCACTGGATGCTCCGATGCCGCCTCCACCGCGCCGGCCAGCCGGAGGACGTCGCCCGCGGTGAAGCCGTTGAATGCCGCCGTTCCGTCCACGGCCAGCACGCCCGTGGTCACGGTGCCGGTCTTGTCCAGCAGGATGGTGTCCACGGTCCGGGTGTCTTCGAGGACCTGCGGCCCCTTGATGAGGATGCCCAACTGGGCGCCCCGGCCGGTGCCGGTCAGCAGGCCCACCGGGGTGGCCAGCCCGAGCGCGCAGGGGCAGGCAATGACCAGGACGGCGACGGCGGCGGTGAAGGCCGCGCGAAGGTCTCCGCTGGTGACATCGGGACCCGTGAACAGGAGCCACAGCAGGAAGGTGGCCACGGCGATGGCGAGGACCACCGGCACGAACACCGCGCTGATGCGGTCCGCCAGCCGGGCGATGGGCGCCTTGCCGGTCTGGGCCTGGGAGACCAGGCGCGCCATCTGGGCGAGGGTGGTCTCTGAGCCGACGCGGGTTGCCTTGACCAGGAGCCTGCCCGAGGTGTTGATGGTGGCACTGGTGACCGCGCTGCCCGGCCCGACCTCCACGGGGACGGATTCGCCGGTGACCAGGGACGTATCGACCGCCGAGTCGCCGTCGATGACCACGCCGTCGGTGGCGATCTTCTCACCTGGCCTGACTACCAGGACATCACCAACCTGGAGCCGGTCCGCGGGGATCCGGTGTTCCGTGTTCGCCCGGAGCACGGTGGCATCCTTCGCCCCGAGGTTGAGGAGGGCCTGCAGGGCGTCGCCGGCCTTTTGCTTGGCGTTGGCCTCCAGGTAGCGGCCCAGCAGCAGGAAGGTGGTCACCACCGCGGCCACTTCGAAGTACAGCCCGCCCGTTTCCATGCCTTCCATGCCCGGGTGTTCGGTCATCCGGGGATCGGCGGCGAGCTGCCAGGCCGAGAACAGGTAGGCCGCTGCGACGCCGATGGACACCAACGTGTCCATCGTGGAGGCGAGGTGGCGGGCGTTAATGGCCGCCGCGCGGTGGAACGGCCAGGCCGCCCAGGTCACCACGGGCAGTGCCAGAGCCGCTGCCGCCCAGCCCCACTGCGGGAACTGGAAGGCAGGGACCATGGAGATCAGGAAGACGGGCACGGTCAGGACTGCGGCGGCCAGGAGCCGGGGGAGGAGCCTGGCGGCAGTGCCGCCGTGGGCCAGATGGTCACCCGGAACTGCGCCATCCGGAGCATGTCCGACGGCGTCGTCCGCGCCGGCGGGGCCTGCCTCCCGCGCTGGGGGCTGCGGTGCGCGCACGGTTGCCTTGTAGCCCGCCGCGTTCACGGTGTCCACCAACTGTTCGTCCGTGATGCCGTCCGGCACCGTCACGTAGGCAGACTCCAGGGGCAGGTTTACCGAAGCCGCTACGCCCTCAAGCCTGCCCAGCTTCTTTTCCACGCGGTTGACGCAGGAGGCGCAGGTCATGCCCTCGATATCCAGTTCCACCACGCGTTGGCCGGACGGGTGGAGAAGCTCCTGATGACTCATGTATTTCCTCCTGCGCCGGCGGTCTTACGCTTCGTTGGCGACGACCAGGTACCCGGCTTCGGCCACGGCCTCGCCGATTTCCGCCGGCGACAGCTTCCCGGCGGAGGTGATGGTGACGGTGGAAACACCTCCGGCGTTCAGGTCAACGTCCACGGTTTCCACGCCCGCGAGGGCTTCAAGTTCTTCGGTGACTGCCGAGATGCAGTGGCCGCAGGTCATCCCCGAGACGTTGACGGTGGTGACGGTGGGGGAGGTGGTGCTCATGGCTTGCTCCTTTGCTTGGGCCGGCGGTGGCCGGCGGTCATGTTCTGGTCGGGTGTCAGCGCAGCAGGCGGCCGATGGCGTCGGCCGCCTCCTTGACCTTGGCGTCGATTGCCTCGGCGCGCGCTTCGGGGTCGGGTTCGGCGGCGGCACCCACCACGCAGTGGCCGATGTGTTCCTCCACCAGGCCAAGGCTGACGGCGTGCAGGGCTTTGGTGACGGCGGAGACCTGGGTGAGGATGTCGATGCAGTACTTGTCCTCATCCACCATCCGTGCGATGCCGCGCACCTGTCCTTCGATCCGCTTGAGCCTTCGCAGGTACGCGTCCTTGTTGCCGGTGTACCCATGCTGGACCGCGGCGGCGGATGCTTCTTCCGCTGCGGCCACTGCGACTGCTTCTTCCGTAGGGTTCATGACTCCACGGTATACCCTGGAGGGGTATGCCAACAAGTACCCCCTAGGGGTATCAGTGATGACAAAAAGGGCAGAAAAAAGCTCCGGAGTGCGTTATTGGGGGATACGCACTCCGGAGCAGCTCTTGGGCAAGTCCTTGTTTCCGCATCGGCCGGACCGGGCTTGCTAGATCAGCTTACGGGCAGGCAGGTCGCTCCGCCAGCATCAGGAATAACTACTTTCACTTTATTTTCCGCACCCTGGTGAGCGGCGCTGAGGAGCCGAAAGACGGTGGTTCAAGGCCTGTCCTCGTGGGCCGGCATGCGGTAGGGCACCACCAGCACGGGCCGGCTTTGGTGGTGGGTGAGCCAGGCGCCGACTGAACCGTTCAGGGCCTCGGACAGCCGGTGGGAGAAGCCCCGCTCCGAGGTGCCCACAACGATCATCGGGGCTCCGGTTTCTGCTGCGAGACGTCCCAGGGCCCGGGCGGGATCGCCGGCAAGGGTGCGCAGCGTCCACTCCACCTTTCCCGTGCCGGCGGGCACCTCATCCACCGCTGCCTGAATACCTGCCTTCAGTTCCAGGGTCAGGCTGCGGATGTCCTCATCATCAGCGTCCGGATGGAGTGAAAGGCGGTGCGCCGAGCGTGCCGGGTCCCACTCCACCAGGTAGCTCGCCTCGTCAACGTAGGCACACAGCAGGGGCACGCCGAGCCGGGCGGCCAGGGTGGTCGCGGTCTGCAGGACTTCCGGATGCTGCTTGGGCATGATCCCCACCAGCAGGGGTGCGGTGCCGCTGAATCGTTCCGAGGTCATGGCTCATTGTGCCCCTGCTTGCGCGTTGTGAACAGGTCCGCGGCGGAACATGGTCAGGGTACTGCGGGTGAAGCGGTGACCACCACGTTCTTTCCCCAGGGGTCCTCGGTGTAGCAGCTGATGAGGACCAGGCGGTTGGGCACGATGTCCCAGATGGGGCTGTCCTTCAGGCTGGACTTCAGGTAGGTGGTAACGCTCTCCACCTGGTAGGCAATGGTGCCGGAGGCGGTGACCACCTCGAACCGGTCACCCACCTGCGCGGCCGAGCTCAGGTGGTTGAACGGTGCCTCGGCGCCGTCCCAGCTGTGGCCGATCACGTACGTCGTATTGGCCGACCCGTCCCCGGGCGTGCCGAACGGCGTGAGCCAATACCCGTCTTTCGTTTCCGGAGGCACGATGGTCTGGCTGGCCTGGGCATCTCCGTCCAGGTCGAGTGGGTGGACAACCACGTCGAAGCCGGCCGACGGGTAGCGGATCTGCTGCGGCGCCGCGGCTGCCGGAAGCACAACGGCAGGTACCGCCGGGGCAGGGGCGGGGGGCGGCGTCGTCGTTCCTGCCTCCGGCGTCCCTGTCACTGCCATGGGCGCAGGCTCGGCGGGTGTGGCCGCGACGGACGCGGGGGCTGCCGCTGCACCGGGTCCGACGGCGGCCCGCTGGGCCTGCTGGAGCACCGGCCCGCCGAAGGTGATGGCCAGGAAAGCGAGGACGCCGCAGAGGAGGATGGCCAGGTCGCCGCGGTTCCAGCGCCGCCACCGGCGCCCGGGCCGTTCCGCGTGCCGGCTGCGTTCCTTGGTTCCCTCCCGGGACATGTGTCCTCCTCGGCGCCCGCAGATGGATGGTAGGAAGGAAGGCGCCCTGCCGGGCACTGGCAGGACGCCTTCCTTGTCTGGTAGCCGCGTGGTGCGGCCTGGGCCGTGGTGTCAGCCGGCCGTGGCTGCGGCGCCGGACCTGCGGCGTACCGCTACGGCAGCTCCCGCTGCAACGAGGGCACCCACGCCGCCGAGCCAGGCCGGTGAACTCCCCGCGCCGCCCACCGCGGTCTGCGCGTTGTAGCCCTGGTTGGTGCCCAGGCTCGTGGTGGCGGCCGGGGCGCCGGTGCGTGCCGCCTGCTGTGCAGCAGCGGCAGGCTGCGGTGCCGCCACGGCCCCGGTCACGGGTGCCACGGTTGCCGGCTGCTCCACCACAGGCGCCGCGGGCGGATCGACGACGGCGGCGGGCACCTCGCTGACCGGGTCCGGCGTCACAGCGGGCGGGTCAACCACCGGTGTGACAACCGGCGGCTGCTCGGCGGGTGGATTCTCGGCCGGTGGATTCTCGACCGGCGGGACCACCACGACGGGCGGCTGCTCCACGACAGGCAGCGTCTCCCCTGGCGGCAACGGAGCGCACTGTTCGACATAAAGGAGCTTCCCGGCGTCGGTCCAGTTCTTTCCGGCCGATTTGGACGTCGGCGGAATGATGTCCAGCGGGTGCTGTTCGTGGCCGTCCAGGCCGTTGATGTTGAATTCCAGCGGCGCCCAGCCGCTTCCATCGTTGTGGCAGACGGTGACTCTTTCGGGCGCTGCCAGGGCAGGTGCCGTGAGGCCGATGAATCCAAGCCCCACCACCCCCAGTGTGGCTAAGGTACGTTTCATTGTTTTCTCCCCAGTGTTTTGAAACGGACCATGCGCAGGGAGGGCCAGCGTTGATGCCGTATGCCCCAGCAGCACGGTCAGCTTGCTTGAGGTTTCAGGCTAGGAGTTGGGGCGCAGGCCAGTCGCGAGTAGAAAGTACTCGTCTTTGTACGCGCCTGACGTGCGGCGATACCTGTTCCTACGCGGAAATGGGGGACGACTACTTGTTCTCCCAAGGAGGCATCCTGCCTGCGGGAGAACCCTTGAAGGTCGCCCTGCCCCGAGCCTAACGTTGAAGCAAAAAGGGGAAGGGCGGAACTGTCATGGAAATCTACATGTGGTGGCTGGACCTGGATCTGGAAACCAAGGAATGGCTGCGGGAGAACCTCCGGGCCGAGGAGCTGCCGCTGGCGGTGGTCCAGGGCATCGCCGAGGCGGGCGGGCCTCACCCGGACAATCCCGGCGCCGTCCTCACGGAGGCCGACTGGGACTTCATCGAAACCCAGTCCGAGTTCGTGGACTAGGTTGCCCAAACCGGGTCCCCGGAGCCGGCAGGGGCTCTAAAACCGTTGCGGGCTTCCCGCGGCGGTGGTTGCATGGTGGGCATGGCATCCGCGGAGAGTTTTGTCCTGGCGATTGGTACGAAAAAAGGCCTGTGGCTGGCCACCAGCCCCGACAGGCGTGAATGGTCCTTCACGGGTCCGCACTTCCTGATGAGCGAGATCCCCAGCATCGGCATCGACACCCGGGACGGGCGCACGCGCATCATGGTGGGTGTCCGCAGCGAGCACTGGGGACCCACCGTTGCCCACTCCGATGACCTTGGTGCCACCTGGTCCGAGCCGGAGCAGGGTGCCATCAAGTTCCCGGAGGACACCGGCGCTGCGGTGGAACGGGTCTGGCAGATTTATCCCGACGCCGACTCCCGGCCCGGCGTCGTCTGGGCGGGAGCGGAGCCAATCTCCGTGTGGAAATCCACCGACGGCGGCGAACACTTCGAACTGAACCGCGGCCTCTGGGACCACCCGCACCGCAGCGAGTGGGGTGCCGGGTATGGCGGCGCCGCGGCACACTCCATCGTGGTCCATCCGGCCGGGGAGACGGTGCACGTCGCCATGAGTACGGGCGGGGTGTACCGCTCGCTCGACGGCGGCACGTCCTGGGAGCCGCGCAACAAGGGGATCTCCGCGTACTTCATGCCTGATCCCAACCCTGAATTCGGGCAGTGCGTGCACAAGATCGCCGCGGATGCCGCCGTCGACGGCCGTTTGTACGCGCAGAACCACCACGGCGTGTACCGGACGGACGACAACGCCGATAGCTGGAACTCCATCGCGGACGGCCTGCCCGCCGACTTCGGTTTTGTGATGCTCACCCACCCACGGCGCGGGGGGACCGCCTGGGTGGTGCCGCTGAAGGCGGACGGTGAACGGATCCCGCCGGACGGCGAGCTGGCGGTCCACCGGACGGACGACGCCGGTTCCACCTGGAAGCGGCTGGCATCCGGCCTGCCAACCGGCGAGTACAACAGCGTGCTGCGTGACGCGGCGTCCGTGGACACCGCGGAGCCGGCAGGGGTCTATTTCGGCACCCGTGGCGGGGCCGTGTACGCGAGTGCGGACGAGGGTGAAACGTTCACGGAGGTGGCTTCCCACCTGCCGGACGTGCTCTGTGTCAGGGCGGCAGTGGTGGCCGGTGCCTGAGATCACCGTTGTGCTGCCGGGGGTGCTGCAGCCCCTGGCCGGCGGGCAGTCCGTACTGACTGCGCCCGCCGACGGGCCAGTGACCGTGGGAGAGCTGCTGGATGCGGTGACGTCCGGCTACGCGGTGCTCGGCCGGCGGCTCCGTGACGAGACGGGTGCGCTGCGCCGCTTCGTGAATATCTACGTGGACGGCGACGAGGTGCGGCGGCTGCAGGGGCTGGACACCGAGGTGGCGCCGGGCCAGGAGGTGCTGGTGATCCAGTCGGTGGCCGGCGGGTGAAGCCCGGACCTGCGTCCGCGGGCAGTCCTTACTGACTACACCCGCCGCCGCGGTCTGTTGTGCCGCCGTCGTGCTTTGAATGCTTTGGTCAGGCGATCCGCCACACGCTGCATTCGTCCGTATTGATTGCCTTGCGCAGGCCCGTGATCCGGTCCAAAATCCAGACGACGCCGATGCCCGGCGCTGTTTCCTGGACGCTGCCGCGGCGGATCACCACGTCGTCGTAGGAGGGGCCGACGGAGAGCCGGGCTTCAATTTCGTCACCGCGGTGGAGCTGGTCCAGGGCGCGGACTCTGGTTACATGCGTGGTCGCTTTCTTCAACATGGCGGGGCCTCCTGGCTGGAGCTGGTGCCGGCTCTTGCCTGCACTACCAAGTGTGGAGCGGCAATGTTGCGCGCCCGTTTCCCGGCCGTTAGCTGCCCGTAAGTTCTTCGAGCCGCTGTTGTTTCCCCGGGCGCCCCTCGTTGCCGCCCGCCCGTGGTTGCCGCCCGCGGTCAGGCTCCGCCGCGGCTGCGGTAGCCGGCCAGGAACGTTGCGATCCGCTCCACGGCTTCCTCGATGTCCAGGACGGACGGGAGGATCACGAAGCGGAAGTGGTCCGGCGTGGGCCAGTTGAAGGCCGTGCCGTGGGAAACCAGGATCTTCTGTTCCTGCAGGAGGTCAAGGACAAACTTTTCGTCGCTGGCGATCGGGTACAGTTCCGGGTCCAGGCGCGGGAACAGGTACATGGCGCCCGACGCCGGCACGCAGGTCACGCCGGGAATGGCGGTGAGGAGCTTGTGGGCGAGGTCGCGCTGCTCGCGGAGCCGGCCGCCCGGCTTCACCAAGGCCTCGATGCTTTGGTAGCCGCCCAGGCAGGTCTGGATGGCGTGCTGGGCGGGGACGTTGGCGCAGAGCCGCAGCGAGGCGAGCAGTTCCAGGGCTTCCCTGTAGCCGGCGGTGGCGGCGAGCGGTCCGGTGATGGCCACCCAACCCGCACGGTAGCCGGGCATCCGGTAGGCCTTGGACAGGCCGCTGAAGGTCAGGCAGCAGACGTCTTCGGCCACGGCGGCGGTGTGGATGTGCTTGGCGTCCTCGTAGAGGACTTTTTCATAGATCTCGTCGGAGAAGAGGACCAGGTTGTGCTTCCGGGCGAGGGCGGCGAACTGTTCCAGGATGTGCCGTGGGTAGACGGCGCCGGTGGGGTTGTTCGGGTTGATGATCACGATGCCCCTGGTGCGGCTGGTGATCTTCGCCTCGACGTCGGCCATGTCCGGCCACCAGTTCTCGGCCTCGTCGCAGAGGTAGTGGATCGGGCTGCCGCCGGTAAGGGTGACGGCGGCGGTCCAGAGCGGATAGTCGGGCGCGGGGACCAGGATTTCGTCGCCGTTTTCCATGAACGCCTGGAGGCACATGGAGATCAGTTCGCTGACGCCGTTGCCGATCACGATGTCTTCGACGCCGATGTTCATCAGGCCGCGGGTCTGGTAGTACTGCGAGATGGCCGTCCGGGCGGTGAAGATTCCCTTGGAGTCGCTGTAGCCCTGCGCGCCGCGGAGGTGGTGGATCATGTCCACCACCACGGACTCCGGCGCTTCCAGCCCGAATGGCGCCGTGTCCCCGAGGTTCATCTTCAGGATCCGGTGCCCCTCGGCCTCCATGTTCTTGGCGGCCTGCAGGATGGGCCCGCGGAGTTCGTACCGGACGTTCTGGAGTTTGCTGGAGTGTTGCATGGCGCGCATGGTTGATCTTTTCACAAAGCACGACGGCGGGCGGCCGGGTTACGCCGCCCGCCTCTCTTGGATGCCGCAGGAGCAACGCACACTCACGGCGCCAGCCGGTCGCCCTTGCGGTGCACCCGGAACCAGCGGTAGCCGTACCGGCCCAGCTCAACCTGGAAACCGCCGTCGGGGTCCAGGGCGGCGTTGTCGCCGTCAAACAGGTCCAGCAGCATGGCCCCGCGGAACGCCTGCGCCGGGCCGTCTTCCGGCCCCACCTTCCCGCTGACCTTCACCGTGTCCTCGCCGAAGTTGTGCAGCAGAACAAGCGTCCCGCCGTCGGAGCTGCACGTGTGGGCGAGCACCGCAGGCTCGGGCTGGTCGATCACCTCGAACCGGCCCCAGCCCAGCTCGGGCGCCTCGCGGTACCGTGCGATCAGCGTGGCCATGAAGGTGAACAGCGATTCGGGGTCCCGTTTGCCGGCGGCCGCGTTGACGTGCTCCGGCCCGTACTCGCCGCGCACCAGCGGGGCCACCAGGTCCGCGGCCCTGGCTGTGGAGAAGCCGCCGTTCTTTTCGTTGTTCCACTGCATGGGCGTGCGGACGGCGGCACGGCTCTTCTGCCGCAGGTCCTCGCCCATGCCGATTTCCTCGCCGTAGAACAGCACGGGCGTGCCGGGCAGCGAGAACATCAGGGAATACACCATGCGCAGCCGCTCAGGGTCCCCGCCCAGCATCGGCGGCAGCCGGCGGCGCAGCCCGCGGCCGTAGATCTGCATGCTCTTTTCCGGCCCGAACGCGGCGAACACCTCCTGCCGCTCGCCGTCGCTGAGCTTGTCCAGCGTGAGCTCATCGTGGTTCCGCACGAACATCGCCCACTGGTTGTCCGGGTGGATGGCCGGCCGGCTCTTCAGCGTCTCCGCCAGGGGCCGGGCGTCCTGCCGGGCCAGCGACAGGTAGATGTGCTGCATGGACATGAAATCGAACTGCATGTTCAGCTCGTTGCCCTCAGGCCCGCCGAAGTACTCCAACTGCTCCTTGTAGGGCAGGTTCACCTCGCCAAGCAGCACCGCGCTGCCGTTGCGGCGGCTCACGAAACTGCGCAGCGCCGCCAGGTAGGCGTGCGGGTCAATGTTCGCCGCCTCGTCCTTCGGCTGCCCGCGCGTCTCCAGGAAGAACGGCACGGCATCCAGCCGGAAACCGTCCAGCCCCAGCTCCAGCCAAAGCCCCATCGCCTTCGCGATCTGGTCCCGGACCTTTGGGTTGGTGACATTCAGGTCCGGCTGGTGCTTGGCGAACATGTGCAGGTACCACTCGCCCGTCGCCTCGTCCTGGGTCCACAGCGAGTTCTCCTCACCAGGAAACACGACCTCCGAGGACGTGTCCGGGGGAGTGTCCTGCCGCCACACGTAGAAGTCCCGGAAGGGGTTGTCCTTCGACTTCCGTGCCTCCACGAACCAGGGGTGCTGTTCCGAGGTGTGGTTCACCACGAAGTCCGCAATCACCCGCATGCCCCGGTCACGCGCCGCGCGGATGAATTCGACCAGGTCCCCAAGCGTGCCCAGCCGTGAATCGACGCCGAAGAAGTCCGTGACGTCGTAGCCGTCATCCCGGTCCGGGGACGGGTAGAACGGCATCAGCCAGATGCAGGTCACCCCCAGCGCGGCGAGGTAGTCCACGCGCTGGGTGAGGCCGGCGAAGTCACCGGTGCCGTCGCCGTCGTCGTCAAAGAACGTCTCCACGTCCAGGCAGTAGATGACTGCGTTCTTCCACCACAGGTCGGAGGTCTCGGCGAGCCTCATGCGCGGGCGTCCGACGCCGGACTGGCGGCAGTGCGGACCAGCTGCGGTTCCGCGGGGGTTCCGGCAGCCGCGGTTTCCGGGGTCCGCAGTTGCGGCAGGACGTCCGCGGCGAACGCGTCGATGAAGGGAGCCTGCTCCTGCCCGACGAAGTGCAGGTACAGCTCGTCGAACCCCAGCTCCGCGTATCCGCCCAGCCAGTCCACGTGCCGGTCAAGGCTGGCGGAGACGTTGACCGAGCTGCGGACCTGCTCCTCGCGCACGTGCTCGCCGACGCCGTCGAAATGGCCCGCTGTGGGCAGGTCCCACGGGACGGGCGGTGCGAACGTGTTGGTCCGCCACTGGTCCAAAGCGATGGCCGCGGCCTCCTCCTCACTCCCGGCCCAGGACAGGTGCACCTGCAGGACGGCCTTCCCCTGGCCTCCGTTGTCCCGGTAAGCGGCGAGCATTTCCTGGAGTTTCGGCGCCGGCTGGTTGACGGTGACCAGGCCGTCCGCCCACGCGGCCGCCCGGCGGGCGGTGTCCACGCTGATGGCCGGTGCGATCAGTGGTGGCGGAGTTTCCGGGACGTCCCAGATCCGCGCCTGTTCCACGGTCACCAGCCCCCGGTGGGTGACTTCCCCGCCGCGGTGGAGGCGGCGGATCACGTCCACGCACTCTTCCAGCCGGCGCTGCCGGATGTCCTTGGGCGGCCAGGCGTCCCCGGTGACGTGCTCGTTCATGTTTTCGCCGCTGCCCGGGGCGAACCAGAACCTGCCCGGGAACATGGAGGCGAGGGTTGCGGAGGCGTGGGCGATGACGGCGGGGTGGTACCGCTGGCCGGGTGCTGTCACCACGCCGAACCGCAGGCCGGTGGTTGCCAGCGCCGCGCCGAGCCAGGACCAGGCAAAGCCGGAGTGCCCCTGCCGCTCGGACCACGGCTCGATGTGGTCCGAGCACATGGCCGCGTCAAAGCCCGCGCGTTCCGCGTGCTGGACGTCCTTGAGCAGCTGGCCGGGGCTGATCTGTTCATGCGATGCGTGAAAACCGACGGTAACCATCGTTAACCTCTATCGTCCTGCGCGGCGCGTGTCGAGGGCCAGCCGGAAACAGGTGCAGGCAAAGGCTACTTGTCGGATAAGTTGGAGGCTTGTAGTACTGCATTCGGGCCGGAGAAGCCCGAAGCGGGACGGGAAGGGACGGACCTCAATGGGCGGCGTGCTGGTCGGGCTTGCGGTGATCGGCGCCGTGATTGCTGTGGGGTACGTTGCCGCTCGCTGCGGGCTGGGCGGCGAGCCTACCGTGTCCGCGCTGACGAAAATCGCCTTCTTCATCACCAACCCGGTCCTGCTGTTCACTGTGGTCCTGGAGTCGGACATCTCAGCGGTCTTCTCCGCGTACGTTCCGCTGGCGCTTCTTACCGCGATTGTCACCGCCCTGCTGTATGTCGGGATCAGCCGCTTGTTCTTCCGCCGCCCGCTGGCTGAAACCGCCGTAGGGGCCATGGCCAGCTCCTACGTCAACGCCAATAACATTGGCATCCCCATCACCCTGTACGCACTGGGCGACGCGACCCCGGTGGCCCCCGTACTGCTGGTCCAGCTGCTCCTGCTGGCACCCCTGGTCCTCACCCTGCTGGACCTCTCCGCCGCCGGACGGTTCTCACCAAAGCTGCTGCTCACCCAGCCGTTCCGGAACCCGATGATCATTGCCACCCTCCTGGGCGCGGTGCTGGCGGCATTCCACGTCAGGTTGCCCGAGCCGGTCATGGCCCCGCTGACCCTGCTGGGCGGCGCGGCGGTGCCGGTGGTGCTGCTGGCCTTCGGGATGTCCCTGCGCGGCAGCCGGATGCTGGGCAGCGGCGGGCATCGGGCCGAGATCCTGACCGCAACGGCGCTCAAGTCGGCAGGGATGCCGCTGGTGGCATATCTTCTGGGACGGTACCTGTTCAACCTTGACCAGCACATGCTCCTGGGCGTGGTCCTGATGGCCGCCCTGCCGCCGGCCCAGAACGTGTTCCTGTTCGCCAGCAGGTACGGGCGCGGCCTGGCGGTGGCGCGGGAAACCATCCTTCTATCCACAGCTGCCGCGGCGCCCGCGCTGATCCTCGTGGTGTGGTTGCTGGCAGACTGACCAGCCAGGACTTCCGCCGGCCCTGCCGGGCCGGGGGTTCCGCCGCGGCCTCCCGCCGGGCAAGAATGGGCTCATGGAACTTCCCGTGATGCCGCCCGTGCCGCCCATGCTCGCCAAGTCAGTCAGCGGCATCGACGGCATCCCAAAGGGAGGAGAGCTCAGCTACGAACCCAAGTGGGACGGGTTCCGGTCCATCATCTTCAGGGACGGTGACGACCTGGAAATCGGCAGCCGCAACGAAAAGCCCATGACGCGCTACTTCCCGGAACTCGTCGCGGCCCTGAAGGAGAACCTCCCGCCCCGGTGCGTGGTGGACGGCGAAATTGTGCTGGTCGGCGCCTCCGGGGACCGGCTGGACTTCGACGCCCTCCAGCAGCGCATCCACCCCGCCGCCAGCCGCGTTAAGCTCCTGGCCCGGCAGACGCCGGCGTCGTTCGTCGCGTTCGACCTGCTGGCCCTCGGCGATGACGACTACACCGGCAGGCCCTTCGGGGAACGCCGGGCCGCGCTGGAAAAGGCGCTCGCCGCAGCCAAGGCCCCGGTCCACCTCACAGCGGCCACCACGGACAAGGACACTGCCGGGCAGTGGTTCAACCAGTTCGAAGGCGCCGGGCTGGGCGGCATCGTGGCCAAACGCCTCGACGGCCGGTATGAGCCGGACAAGCGGGTGATGTTCAAGGTCAAGCACGAGCGCACGGCGGACTGCGTGGTGGCCGGCTACCGGCTGCACAAGAGCGGGCCGGACGCCATCGGTTCGCTGCTGCTCGGCCTCTACAAGGACGACGGCGGCCTGGCCAGCGTGGGCGTGATCGGCGCCTTCCCGATGAAGAAGCGCCAGGAGCTGTACGAACAGCTGCAGCCGCTGGTCACCGACTTCGACAACCACCCGTGGGCGTGGGCCAAGCAGGAGGAGGGCGAACGGACGCCGCGGAACGCCGAAGGCAGCCGCTGGAGCGCCGGCAAGGACCTGTCCTTCGTGCCGCTCCGGCCGGAGCTGGTAGTAGAGGTCCGGTACGACCACATGGAAGGCGACAGGTTCCGGCACACGGCCCAGTTCAACCGGTGGCGGCCGGACCGTGACCCGGAATCCTGCACCTACGCGCAGCTGGAGGAGCCGGTCAACTTCGACCTCACCGCCGTGCTCGAAACCGGCCGGCCCTAGGTTAGGCCCGAGCCCGCCTGCCCTGGCGGACCCGCCCGGCGGCCGCCCGTCGTCGTGCGGTCCTGCCCACTTACCGCGGCCAGGACCATGGGCCGAACATGGAAAGCCCGCCATTCCGGGGAAGAATGGCGGGCTTTCGTGGAGTAACCGGGCAGGAGCGCACGGCTCCCCGGCGGAAACTACTTCAGGCCGAGCTGCTTGGTGGGGACCTGGAAGGATTCCTTGGCGGTCAGCGCGGAGATCGCTGCAATCGTGGAGATGACCGCGGTGAAGATGCTGATCTGCACCCAGCCGCCCGGCTTGATGCCGCCCATGGCCGCGACAATCGCCGGGGCGAAGCCTGCCATCAGGAAGCCGAGCTGGGTGCCGATGGCGAGGCCGGAGAAGCGGACCTTGGTGCTGAACATCTCGGCGTAGAAGGAGGGCCAGACGGCGTTGGCGGCTGCATAGCCGCAGGAGAACATGCCGATTGCGGCCAGGAACATCAGCGGAACGCTGCCGGATTCCAGGCTGAGCAGGAACAGGGGCGTCAGTGCGGCGCTGGAGAGGGCGCCGTAGATGAAGACGGGCTTGCGGCCGATCCTGTCGGCCAGCATGCCGAACAGCGGCTGGGTGCCCAGGGCCACCAGGTTGGCGCCGACCACGAGCCACAGGGTGATGGTGCCGTCCACGCCGGCGACGGTCTTTGCGTAGCTGATGGCGAGGGTCCCGAAGACGGTGGAGACTGCGGCGATGAAGGCGCAGCAGATGACGCGGAGCACATCGCGCCAGTGGCCCTTGAGCAGGTCGGCGACGGGGAGCTTGGAGATCTGGGCGGACTTCTGGGCTTCCTCGAAGGCCGGCGGTTCGTGCAGTGTGCGTCGGATGAAGAATGCCACAACCACCACCACGGCGCTGAGCCAGAACGGGATGCGCCAGCCGATGCCGAACTTGATGTCGTCCGGCAGTGCGAGGACGGGGATGAACACCAGGGCGGCGAGGATCTGGCCGCCCTGCGTGCCGGTGAGGGTCCAGGAGGTGAAGAAGGAACGGCGGTTGTCCGGAGCGTGTTCCAGGGTCATCGATGATGCACCTGCCTGCTCACCGGCGGCGGAGAGCCCCTGGCAGAGCCGGGCGAGCACCAGCAGCGCCGGCGCCCACCAGCCCACGGTGTTGAAGTCGGGCAGGCAGCCGATGAGGAAGGTGGAGGCACCCATCAGGATCAGGGTGAACATCAGGACCTTCCGGCGGCCGATCCTGTCGCCGAAGTGGCCGAGGATCACGGCTCCCACGGGACGTGCCACGTAGGCGAAGCCGAAGGTGGCGAAGGACATGATGGCGGCGTTGGCGTCGGCGTCGGGGAAGAAGACCGTGGGGAAGATCAGCGCCGCTGCGGACCCGAAGATGAAGAAGTCGTAGTACTCGACGGCGCTGCCCAGGAAGCTGGCGAGGGCAGCCTTTTTGGGCGTCCCGGCATGGGTGGCGGTACCCGCTCCGGCGGACGGAAGTGTCTGGCTCATGGGGGAGTTCCTTTGTGTGACGACATTGTCGCGGATGAATCTGGGTCGCAGCCGCCGCGGCCTTGGTGCGGGCGGGGCGCGTTGCGGCTGGAGTCGAAGGACCCGACAAGTAGCCACATGGTGAGAGCTACTTTTGCAATACAGCAATGATGGCTGTGGCGCCTGTCACCTGTCAAGAAAATAATCACCATCTAGAAATAGCTCTCACATTGTGGCAACATCGGGTTATGGATGTGAAGCAAACCACAGTGGCCGATGACGTTCCCGCTGATGCGCCGGAGGCCAAGGGCTCCGGCGGGAAGGAGCGCGCCGCCGGCACCGACATGGTGGGCAAGGCCCTGGGCCTGCTGGTCCTGCTGGGGGATGAACCCCGCGGTGCCAGCGCTGCCGAAATCTCGCGCCGGGCAGAGCTGCCGTTCAGTACCACCTACCGCCTGCTCGGCTCCCTGGCCCGGGACGGATTCGTGGACTACGAGCCGGACGGCCGCCGCTACCACCTGGGCCTGCGCATCTTCCAGCTGGGCCAGCGCGTGTCGAATCACCACGGCTTCGCCGGCGCGGCCATGCCGGTCCTTCGCCGCGTCACGGAGCAGACCGGCGAGGCCACCATCCTCAGCGTCCGCGACGGCCACCACCACCTGACGGTGAACAAGGTGGACGGCCCGCAGATGTTCCGGGTGACCAGCGACCCCGGCCACCTGGGCTCCCTGTCCGCCACCGCCGTCGGCAAGGCCCTGGTGGCCTTCGCCGAGGATGCCGAGCGGGAAAAGCTCCTGGCCGAGCTGCCGCTGGAACAGCTCACGGAAAAGTCCATCACGGACCGGGATGCATTCCGCCGGGAGATCGACCAGGTCCGGCGCCAGGGCTACGCCGTGATGGATGAGGAAAACGAGATCGGCATGCGCGCCGTGGCCGTGCCCCTGCTAAACGGCCAAGGGCACGCGTTCGCATCCCTGGCAACCGCCGTGCCGGTTTTCCGGCTCAGCCTTGAAGAGCTCAAGGCTCACGTGCCACTGCTGCAGGACGCTGCTGCCGAGCTTGCCGCGCGCCTTCCGCAGCGCTGAGACCCTCGTCGTTCGTCATACGAACACTAGTGCGCTAAACGAACAATTGCTGTACGCTAATTTCCAACACCGGAAACTGCCGCTATGCCGGCCCCGGTGCCGTTACCAAAGGAGCTGCACGGATGAGTAATCGAACTGAGTCCTACCTGGTGGGACTGGTCGGCGACGGCGTAATGCCGTCACTCACCCCGCCCATGCACGAACGCGAAGGTGATGTGCAGGGCCTGCGCTACCTGTACCGGCCCATCGACCTTCTGGAACTGGGCCTGCCGGGCGAGTCCGTCGGCGAGATCCTGCACAGCGCCCGCACCCTGGGCTTCAACGGCCTGAACATCACCCATCCCTGCAAGCAGCTCGTCCTGCAGCACCTGGATGAGATCACCCCGGACGCCCGCCGGCTCGGCGCCGTCAACACCGTGGTGATCCGGGACGGCCGCTTCATCGGCCACAACACAGACTTCTCCGGTTTCGCCGCCGCCCTGGCCTCCGGCCTTCCCGGCGCACGGCTGGACCGGGTGGTCCAGCTTGGGGCGGGTGGCGCCGGGTCCGCCGTCGCTTACGCCCTGCTCACCGCCGGTGTCCGCGCCCTCGACCTCGTGGACATGGATGCCGACCGCGCCGCAGCCCGGGCCGCGGAACTGTCCGGCCTCTTCCCGGACGCCACCGTGACGGCACGGACGACGGCGGAATTGCCGCAGCTGATGCCGCTGGCCGACGGACTGGTCCACTGCACCCCGGTAGGCATGGCCGCCCACCCCGGGGTCCCCCTCGACCTGGACCTGCTGGAAGCACGCCACTGGGTGGCGGACATCGTCTACCGCCCCATCGACACCGAACTGGTCCGCGGTGCCCGCGCCAAGGGCTGCGAGGTACTGGACGGCGGCCGGATGGCCGTGGGCCAGGCCGCGGATGCCTTCCGGATCTTCACCGGCCTCGACGCCGACCCGGACCGGATGCGCTCCCACTTCCTGGAGCTCGTGGCCGCCGAGGAGGTGGCCGCCTGATGCGCACCGGAATCGCCACCGTCTGCCTCTCCGGCACCCTGAAGGAAAAGATGCAGGCCTGCGCCATCGCCGGGTTCGACGGCATCGAAATCTTCGAACAGGACCTGGTCACCTCGCCCCTCAGCCCGGAGCAGGTCCGCACGATGGCCGCCGACCTCGGGCTGGGCCTGGACCTCTATCAGCCGTTCCGGGATTTCGACGGCGTCACACCGGACCTGCTCAAGGGCAACCTCCGGCGCGCCGAGGCCAAGTTCAAGCTCATGTCCCGGCTGGGTATGGACACCATCCTGGTCTGCTCCAACGTTGCCACGGCCACCATTGACGATGACGCAGTGCGTGCCGAACAGCTCGCCCAGCTCGCGGAACTGGCCGGAGACCACGGGATCAAGGTCGCCTACGAGGCACTGGCCTGGGGCAAGTACGTCAATGACTACGAGCATGCCTACCGCCTCGTGGAGATGGTGGACCACCCCAACCTGGGCACGTGCCTGGACTCCTTCCACATCCTGTCCCGCGACTGGGACACCTCACACATTGAATCCTTCAATCCCGAGAAGATCTTCTTTGTCCAGGTGGCCGACGCCCCCAAGCTCAGCATGGACGTCCTGTCCTGGAGCCGCCACTACCGGGTGTTCCCGGGCGAGGGCCAGTTCGAGCTGGCCAAGTTCATGGGCCACGTGGTCCGCGCCGGGTACACCGGGCCGGTCTCGCTGGAGGTGTTCAACGACGTCTTCCGCCAGTCCGATGTCGAACGCACCGCGGTGGACGCCATGCGGTCACTGATCTGGCTTGAGGAACAGAGCGCCAAGTGGCTGGCCGGGAACGAACCCGTTGGTGCGGCGGGCAGCGGCGCCGGCCTCCGCCGTCGTTATCCCATGGAACTGGCCACCCTGCCCAAGGTGAACGAACCCGCGGGCTTTAACTTCGCCGAGGTCAAGGCGGACGACACCGCGCAGTTGGAGAAGCTGCTGGGTCAGCTGGGCTTCGTCTTCGAGGGCCGGCACCGCACCAAGGACGTCCAGCTGTGGACCATGGGCCAGGCCCGCGTGATCATCAACGAACAGGCGGCCTCGCACGCGGAACCGGCCATTGCCGCCCTGGGCTTCGACGTCGATTCCCCCGTGATTGCCTCGGCCCGCGCCCAGCAGCTCAAGGCGCCCGTGGTGGCCCGCAAAGTCCAGGCCGACGAAGAGGTCTTCCAGGGCATCTCCGCTCCGGACTCCACCGAGATCTTCCTCTGCCAGGGCAGCCCGGACGGCACCGCCGCGTGGACCGCGGAATTTGGGCAGGCCAGCGAATTCGGGGAGGGCCTGGAGCACCCCGGCGCCGGAACCAGCGCCGTGATCGACCACGTCAACCTCGCCCAGCCCTGGCAGCACTTCGACGAAGCTGTCCTCTTCTACACGAGCGCGCTGGCCCTCGAACCGCAGCCCTTCGCGGAAGTTCCCAGCCCCAGCGGCCTGGTGCGTTCGCAGGTCATGGAAACCACCGACGGCGCCGTGCGGCTCGTGCTGAACCTGGCACCCATACAACAGGCCCCTATACAACAGGCCCCCGGGCAGCAGGCTGCCGGGCACAAGACCTACCAGGAGCACGTTGCGTTCGCCGTGGATGACCTGGTGGCCACCGCCCGTTCGGCCCGGGACCGGGGCCTGGACTTCCTGCAGATCCCGGCGAACTACTACGAGGACCTTGACGCCCGGTTCGACCTCGAGCCCGGCTTCCTGGCCACCCTGAAGGAACTCAACCTCCTGTACGACCGCGACGCCGACGGCGAATTCCTGCACTTCTACACCGCCACCGTGGGCAGCGTGTTCTTCGAAATGGTGGAACGCCGCGGCAGGTACGACGGCTACGGTGCCCCCAACGCCCCCGTCCGGCACTCGGTCCAGTACGACCAGCGCCAATACGACTCACTGCACCGCCACTGACTTCACCCCTACCTACCTAACCAACCACCCGAAAGGAGCCAGCCGTGCCGCACGAAGCCAACGCCACCACGGACGAACTCGTCCCGGCTGCCGAGCCCAAGGCAGGACACGCGCCCCTGGACGCCGCCGCCGAAACGCAGGCCCAGCTCAGCGCAGAGATCAACAGCCTGGCCGACGCCTACGCCCGTGCACTGAAGGACGGCGCCCCGGCGGAAACCCAGCCCCGGCTGGACTACCCGCCGTACCGCAGCAGCATCCTGCGCCACCCCACCAAGAGCCTGCACCACACGGACCCGGAAACCATCGAGCTGTACTCGCCCGCGTTCGGCCACCAGGATGTCCATGCGCTGGAATCGGACCTGACCATCCAGCACAACGGCGAACCCCAGGGTGAACGGATCATCGTGGCCGGCAGGGTGCTGGATGGTGACGGCCGCCCCGTGGCCGGCCAGCTGGTGGAAATCTGGCAGGCCAACGCCTCCGGCCGGTACATCCACAAGCGGGACCAGCACCCGGCTCCCATCGACCCCAACTTCACGGGCATCGGCCGCTGCATCACCGGCCCCGACGGCTCCTACCGGTTCACCACCATCAAGCCCGGCGCGTACCCATGGAAGAACCACCTGAACGCCTGGCGGCCGGCGCACATCCACTTTTCGCTGTTCGGCTCCGAGTTCACCCAGCGCATCATCACCCAGATGTACTTCCCCGGTGACCAGCTGTTCCCGCTGGACCCGATCTACCAGACCATCGTGGACCAGGACGCCCGCGACCGGCTGGTGGCTACCTACGACCACAGCCTCACCGAGCCCGAATGGGCGCTCGGCTACAACTGGGACATCGTCCTGACCGGACCCAAGCGGACCTGGACGGAAAACGAAGCATACGGCGACGCCGGGGATGACGAGGAGTAGGAACAATGAGCACCAAGCTGGTACCCACCCCCGCCCAGACAGTAGGGCCCTTCTACGGCTACGCGCTGCCGTTCGAGAAGGACAATGAACTTTTGGCCCCCGGCTCGGCCGGGTCCATCCGGCTCCAAGGCACCGTCTACGACGGCGCCGGCCAGACGATCCCGGATGCGATCCTGGAAATCTGGCAGCCCGACGCCCACGGCAACATCGTCCAGCGCACCGGCTCCCTGGTCCGCGACGGCTACACCTTCACCGGCTGGGGCCGCAGCGCCGTTGGCAACTCCGGCGTCTATACCTTCACCACCGTCAACCCCGGTCCAACCAAGCCTGTACCCGGAAAAGCAGCGGCGGCGCCCTTTATTTCGGTCGCCATTTTCGCCCGCGGCCTCACCAACCGGCTGTTCACCCGCATCTACCTGCCGGAGGACACCGAGGCGCTGGCCAACGATCCCCTGCTGTCGTCCCTGGACCCGGAACGCCGCAAGACCCTGATCGCCCGGCGGGACCCCGACGGCGGCCTGACGTTCGACATCCGCCTTCAGGGTGAGGGCGAAACAGTCTTCCTGGACTTCCAGTGACGCACACCCCCGCCTTGGGAGAGGCCGGCCTGCTCAGCCCCGTCTCGGCGTCGCCATTGGTGGCGGCGCTGACGGGGGACGACGCCGTGCTCGCGGCCATCCTCGCCGTCGAGTCCGGCTGGGCCGCCGTGCTGGAAAAGGCGGGCCTGGCGCCTGCCGGTGCTGCCGCCGTCGTGGCTTCCGCCGCTCAGGCCGGCCGGTACAACGCCGCCGACATCGCCCGCCGCGCCCAGGGCGGCGGGAACCCGGTGATCCCGCTGCTGGCGGACCTCCGCAAGCAGGTGGCCGCGCTGGACACCGCCGGTATCGGCGCGGGAAAGGCCGTGCACACCTCGCTCACCAGCCAGGACGTCCTGGACACCGCGCTGATGCTGCTGGCCCGCAACACCGTCGAGGCCGTGCTCGCCGATATCAAAGGCACGACGGCGGCGCTCGCCGGCCTGGCCGTACAGCGTGCGGACACACTGTGCGTGGGCAGGAGCCTGACGCAGCATTCGCTGCCGTTCACCTTCGGGCTGCGGGCCGCTCAGTGGTTCCAGGGCCTGGCGGCCGCGGGACGGCAGCTGGAGCAGTTGGAGTTCCCGGTCCAGTACGGCGGAGCTGCCGGCACCCTGGCCGCCGGAACCGTGCTCACCGCGGACTCGCCGGCTACCCCCTTCGGCCTGGCCGACGCCCTGGCGTCCCAGCTGGGCCTCGCCCCGGCGCCCGCGCCGTGGCACACCAGCCGGCTGGCCATCACCTCGCTGGGGCACGCCCTGGCGGCGGTGCTGGATGCGTTCGGCAAAATCGCGGCCGATGTCCTGTTCCTCAGCCGGCCCGAGGTCGCTGAGCTGGCTGAACCGCGCGCTGCCGGCCGGGGCGTCTCCTCCGCCATGCCGCAGAAGCAGAACCCGGTGCTGTCGGTGCTGGTCCGCAGCGCGGCACTGCAGGCCCCGGGCCTGGCCGCCCAGCTGCACCTGGCCGCCGCCAATTTCAATGACGAACGCCCGGACGGCGCCTGGCACACCGAGTGGCCGGCCCTCCGCCAGCTCCTCGCCCTGGCGCTCGGCGCTGCCGGGCATGTCCGTGAGCTGGCCGAAGGGCTGCAGGTCTTCCCGGACGCGATGCGCCGGAACCTCGACCTGGCCGGACCGCTGCTGCTGGCTGAGGGTGTCAGCGCCGCCGTCGCGCCCCTGCTCCCGGAACTCGACGGCCGCACCGGAAAACAGCAGCTCCAGGACGTGGTGGACCAGACCCTCCAGGCCCACCCGTCCGAGCAGGCGGCCGCCTACTGGAAACTGCTGCGCCAGGCCGTCCCTGCCGGACTGGTCACCGACCTCCGGCTGGAGGAGCTCCTGGATCCGGCCAGCTACGTGGGCCAGGCCGCTGAAATCTCCCGCCGCATCCTTGGCGCCTACCCGGACTTCGCCGTCCACCCACCCGCAGACACCGACGCGAACGGAGCCAGCCGTGGCTAAACCCGTCCTGAAAGCCGCACTGCTTTCACCCCAGCGCCCCTTCGGCCAGCACCCCCTCCTGGTAGTGGGGTCCTCGCTGGGTACTTCCTCGATTCTTTGGAACCGCGCCGCGTCCCTCCTCGGAGAGGACTACGACGTCGTGGCCTGGGACTTGCCCGGCCACGGCGTCTCACCCGCGGCCACTGAAGCCTTCGATGTTGCCGCCCTGGCCGACGCCGTCGTGGACCTTATTGATTCGATCGCACCGGGTGAAAGCTTCCACTATGCCGGCGTTTCCCTGGGCGGTGCTGTAGGCCTCCAGCTGGGCATCAAGCACGGTGAACGGCTGAAGAGCCTGTCCGTGCAGAACAGCGGAGCCAAGATCGGCACCGCAGAGGCGTGGCTGGAACGTGCCGAAACGGTCCGCAGCCAGGGCACCCCGGTGATGATCCAGGGCTCCGCGCAGCGCTGGTTCGCGCCGGGCTACATGGACCGCGAACCCGAGTTCAGCAGCCGCCTGTTGCACTCGCTGCGCGACGCGGACCGGTTCAGCTATGCCTTCTGCTGCGAGGCGCTGGCCGGCTTCGACGTCCGGGCGGAACTCGGCAGCATCCGGGTTCCCACCCAGGTGGTCGCCGGGGCACTGGACGGCGTCGCACCGCCGTCGATGGCTGAAGAGGTGGCTGCGGGCATCACCGCCGGTGGCGGTACCGCCACGGCCGTGACGCTGGAGGGCGCGGCCCACCTGGCGCCCGCCGAGGCCCCGGCACACGTCGCCGAACTGATGGCCGGCCTGCTGGCGTGGGCCGAATCGAAGGGAGCAACAGCATGAGCACCCCAGCAAACCCGGAGCGCAACGGGGTGGTCCAGCCGGACGCCACCAGCCGCGAAATTTACGACGGCGGCATGGCCGTCCGCCGCGAGGTCCTTGGCGATGCGCACGTGGACCGGGCCAACGCCAACAAGGACGAGTTCACCGAGGACTTCCAGGACATGATCACGCGGATCGCGTGGGGCGGGATCTGGACCCGGCCGGGCCTGACCCGGCAGATGCGCTCTGCCGTCACGCTCACCGCGATGGTGGCCCACGGGCACTGGGAAGAGCTCGCCATGCACATCCGGGCAGCCCTCACCAACGGCCTGAGCAGGGACGAGATCAAGGAAATCCTGCTCCAGACCGCCATCTACTGCGGCGTCCCGTCGGCCAACACGGCCTTCAAGACCGCCCAGGAGGTTCTCCGCGAAGTGGACAACGCTGCCACTGACAGCACCCACCCGGACAACTGACCCCCACGCCACCCCAATCCCCACCCCATCCCCACCCAACTAGCTCGCAGTTAATGTCGTTTTGGGCCCTCAAAACGACATTAACTGCCAGTCAGTTGGGTCCCAGAGAACCAGAGGAACCATGAACCAGGCTTTTGTGTACGAAGCCGTGCGCACCCCGTTCGGTAAGTTCGGCTCCGGCCTCGCAGCAGTCCGTCCGGATGACCTTGCCGCGCACGTGATCGGCGAGTCCGTGAAGCGGGCCCCGGGCCTTGATGTCGAGCGGATTGACGAGGTGGTGTTCGGCAACGCGAACGGCGCCGGCGAGGAGAACCGCAATATCGCCCGGATGGGCACCTTGCTGGCAGGGCTTCCCGTGTCCATTCCCGGAACCACGGTGAACCGGCTCTGTGGTTCGTCGTTGGATGCGGCGATCATCGCCTCCCGCCAGATCAACGCAGGCGACGCCGACCTTGTCCTGGTGGGCGGGGCCGAGTCGATGTCCCGGGCGCCGTGGGTGCTGCCGAAGACGGAGAAGCCGTACCCGGCCGGGGACATGACCCTGGCGTCCACGACGCTGGGCTGGCGCCTGGTGAACAAGGCCATGCCCAAGGACTGGACCATCTCCCTGGGCGAGGCCACCGAGCGGCTGCGGGAGAAGTACGGAGTCACCCGCGAGGCGCAGGACGAATTCGCCGCCAACTCCCACAACCTCTCCGCGGCGGCCTGGGACGAGGGGTTCTACGACAACCTCGTGGCCCCGGTGCCCGGCACGGACCTGGTCCGTGACGAGGGCATTCGCCCCGGCTCTACGGCGGAGAAGCTCGCCGGTTTGAAGACGGTGTTCCGGGCCGAGAACGGCACGGTCACGGCGGGCAACGCGTCACCGCTGTCCGACGGCGCCTCCGCGGCCTGGGTGGGCAGTGAGGCTGCCGCCGGGCTGCTGGGCCTGGACCCGCTGGCCCGGATCGCCGGGCGCGGCGCGCACGCGAACGATCCGCAGTACTTTGGCTACGCCCCGGTCGAGGCGGCGAACAAGGCCCTCGCGAAGGCGGGGATCGGCTGGGACCAGGTGGGCGCCGTCGAACTTAACGAAGCGTTCGCCGCGCAGTCCTTGGCCTGCGTCAACGCCTGGGGCATCGATCACTCGATCGTGAACCGGCACGGCGGCGCGATCGCGATGGGCCACCCGCTCGGTGCCTCCGGAACCCGGATCCTGGGTACCCTCGCCCGGTCCCTGCAGGCCTCCGGCGAACGCTGGGGCGTCGCCGCGATCTGCATTGGCGTCGGCCAGGGCCTGGCCGTTGTCCTCGAAAACGTCACTGCCAGGAAGGCATAGGTCATGTTGAACTTTGTTGATTCGGTCCAGGAGGCCGTAGCCGCGATCAAGGACGGCTCCACCGTGATGATCGGCGGATTCGGCAACGCCGGCCAGCCGTTCGAACTGATCGACGCCCTGCTCGACTGTGGCGCCACCGACCTGACCGTGGTGAACAACAACGCCGGCCAGGGCGACCAGGGCCTGGCGCTGCTGATCAAGGAAGGCCGGGTGAAGAAGATGATCTGCTCGTTCCCGCGGCAGTCCGACTCCTGGCACTTCGACGCCAAGTACAAGGCCGGCGAAATCGAACTCGAGCTGGTGCCGCAGGGCAACCTGGCCGAACGCATCCGCGCCGCCGGGGCCGGGATCGGCGGGTTCTTCACCCCCACCGGATACGGCACCATGCTCGCCGAGGGCAAGGAAACCCGGATCATCGACGGCCGCGGCCAGGTGTTCGAAACCCCCATCCACGCCGACGTCGCCCTGATCAAAGCACTGAAGGCCGACGGCAAGGGCAACCTCGTCTACCGCAAGACCGCCCGGAACTTCGGTCCGATCATGGCTGCCGCCGCGAAGCACACCATTGTCCAGGTCTCCGAGATTGTCCCGACCGGCGGGCTGGACCCGGAGAACATTGTGACCCCCGGAATCTACGTCAACAGCATCGTCCAGGTGTCCAGCAGCGGTGCCGACGTTTCCACGAACGGAAAGGTGGCCTGACATGACCATCCAGTCCAACGAAAAGTCCCTGCAAACCTCCGAGACGCCGCTGGGCCGGGACGATCTCGCCCGCCTGGTCGCGAAGGACATTGCGCCGGGTTCGTTTGTGAACCTCGGCATCGGCCAGCCCACCCTGGTGTCGAACTACCTCACCGAGGATCAGAACATCACGCTCCACACGGAGAACGGGATGCTCGGCATGGGTCCCGAAGCCAAGGGCGACGAGATCGACGAAGACCTGATCAACGCCGGCAAAATCCCCGTCACCGAACTCCCGGGCGCGTCGTACTTCCACCACGCCGACTCCTTCGCGATCATGCGCGGCGGGCACCTGGACATCTGCGTCCTGGGCGCCTTCCAGGTCTCCGCCACCGGTGACCTGGCGAACTGGCACACCGGGGCACCCGGGGCGATTCCCGCCGTCGGCGGTGCCATGGACCTGGCCACCGGCGCCAAGGACGTCTTCGTCATGATGACGCTCCTGACCCGCGAAGGCGCGTCCAAGATCGTGGAAGCCTGCACCTACCCGGTCACCGGCGTCGGCTGCGTCACCCGCGTCTACACGGACAAAGCCGTGTTCCTCACCGGCCCTGACGGGGTGACCGTCCGCGAGACCTTCGGCATCACCCTCGAAGAACTCCAGGAACTGGTGCCGGTCCCGCTCAAAGCCGCGCCCGCCGTCGAAGGTTGAATCCGTCGAACCATAAGCCTGCCGCCAGCCTAGGATTGGTTACCATGACCAACGCCGCCCCAACAGCCGCCCAGCCCGCACCGCAGGCCGGCGACCAGTACGTCCAGTCGCTGGCGCGGGGCCTGGCGGTGATCCGGGCGTTCGGAGCGGAGCATCCCGTGATGACCCTCAGCGAGGTGGCGGCGCGGACGGACCTGACCCGCGCGACGGCCCGCAGGTTCCTGCACACCCTCGTGGAGCTGGGGTACGTGCGCACGGACGGCAAGACGTTCGCGCTCACCGCCAAGGTGCTCCAGCTGGGGTATGCCTACCTGTCGGGGCTGTCGTTGCCGCAACTGGCGCAGCCGCACCTGGAGGAACTCTCGCTGAAGCTGGGGGAGTCCACCTCCGCGGCTGTGCTGGACGGGACGGACATCGCCTACATCGCACGCGTAACCACGCGGCGGATCATGACCATCGGCATCACGGTGGGGACCCGCTTCCCGGCCTACGCCACCTCCATGGGCCGGGTGCTGCTCGCGTACCTGCCGCCCGCCGCGCTGCAGGAGTACCTGGCCGTGGCGGACATCAAGGCACTCACACCGCGGGCCATCGGCACCGTTCCCGACCTGCTGGCGGAATTGGAGAAGGTCCGGGCGCAGGGCTGGTGCGTCCTCGACCAGGAGCTGGAACTCGGCTTGATGTCCGTGGCGGCGCCCGTGCATGACGGACCTAAGGTTGTGGCCGCCGTCAACGTCTCGCTGCAGGCGCAGTCCGTGGCCGGCCAGCCGGACCCGGAGGCGTACCTGGCTTCGGTGGCACAGGAAACCGTGGCCACCGCAAAACTTATTTCCGCCGATCTCACCGCCCGCGGCTGATCCCGGGCCGCGGCGGCGTGCACACCTGCGGCCTCTGGCGCCGTGTCGCTGCGCAGGGACAGTCCCTGCGGAGTGAGCCCTGGTCTCATGGCGCCGGCCGGTACATGAAATAACCCCCGCTACTCCCGCCGCGGCTGCTCGGGCCATAGACTCTAGCCAGTTACGTGCAGCAGCGCCGCTCCGCGACCCCCGCCCCACCCGGGTTAGGCAGCAGAGCCGCCGCAGCACTCGTCTGGAAGGGAAGTCGGCGGGTGAAACTGGGGATTCCGCGGGAACGCCGGGAGGGCGAGCGGCGTGTTGCCGCCACCCCGGAAACGGTCAAGCAGCTGGCGGCGATGGGCCTGGAGGTCCTCATCGAGGAGGGTGCCGGCGCCGCCGCAGGGTATCCGGACGGCGAGTACCGCAAGGCCGGCGTAGCAGTCGTCCCGGACCTCGACCTTGCCCGGCTGGACATCCTCGCGCATGTTCGGCCGCTGCAGCCGGACACCGCCGGGAACCTCAAACAGGGGGCCGTCACGGTGGGGCTCGCATCGCCGTCGTCCGAACTGCCCACTGTCGAGGCGCTCGCGGACGCCGGCATCACTTCGTTCGCGCTGGAGCTGGTGCCCCGCATCTCCCGGGCCCAGTCCATGGACGCGCTCAGCTCCCAGGCCCTGGTGGCCGGTTACCGCTGCGTCCTGGAAGCGGCCATCCGCCTGCCCCGGTTCTTCCCGCTGTACATGACCGCCGCCGGCACCGTGCCGCCCGCCAGGGTCCTGGTGCTGGGCGCGGGCGTCGCCGGGCTGCAGGCGATAGGCACGGCCAAGCGCCTGGGTGCCAGGGTTTTCGCCAATGACATCCGCCCCGCGTCCGCCGACGAGGTAGCGTCCATGGGCGGCACGTTCGTACGGCTCGACCTTGAAACGGCGGAAGCAGCCGGCGGCTACGCCCGCCAGCTCAGCTCCGACGCCGGAACCCGGCAGCGCCAGCTTCTGGCACCGCACGTGGCACAGGCGGACGTGCTGATTACGACGGCGGCTATCCCGGGCAGGCCCGCACCGCTCCTTGTGACGCGCGAGATGGTGCAGGGGATGCGGCCCGGATCCGTCGTGGTGGACCTCGCCGCGGAGTCCGGCGGCAACGTGGAGGGCGTGGTCCCCGGCGCGGACATCCCCGTCCCGACCGCCGACGGCGCCGGCCACGTGACCCTGGTCGGACTCAAGGATCCCGCCTCGGCGATGGCGTTTGACGCGTCCCGGCTCTATGCCAAGAACGTGGCGAACCTGTTGGCACTGATGGTGCGGGACGGCACCGTAGCCCCGGATTTCGACGACGAAGTGGTCGCAGGTGCCTGCCTCACCCACGGCGGCGGTGTCAGGCACCAGCCCACCGCGGAGCTGCTCGGCGACAGAACCAGGGCCCGGCAGGAAGGAGTGCTCTGATGGACGGGATGAGCCTGCTGACCATCACGGTTCTGGCCGTGTTTGTGGGGTTCGAGGTGGTGTCCAAGGTTTCCAGTACGCTGCACACACCCCTGATGTCTGGAGCCAACGCGATCCACGGCATCATCCTGGTGGGCGCCATCATCGTTGCCGGCCAGGCAACCGACCCGTGGGTCCTGGTGGTGGCCCTCCTCGCCGTCGTCCTCGCCACCGCCAACCTGGTGGGCGGCTTTGTGGTCACGGACCGGATGCTCCACATGTTCCACGCCAAGAAGGACGTCACCCGGGCAGCGGCATCGAAGGGGGAGGGTAAATGAGCCTCCTCAGCCCCGAGTGGACAGCCCTCCTGTACCTCGCCGCCGCCGTGTTCTTCATCCTGGCCCTGCGCGGGCTCAGTTCCCCGCGGACCGCCCGCCGCGGCAACCTGGTCGGCGCGTTCGGGGCGCTGGTGGCAGTGGTCACCGTGTTCTTGTCAGTCCGGCTGGAGAACATCCCGTGGATCCTGGCCGCCATTGCCGTGGGAACTGCGGTCGCAGCCCCGGTGGCGCGCCGCGTGAAGATGACGCAGATGCCCCAACTGGTAGCCCTGTTCAACGGGGTGGGCGGCGGCGCAGCCGCCCTGGTCGCACTCCTCGAACTGGCCCACACGGACAACCCCTGGGTGCGGCTGGCCATCGTGTTCACACTCCTGGTGGGCGCTGTTTCGTTCGCGGGGTCCGGGGTCACGTTCGCCAAGCTCCAGGAACTGATGACCACCCGCCCCGTCGTGTTCCCCGGACTCCCTGTGGTCATGGCGGTGGTGCTGCTCGCCGCGGTGGCGGCCGCCGTCGTCGTGGTCCTGACCGGTTCCCCCGCGCTCGCGGTGCTGCTCCTGGCCCTGGGGCTGGTGGCCGGCGTCCTGCTGGTGCTGCCAGTGGGCGGGGCGGACGTGCCGATCGTGATCTCGCTGCTGAACGCCTTCACCGGCCTGGCCGTGGCCGCTTCCGGTGTGGTGCTGGGCAACGTGCTGCTCGTGGTCGCGGGCACGCTGGTGGGCGCCTCCGGTACCATCCTCACCCGGGCCATGGCGGCCGCGATGGGACGCAGCGTGGCCGGCATCCTGTTCGGCGCCTTCCGGGGAGGTTCGACGGCGGGATCCACCGCCGTGAGCGACCGTCCCGTGCGGTCCTCCAGCCCGGAGGACGTGGCGGTGCTGCTGGGCTACGCGCAGCGGGTGATCATCGTGCCCGGGTATGGCCTGGCCGTGGCGCAGGGGCAGCACACCGCCGCCGAACTCGCCGACGCACTGGAGGCCCGCGGCATCGACGTCGACTTCGCCATCCATCCGGTGGCCGGCCGGATGCCGGGGCACATGAACGTGCTGCTGGCCGAGGCAAACGTGCCCTACGAATCGCTGAAGGAAATGGGCGAGATCAACCCCGAGTTCAAGACGGCGGACGTGGCGCTGGTGGTGGGTGCCAATGACGTGGTGAACCCGGCAGCCAAGACAACCTCGGGGTCGCCCATCTACGGAATGCCCATCCTGGAGGTGGCGGAGGCGCGGCAGGTGGTGTTCCTCAAACGCTCCATGCGGCCGGGCTTCGCCGGGATCGAAAACGACCTGCTGTACGAGCCGCAGACCTCGCTGTTGTTTGGCGACGCCAAGGATTCCCTGGCCCAGGTCCTGGGCGCGGTAAAGGCCCTGTAGCCGCGCGGTGCAACGGACCCCGGGGCGGCACGCTACTCTTCTTTCATAAGTAGCCTTTCCATCCGCCAGCGAAGGACACCATGACTGCCACTCCTCCCGTTGCCCCCCAGCGCGCAGCAATCATCATCAACCCGGCGAAGACGGTGGAAATCGACGTCAAGGAACTTGCCGCCAAGCATGCGGCGGAAAACGGCTGGGGTGAGACGCTCTGGTTCGAGACCACCAAGGAGGACCCCGGCGTCGGCCAGGCGAAGGACGCGCTGGCGCAGGGTGCGGACATCATCATCGCCGGCGGCGGCGACGGGACGGTGCGCTGCGTGGCAGAGGTACTGGCCGGCACCGACGTGCCGATGGGCCTGCTGCCGCTGGGCACCGGAAACCTGCTGGCCCGCAACCTCGGCATGGACATCACGGACTACGACGCCGCCATGGCCGGTGCGTTCGCCGGGACCGAGCGGAAGATCGACGTCGTCCGGGCGCACCGGAAGGACCCGGACAAGGAACAGCTGTTCCTGGTGATGGCCGGCATGGGCTACGACGCCACCATCATGGCCGACACCGACGAGGAACTGAAGCACAAGGTGGGCTGGCTGGCGTATGTCGATGCCGGCATCCGTAACCTTCCGGGCAAGCCGGTCAAGGCCACCATCGTGATCGACGGCAAGCGGGTGGTGCACCGCGGGGTCCGCAGCGTGATGGTGGGCAACTGCGGCAAGGTGCAGGGCGGCCTGGAGATCTTTCCCGAGGCCAAGGTGGATGACGGGCTGCTGGACGTCGCCGTCCTGGCGCCGCACCATGGCCGCCTGGGCTGGCTGTCGGTGCTGGCCGGAATCATCGGCAAGGGCCGCAACAAGGACACCGCCGTGGAGTACTTCCAGGGGAAGGCCGTGGAAGTCACCCTGGAGCACGACGACGACTACCAGCTGGACGGGGACCACGAGGGCCAGGGCCGGCACGTCCGCATGACCCTGGAGCCCTCCGCCCTCACCTTGCGGATGTAGGCGCCCGGCGGCGGTCCTATGCCAGCAGCCGGCCCCAGCGGGGGTCCAGCAGCGGTGCGCCTGCCAGCTTCAGCGCGTGCCACAGCGTCACTGCCACGGAATCCAGGACGGCAACCCCGGTGCTTTGTTCGATCCCGGCCGTGATGTTGGCGCCGTAGAGGTTGGTGCACAGGTATACGAGTGCGTCCGGGGCGGCTGCGGCGAGCTCGAGCGAACCCGGCCGCATCTCGTCGTCGGTCACGCGCGCGAACGATTCGTTGTCGCTCAGGCCCAGCGCCCGGTGGTCCACGGTCTTAATCCCTTCCCGCTCATAGGCGGCGATCACCTGGCGGTTGACGTCTTCCGTGTAGGGCGTGAACAGGCCGATCCGTTCAGTGCCGAAGGTCCGGAACGCCTCCAGGTAGGCCAGCGTGGACGTCGTGGCCGGTATTCCGGTGGCGGCGGTGATTTCCTGTATGAGGTCCCGGTCGTGCCCCGGCCCCAGCCAGGAGCCCGAGGTGCCGTTCCAGGCGATAACGTCCACGTCCGCCGTCGCGAGCAGCCGGGCGGCCTCGCGCATGAGGGACGGGTCGAACTGCCGGTCCGAGGAAGCGTCAAGGGCAATCCTGGTCACCGGAATGCGCGTGAAGTGCACGGTCACGTCCGTGCGGGCACCCAGGATCCGGTAGGTTTGCGGCTCCAGGCAGGTGTTGGAGGACGGGACAATCATCCCGATCCTGCGGGGGCGTGTTGCTGATGGCATTGGGGCTCCTAGAGGACTGCGGCGTGGGCCGCGCCGGCGGCGAGGGTGGACTGGTGCTGGCGGAAGCCGTCGCGGGTGATGAACCGCCCGGCAGCGCCGGGGTCGTGGAAGCCTTGTTCATCCAGCACCACCCGGCCATTGGAAACAACGACGGCGGGCCAGCCGGTGAGTGCCTGTCCGTCGAAGGGCGAGAAGTCCGTTCCCATGTGCAGTGCGCGCCCGTCCACGGTGCGCTCTTCGGCAGGGTCGAACAACACAAGGTCGGCGTCATAGCCTTCGGCGATGCGCCCCTTGCCGGGAACCGCGTTGATCCGCGCCGGGCCAGCCGAGAATACTTCCACGAAGTCCTCAACAGACGCGCCCGCCGAGGCCATGGCGGTGTAGGTCACCGGCATCCTGGTTTCCACCCCGGGCAGGCCGTGCGGCATGGCCCGGACATCGTCGGTCCGCTCGCGCTTTTGCGACAGGTCGTAGCAGGAATGGTCCGAGGACATGGTGTGGATGGAACCGGCCGCGAGCCGTTCCTTGAGCGCCGCAACCGTCCGGGCATCCCGCATGGGCGGGCAGCAGGCGAACCACTCCGGAAACCTGGAGCCGTAGACGGAGTCGTCAAGCGTGACGTAGTGCGGGCAGGTCTCGGAGAAGGCCTCGATGCCCCGCCGCCGCGCGTCCGAAACGAGGTCCACCGCCCCCGGGGTTGACTGGTGGACAAAGTAGACGGGAGCCCCCGTGTACTCGGCCATGGCAAGGGTTTCCTTAACGGATATCTCCTCGGCGAGTTCCGGCCGGGTCCGGTGCAGGTGTTCGATCCCGATCCGCCCGTCCTGGGCATGCTGTTCGGTGCAATCGGAGATGATGGGGTCGTGTTCGGCATGGATGTACGTGAGCCCGTCCAGCCGGACCATTTCACGCATGACCTTCAGGATTGTGTCCCCGTCCGCCATGGTGGTGCCGCGGTTGGTGGTGTACATCTTCACGGAGCGGACGCCCTCCGCGGTGAGCTGCTCCAGTTGCCAGGGCACAGTCTCGTCCCAGGTGATGACGGCCCCGTGGAGGGCCACGTCGCACCGGGATTCCCTGGCGAGTTCCTTTTTGTTGAGGACGGCGGCGAGCGGGGTTTCCTGTGCGTCCCGGGGGATGCCGAAGTCGATGATGGTGGTGGTGCCTCCCCACAGGGCGGCGGTGGATGTGGTGCGGTAGTCGTCAAGGGTGCGGAAGCGGCCCGTCACCTGGGCGACGTGGCAGTGGGCGTCAACGCCGCCGGGGATCACGGGTTTCCCCTTGGCATCGATGGTGCGGGCGGCGGCCGGCGGGGCTTCGCGGACATCAACAAGTTCGGTGATGCTGCCGTCTCGGACCACGATGTGGGCGTTCCGGCGGCCGAAGCTGTTGACCACGGTGGCGTTGGCAATAACAAGGTCTGGGTGGCGGGACATCGGCGTCCTCCTTCTGGCTTCGGTGGGTTTACGCCGCGGGCACGGCGTTGTGTTGGGCTGCTGCCAGGGCGGCGTCGAGATTGTCGCTTAGGCCCCGGCGCGTTTTGGCGGGCGGGGCGGCGAAGGCGCCGGCGCGGTGGGGCCCGGATTGGAGGCCCACCACGGCTTCGGCCATCCGGATGCCTGCGGAAATGCCGTCCACGACCGGTACGGGTATTTGCCCTTCGAGTCCGCGGGCCAGTCCGGCCAGCGGGGCGCCTGCCAGGATGACGACGTCGGCGCCGTCCTCCTGCACGGCCTGTCGGCTAAGTGCCAGCAGGGTTTCCTTAAAGTCCTGCTGGACCGAACCGATGCTGGTCAGGGACTCGTTGATGGACCTGATGGAGGCGAGCCGTCCGGCCAGGCCGAACCGCTCTACGCAGTCCCGGTACCAGGGCCTGATCCGGTCCGAGATCGCGATGATGGAGAAGCGGTGGCCTTGGAGGGCGGCCGCGCACAGCGCCGCCTCTGTGATGCCGAGAACCGGGACATCCGCCAGTTCCTTGAGGGCCGGCATCCCGGGATCGCCGAAAGCGGCCACCACCACGCCGTCGACGCGGGCGGCGCCGGGGCGGGTATGTTCGGCGATGATTTCGGCGACGGCGCCGGCGGCGATAAGGGATTCAAAACGGGTTTCGATGTACTCCACGCCGGTGGCCGCGGTGCGGACCAGCAGTTCGGTTCCCGGGGCGGCGGAGCGGTGGGCTTCGGATTCGATCAGGGCGGTGACATCGTCGCTGATGTTGGGGTTGATGACCAGGAGTCGCATTATTTCTTCCGGTGGAGTTGGGGTTCTGTTTTCTGGAAGTCGTCCGGGAACTGTTCGCGGTACTTGTCGATGTGGGACGCGGACTGTGCCGCAGCGCGGTCCGGGTCGCCGCTGGCGATCGCGTCGTACAGGTCGCGGTGTTCGCGGATAAGCTCGGGCAGGTCGCTGACGTGGCGGAACAGCCAGTGCATACGGCCCTGGAGGGGCTCGAGGGCTGACTTGAGGAAGTCGTTGTCGGCTATGCCGGTGATGGCATCGTGGAATTCGCTGTTGGCCCTGTGCGCCTCCATGACGGCGCCTTTGGCGAGGAACGATTCGGCTTTGTCCAGGAGGCCCGATAGGTAAACGAGGTCCTTCTTGGTGGCCCGTTTGGCGGCGAGCCGGCAGGCCAGGACTTCCAGGGACTGGCGGACGTCGAAGAGGTCCTCCACATCCTTGGGGCTGAGGGTGCTGACCTCAGCCCCGCGCGCGCCCCGGTCGCTGATGAGGCCTTCCTGCCGAAGCATGCGGAGTGCCTCGCGGACCGGCAGCCGGGAAACGGAAAATTCGGCTGCCAGGTCCCGTTCCACCAGCCGCGTGCCGGGAGCGTAGTGTCCTTCAAAGATCCGGGTGCGGAGGGTGTCCCGGACAGTTTCGCGGAGGGGCCGGTCCTTGTCCTGGGTCTCTTCTGCGGTCAGCATGTTGCTCCATTCGGATTCTTGGTGTGACACGGCTCCCGGCGGGGGGAGCGCGGGTTGCGTGTTGCCTTGGATGGCCAGCTTAGACAGGAAGCCGCTTGTTGTAGTTCAGCGTCAGGACCGAGGCGCCCATGACAATCGCGGAACCTACGAAGTACAGCAGTGCCCAGGTGTAAGAGCCCGTGGCGCCGACGATGAGTCCTACGGCGATGGGGGTGACGAACCCTGAGATGTTGCCGCTGAAGTTCATAGCCCCGCCCAGGACGCCTGCGTTGGTGCGCCCGCCCAGGATCGAGGGAATGCTCCAGAAGAGGCCAACCCAGCGCAGGAAGAACATGACCAGCGAGAGCAGGACGACGGCGGTGGTGGAGTCCGGGACGACGGTGACGCCGACGAGGCCGCCCACCACCACGGCGCTGGAGATGCCGAGCAGGGTGCGCATGACCCGGTTGGCCGAGGCGCCGGATGCCCGCCACTTGTCGGCGATGGTGCCGCCGATGATCTCTCCCACGAACCCTGCGCCGAAGATCACGAAGGTGGACCAGCCGATGGTCTTCAGGTCGAAGCCCTTGGCCTGTGCCAGGTAGAGCGGTCCCCAGGTCAGCAGGCCGTAAAACACGCCGTTGAAGCCAAGCCAGCCCAGGCACATGGCCCAGAAGGACCGGAACTTGAGGTAGGGGAGGAGGGCGCGCTTGCCCTGGCTGCCGTCAAGCTTCGCCTCGGCATCTTCTGCTGCGTGGGACGCTTCGATGTAGGCGGCCTCGGCCTCGTTGACGCCCCGGTGGTCGCGGGGGTTGTCGCGGACGTACCACCACACGGCCAGGCCCATGAGGACTGTGGCGGCACCGGCAATCACAAAGGCCCAGCGCCAGCTGCCCGTGGCCGCAATAAGTCCGGCAATGATGATGCCGCCGAGGCCTGCGCCAAGGGGAGCGCCGGCATCCAGGATCGTTGCCCCGCGGCCGCGTTCAGACTTGTGCATCCAGATGGCGTTGAGTTTTCCACCGGCCGGCATCACGCCGGCCTCGGTGACGCCAATGCCCATGCGGGCGATCATCATGCTGAGGAACCCGCCGGCCATGCCGGAGGCAGCGGTGGCTGCACCCCAGCCGACGCAGGACGCGGTCATCACTTTGCGGGGTCCGAACTTGTCGATCAGCCAGCCGACAGGGATTTGCATCAGTGCGTAGGTCCAAAAGAAGGCACTGAGCAGCAGGCCCACCAGCTCGGGGGCCAGGTTGAATTCTTTCTGGATGATGGGGAGGGCAACGGAGATGGAGCCCCGGTCGATGTAGTTGACGGCGACGAGGACCAGCAGCAGAAGGAAGAGTTTCCACCGGACTGTGGTGCGCCGTTGCACGCCGTCCTTGCGGGCTCCTTCAGGTGAATCGGGTGAGGTGCCTTCGGCAGAGGTTGCCGTTTCGGTGTTTGGAATGGACACGTCTTCTCCTTCACGGGGAAGTTTACGGAGGGGGAGGTTATGGGTGCAGTGGGCTCCCGCAGGGAAGCGGGCCGTGCGAGATGTGAATGCGCTGGACCGGCGCTCCGGAACGCCAGTGCAGCGGGGGTTTTTTGGGATCCCAATTTGGGATCCCAAAACTAAAGCTAGGAGTGACCCGCGCCACTGTCAAGGGGTTTCGGCGCAAGCGTGCAGGCCGGCCCCCAAAAAACGGATTGTGACTGCCCGCTGCCGGTCGTCCGAGCCATCACCCGTCCCGCTCCAACCCAAGTAGGTCGCAGTAGATGTCGTTCTGGGGCCCCAAAACGACATCTACTGCGACCCAGTTGGGAGGGGTGGGTGGCGCTACTGGCGGGAGGGGGCGGGGGCGCAGCGGTGCGACAGGATCTCGGCGAGTTCTGCGAGCCGGTGGGCCCGGGCCGACTCCGCGGGGGTGAACGGCTCGCCGGGCCGGGCGAAGGTGATGGGCCCGTGCCAGGCGGTGGGGATCTTGATGCGTGTGCCGTCGTCGGGAGCCTGGGCCGAAAATTCCGACGGCGGCACGATCCGCGCGCGCAGCAGCTCGGCCACCGCGAGGGGCAGTTCGTCCGGGGCGTCGGCGATCCTGGCTGCGAGGCTGAGCGCCTTGGTTTGCCCGTCTGCCATGGCCAGAGCCGTGGTGGGCCAGACGCGTGAATGCGTGCCGCCGCCGTCGTGCAGCGCACCCAGCAGCTGGTGTTCGCTGAGGTGTCCGGGAGCCGACAGCACAAACTCGTCCAGCACCCCGCCGGAGACGGGATGCACGTGGATGCCCAGGATGTTTGTGTCCAACCGCGCCAGTGCCCGGGTGAGCCTCTGCAGCGAGCCGGGCTCATCGCGCAGGACGGTACGCGCCCGCCAAAGCGCCGGCGCTGCGCCCAGCTTCCGCCGGTGCCGCAGCGCCGGTGCGTGCAGCCAGCCGCGGAGGATCCTCGCCGCGGACGGCTCCGCTACCCAGATCACCAGGATGGTGGCGGTCACTGCCAGGACCAGGACCTTGGCCACATAGGGCAGATGGGTGTCCACAACCGCTGCGTGGACCAGCAGTTCGATCGGAAGCATCACGGCCACGTTGGCGAGGGTCAGTCGGGCCTTGGTCGGTTCGGGCATCAGGCCGCAGACTTCGCAGCGCAGGTCATGGGCAGGAGTGTTCCGTGAACTGGGCTTCATGGTCCAAGCATCAGGGTCAGCTGTTTCCGCTCTATTGCCTGGCCGTTCCATTCATGGGAACGCGAAGCCCGTTTGCGGGGCGCCCCGCCGTAGGATTTAGCAGGAACGTCAGCGCGGCCGGCCACCCACCACCAACCGGTCCTGCAGGAAGGCGCTGTTTCCACGTGAAGTTGCTCGCTGAGATGTTCAGCATGGCCCCGGCCAACAAGGACCACCATCCGGCCCTGAGATGCGCGGTGGGGGTCTTCGTCCCGCTGCTCACCCTCGTGCTGCTGGGCCGGCTGGACCTGGCGATCTTTGCCTCTTTCGGTGCGTTCACGGGAATCTACGGCCGCGGCGAACCGCACGGGATCCGGTTCGCGCTGCAGCTCCGCGCGGGCCTCCTGATGCTCCTGGTGATCCTGCTGGCCGCCCTCGCCGCCAGGATGGAGGCAGCCTGGGGGCTGGACCGCCCAACCACCACCTGGCTCCTGGTCCTCGCCACCACCCTGGTGGCGGGCGGCTGCTCGGTAGCCATTTCCTGGCTGCGGCTCCGGCCCGCCGGCTCCCTTTTCCACATCTTCGCGTTTGCCGCCATCGCCTCCATCCCCAACCAGCCGCCGCTGTGGCAGGGCCTGCTGGTGTCCGTCCTCACCACGGTGTTCTGCCTCCTGATCGGATTCTCCTCCCGCGTGCTGCCCGGCCGCCGCACCCCCTGGACCCGCCCGCCGCGGATCCGCCGGACTCCGGACGAGCGGCGCGCGGCCTGGCTGGAAGGCTTTGGCTACCTGGTGGCGGCCGGGCTGGCGGGTGCCCTTGCCACCTGGGCGGGGGAGCGCCTCGGCTTTGGCCACAACTACTGGGCGATGGTGGCCGCGGTGGTTCCGCTGGTCGGCCACACCACCCGCCACCGCGTCCGGCGCGGCGTGCAGAGGATTATCGGCACCGTCCTGGGCCTGGTGCTCCTGGCCGGGATCGTCGTGCTCGGGCTGCAACCCTGGCAGACCGTCCTGGTGATGGCCCTCTGCCAGTTCGGCGCCGAAATGTTCATCATCCGCCAGTACCTGGTGGCCCAGGTCTTCGTGACCCCCCTCGCACTGATTTCCACACTCCTGGTGGTCCCGTCTTCGCCCGCCATCCTCCTCCGCGACCGGATCATCGAGACCGTGATCGGCGCCGCCGTCGGGATCGCCGTGGTGCTTGCCCCGGGTGCGTGGCGGCGGCTTCGGAAACGCACGACGGCGGCCTGACCGCCTTCGCCGGGCCGCGGTACGCTGGGTGCCGGAGACCGTTCAATGGAAGCTGGTGCGGCGTGGCGAACTCGAAGTCCGGTGATTCGGTGGTGGACCGGATTGTCCGGCTGATCTCCGCCTTCCCGGCGGACGGCGCACTGCAGCTGTCCGACCTGGCGGCCCGTGCCGGCCTTCCCCTGACCACCACCCATCGCCTGGTACGGCAACTCGCCGAGCACAACCTCCTGGACGCCGCTCCGGGTGGTGTGGTCCGGCCCGGGCTGCGGCTGTGGGAGTTGGTGAACCGGGCCTCGCCCGCCCTTGCCCTCCGCCAGGCGGCGATGCCTTTCATGGAGGACATCCAGCAGGTCCTGAACCAGAACGTGAACCTGGCCGTGCTGGACGGCTGGGAAGTGCTGTTCGTCGAAAGGCTCTCACGGCGGGGCTCTGTCGCCAACCGGGCCCGCGTGGCGGGACGGATGCCCGTGCACATCACGTCCGCCGGCCTGGCCCTGATGGCGCACCAGGACAACGCGCTGCAGGCGGCATATCTTAAGCAGTTCGCCGACCCAGACGGGAAGCTCGCCGTCGACGACGTCCGCGCACTTCTCGCCGAGGCCGCGAGGCAGGGCTTCGCGCAGTTGCAGGGGGTGGTGGATCCGGACACGTGGGGCATCGCCGTCCCCGTGCTCGACCGCCGGAAGCACGCCGTGGCTTCGCTCGGCGTCGTGGTTCCCCTGCAGGAGGTGAGGCTGCAGGCGCTGGTGCCGGCCCTGCAGACGGCGGCGCGGGGCATTGCCCGCAGCCTCGGTTCCTAGACGAACCATTCAACGGAATTACTGTTACGTCCGTCACGGGTCCTGCCCCACACTGGTGGCAGAACCAGTAACCCGGCACCGCTTGGCGGGCCCGCAATGAAGCGAGACGAACATGGCACGGAAAACCATCACCACCCAGGTAGCCATCATGGGCGCCGGCCCCGCGGGGCTGATGCTGTCCCACCTGCTGGCGAAGGCCGGCATCGAGTCGACGGTGGTCGAGGTCCGCAGCCACGACGAGATTGCCCGGACCGTCCGCGCCGGCATCCTGGAACACGGGACCGTGAACCTGCTGGTTGACAGCGGCGTCTCCGACCGCGTGCTGACCCACGGTGACCGGCATGACGGCATCGAACTCCGGTTCAACGGCGAGAGCCACCGCGTCGACTTCAAGGACCTGGTGGGCGAATCCGTATGGCTCTACCCGCAGACGGATGTTTTCACGGATCTCGCCGCGCGCAGGAAGGCCGACGGCGGGGACGTCCGTTACAGTGTGGCAGACACCTCCGTGCATGACCTGGAGGGCAGGCCAAAGGTTTGGTTCACGGATGCGGACGGCGTGGAGTTCGAGCTGCAGGCTGACTTCCTGGTGGGCGCTGACGGGTCCCGCAGCCACTGCCGGTTCCAGATTCCCGAAGCCCACCGCAAATGGTACTTCCACGAGTACCCTTTCGCGTGGTTCGGGATCCTGGCCGAGGCCCCGCGCAGCTCCGACGAACTGATCTACGCCAACTCCGCCAACGGCTTCGCCCTCATCAGCCAGCGCACCGAGACCGTCCAGCGGATGTACTTCCAGTGCGATCCCAAGGAAAACGTGGCCGACTGGGACGATGACCGGATCTGGGCCGAGTTCCGCAGCCGGGTCAACGGCAACGGCTTCGAGCTCAAGGAAGGGCCGGTCATTGAAAAGATGGTGCTGCCGTTCCGCAGCTTCGTCCACACCCCCATGCGCCACGGAAACCTCTTCCTGGCCGGCGACGCGGCCCACACGGTCCCGCCCACCGGCGCCAAAGGCCTGAACCTGGCCATCCACGACGTCAAAATGCTGTTTGAGGGGCTGGACAGCCACTACAACTCCGGCTCGGACCAGCTGCTCGAGGTGTACAGCGACCGCGCGCTGGAGCGGGTCTGGAAGGCCCAGCAGTTCTCCTACTGGATGACCACCATGCTCCATACCCCGGCCGACGCCGACGACTTTTCCCGCGCCCGCCAGCTCGGCGAGCTCAACTCGGTGGTCTCGTCACGCCATGGCATGGCCTACCTCGCCGAGGCCTACACCGGCTGGCCCGGCCGCCCCTAACCACCTAGGGGGCCAGCAGGCGGCGGATGGCCGAAGCGATGGCCGCCACGTCCGGTGTCTCGTCCCGCCTCACTGTCAGCAGGTGGAGCATGAGGCCATCGCCGTAGTCTGCCAGGTCCCGCGCCCGGGTTGCCGCGTCGGCCACGCCGAGGGAGGTCAGCGCCCGTTCCAGGTTGCCCACCAGGAGGTAATGGCCGGCGGTCACAGCCTCGGGGCGGTCCAGCGAGAAGGCCATCCGTGCCCGGTTGATGCCCGCGTGTTGCGTGGTCAGGAGCGTCACCATGGAGGCGAGCTGGGTGGCCAGCTCGCCGATATCCTTCGGCGGACCGGCCGGGCCCTGTTTCCGCAGGAGGTCTGCGTCGAGCTCAAGCAGGCGGTCAAGGACTCCGTCAAGGAGGGAGGCCCGGCTCCGGAAGTAGTTTGAGGTGGTCCCTTCGGCCTGCCCGGCCGCGGCGTCGACCGCCCTGTGGGTAAGTCCCTTCATGCCCTTGTCCGCTACAACGTCGAGGGCTGCATCGAGCAGTTGGGTGCGGCGGTCGGGCATGGCTCTAGTCTAGTCAGGCCTTCCCGCACTACTACAAAAGTAGTAGAATCGCGTCATGGAGAAGATTTCGATCATCGGTGGCGGAATCGCGGGCCTGGCTTTGGCGGCGTGCCTGGACCAGGACAGGTTCCAAGTGACAGTGCACGAGAAGCGCCCGGAGCTCCCAACGGTCGGCAATGCACTGGGAATGTGGCCCAACGCCCAGCGTGCCCTGGCGCGGGTGGGAATCCTTGACGACGCGCGGGCGCTCAGCCCCGTCATCGGCACCGGATCCGTCCGTAACGCCCAGGGTGAGCCCTGGATCACCGTCAATGCGGGGGACATGTTCGGCATCTCCCGGGTTGACCTGTTGCGCTTGCTGGACGGAGCCGTGCCGGGGGCAGTCCGCCGGAGTGTCAGCCACGTGCGGACCCTTCCGTCGGACGGAAGCTTAGTTGTGGGTGCCGATGGAGTCCACAGCGTGGTCCGCAGCCACGCCTGGGGCGCCGCCGCGGATGCCCGGCTGAGCCCATACCTTGCCCTCCGCGGCACACTTCCAACTCCAGTTGCCCAGGATGAGGTGGGTGAGTACTGGGGCCGCGGCGACCTCTTCGGCATGGCCGCCGCGCGGGGCGGCTCCTTCTGGTACGCCAGCTACCGCTCGAGCGCAGGCCCCTACGGCATCGATGCAGCCGCAGCCCTGGAGCAGACCCGGGAGCGTTTCACGGGTTACGCGCCTGCCATCCGGCGCACCCTGGCCGCAGCCACTCCCGAAGAATGCCTTGTGCAGCGGCTCTGGATCGTTCCGCGCCTCGGCTCCTACGTCCGCGGCCGGACAGTGCTCATCGGCGATGCCGCACACGCCATGATGCCCACCCTGGGCCGCGGCGCCTGCGAGTCGCTGGTGGATGCGGTGACACTCGCCGATCTCCTCAACACGTTGCCCCGGGACCAGGCACTGCACGCCTACGACCGGCAGCGGTGCTTCCGGACCCGGGCCCTGAGCGTGGCGTCCTCGGCGCTGGGGCGCGTCGCCCTCGCCGAAGGCGCCCAGCCCTTCCGTGACCATCTGCTCAACCTGGTCCGACGGCGGAACGCACGCGCCGCCGTCGGGAGCACCCCCGCGGGCTAATCAGCGTACGGGCGCCGCCGGCAGCTTGCTGTCCGCCGCCGCGGCAGCTGCTCCCGCGACCGGCGGAACCTCCCCTGAGGCCGGAGAACCGGCCGCAGGTGGGACCGCCGGCAGCCGCTTCCGCCCGCTGCGCCGGCCTGCCCGGCCGTACACCAGGTACATGGTGATCCCGGTGATGATCATCAGGAGTACCGTGTACACGAAGGTGTTGGCGATGCCCTCCGTGCCTTCGGCGCCGTCGGTGTTGTTCTTGATCACCAGGCCCAGCGGCTGGACCAGCGGGTGCGCCAGGAAGATCGCCGTGTCGTAGTCGTCCAGCAGGCTGTTGAAGTTCAGTGCGGTGATGGCGGCCGCCGCGGGAAGGACCAGCGGCAGGAGGATCCGCCGGAACACATACAGCGTCTTGGCGCCCATGATGGCGGCCGCCTCCTCCAGCGACGAGTTCACCGAAGCAAAGGACGCCTTGAGCATGCGCAGCGTGAACGGGATCTTCACCGTGATGAAAGCGATCAGCAGGATCACCGTGGTCCCGGTCAGCACGGCCCCGCCCACCAGCGGGTTGGGGTGGTCGTAGCTGATGATCAGGCCGAGGGCGAGCAGCGCTGAGGGGAGGATCCACGGGATGTGCAGCAGGTACTCGAAGAGGGATGCCACCCAGTTCCGGTACTTCTGCAGCAGCCGGGCAACAAACAACAAGCCGCCCACGGCGATCAGCGCAGCGAGGGCGCTGTAAACCACACTGACCAGGAACGGCCGCAGCCCGGACTGCTGGGTCAGCACCCGGATGTAGTTGTCCAGTGTCAGGTTGCCCGGCGAGAGCTGTCCGGTCTGGATGGCCGCGCCGTCCGCGAACGAGTACAGCACAATCAGCAGCACTGGCAGCAAGTACACCGCGAACAGCAGGTACGCCACCGCGTGTACTACACCGTTCGCAACCGGGTTGGTGATGTCCTGCTTCTGCAGCTCCGAGGACACCTTGGATACCGAAAAATACGTGCCGCCCTTCTCCAGCCGGGTCATCACGGCCAGCATGAGCACGGTGGCCAGGCCCAGGATCACGGCCAGCAGCGCGGCAAGGTCCCGTGAGGTGGGGCTGTTGGTGAAGGTCAGGATCATCGGGGTGATGGTCTGGAAGTCCCGGCCGCCCAGCACCTGCGGGGCACTCAGCGCGCCCAGCCCGGTGAGGAAGGACAGGATGGTGACGGCGAACAGCGTCGGCTTGAGCATCGGAAGGACGATCCGCCGCAGGATGGTCCACGTGGAGGCGCCCAGGTTCTTCGCCGCCTCGATGGTCTGGTAGTCGATGCCCTTCAGCGCGTTGGCCACGAAGAGCATGTGGTTGGTGGTGGTGGCAAAGGTCATGACCACCAGCACCGCGAAGAACCCGGAGAACCACGCCGGGTCCATGCCGGGGAATACCTGCAGCAGCAGGGAGGTGACAATACCTTTGTCCCCGTAGATGAACTTGTATCCGGCCGCCAGCACAATGCCGCCGTAAATGAAGGTTGTGGCGTAGCCCAGGAACAGGATCCGGGAACCCCGGATCCGGAAGTAGTGCGTCACGAGGACAATGAAGATCCCCACCACGTTGACAGTGATGGACAGCGCCACCGCCAGCAGGAAGCTGTTGCCCAGCGCCTTCATGGCCCGCTGCGATGAGAACAGCTTCTCGGCAGCCCGCCCCGAAAAGCTGCCGTCCGGAAAGAACGTTGCAATCAGGACGTTGATGTTGGGCCACACCAGGAACGCTGCAATAAACCAGGTGAGCACCACGCCCACCACCAGCACGAACGGGGAGCGGGCCATCGCGCGGACCGGCGTGTTGCTCATGGCAGGGCTACCGCCGGATCCTGCAGCCGCAAGGCGGCGCCGGTTTCAGGCCTGTACTGCAGGATGTGCGCCGGCTGGACGTAGACGGTGGCCTCGGTCCCGGGCTCGGGGTGGGCGCCGCCGTCTTCCCGCACCAGCAGCCGGAGGTCCGCGCCGTGCGCGCGCACCACGTACCGGCTGTGCAGGCCATGGTAGGTGCGGGACAGCACCTTGCCGGAAAGCCCGACGGCGGCACCTCCATTGGCCGGAGCGTCCAGGGATGCTTTTTCCACGCGCAGGTAGGAGCGGGCCTCGGTGCTCAGCCCGGCGCCGGAGAGCCGGTTTACTTCTGCGACGAACTCCGGCGTCAGGGCCGAACTGTCACCGATGAAATTGCAGACGAATTCGGTGGCCGCATGGTCATAGATCTCCTGCGGCGTACCGACCTGTTCCACAACGCCCTTGTTGAACACTGCCACGCGGTCGCTCATGGCAAGTGCTTCGTCCTGGTCGTGGGTCACGTACACGGTGGTGATGCCGAACTCACTCTGCAGATCCTTGAGCTGCTGCCGGAGCTGGTGGCGGAGCTTGGCGTCCAGGTTCGAAAGCGGCTCGTCGAGGAGCAGGATTTTAGGCCGGAGCACCAGGGCCCGGGCCACCGCCACCCGCTGCTGTTGCCCGCCGGAAAGCTCCGCCACGTTCTTGGCCAGCTGCTCGTCACTCAGCTCCACCCGGCGGGCGATATCGCGTACCAGCCGGTCGCTGTCCGCAGGTTTTTCCTTCCGGACCCGCAGGCCGAATGCGATGTTCTCCCACACACTCATGCTGGGAAACAGGGCGTAGTTCTGGAACACCATGCCCACCTGCCGCTTGTCGCTCGGCAGCCTCGTGACATCCTTGCCGTCGACCCGGACGGTGCCCTTGGCCGGCTGGATGAAGCCCGCCAAGGTGCGCAACGCCGTCGTCTTCCCGCAGCCGGAAGGGCCCAGGAGGGTGAAGAATTCGCCCGGCTGGACGTGCAGGTCCAGGTGCGGGATGGCGGTGAAATCGGCGAAGGAAACTTCGATGTTGTCCAAGCGGATCATGGTTAACCTGTCCTGTGGTGCGTGGCTGGTCGGAAAGCCGGATTACGTCATGTACTCCAGTTCGATCTTCTCCACCCAGGCGCCCATGTTTTCCTGCACGAAATCCCAGTCGATGTCCTGCTGCTTGAGGTCGGCGAAGAAGTCCACCACCTCGGGGTTCGCCCGGGTTGCTGCTTCCTCATTAACCGGCATTGAGTTGAACTGTTTGGCGAACTCGCCCTGGACCTCGGCGCTGCCGAACCAGTCGATGAACTTCCGGGCCTGTTCCTTCTTGTCGGTGCCCTTGACCAGCGCGATCTGCTCCACAGCGAGCGGCACGCCGACGGACGGGATGACGGTCTCGACGTTTACGTTGAACGACTTCTCGCGCTCGGCGATGATCGAGGACGGCATCTGGCCCATGTCCACTTCGCCGGACTGGATGCGGGCGAAGAGGTCGGTCTTGGCGACAGCGGGGCTGCCGTTCTGGAAGTACTGCTCCACCTGCTTCCAGCCCTCATCCGAGATGCCGAGGTCGCCGGAGTCGTCGCGGTAGCGGCTGAGGATGCCGGCGAAGACGAGCTGTGCGGTGGCTGTGCCCAGGCCGGTCACGCGCTCGTACCGGTCCTTGAACTCATCCTTTGTCCAGAGGTCGGTCCAGTCCTTCGGGGCGGCATCCTTGGAGATCTTGTCCGAGTTGTAGCCCAGCAGGATGGCCTGCTTCACCAGGGGCCAGTAGGTTTCGCCGTCGGCGAGATCTGTGTCCACCTGATCGGCCCACGAGGGCTCATAGGGTTCCAGCGCATCCTCGGCCTTGATCTGGGAGAAGTACATGTTGTTCAGCCCAAAGGCCACGTCCGCAATGGGGTTGTTCTTCTCCGCGATCAGCTTGTTGGTGGCATCCGCGCCGCCCGCACCAACAATCTCAATCTTGAAGCCGGCCTCGGCGGCCTTGGCAGTCACCCATTCGCCGCGGCCTTCGCCGTTGGAGTTGGTGTAGACGACCAGGGTTTCGCCGGATCCGCCTGCAGGAGCCGAGGAAGCTTCGCCGGAAGCGGCAGGGGACGTGGGGCCCCCGCCGCAGCCGGCAAGGAGGGTGGCGGCGACGGCGGCAGCCACCAAAGCTTGAACTTTACGCACGATCAGGACTCATTTCTGACTGGAACCGGAGCATGTCCGCACAGCCTAACGCCGGGCATGCGGAAAAGGGGGCTGTTATTCCTATCGATTCGATAAACAGCCCGGCTGTCCAATATCGTCCAGTCTGAAGAACAGCATCCGGCGTCGGGGTAAACGCCGGATGAAACGTCCCGGCGTGCTAGTCCTGAACTGCGGTTTCCGTGAGGTGGTGCGTGGGGATCCGGTCCCGGTCGTAGGTGATCCCGGTGTAGCCGTGCGGCTCCGGCTTGCCTGCCTGGTTGAGGTTGACGAACACGATCTCCTCGATGGTGAGGATGCTCTGCCGGGTGATCATGTTGCGGACCTCCGCACGCATAGTCAGGGAGGTGCGGCCGAATTTCGTGGCCGTCAGGCCCATTTCGATCAGGTCACCCTGGACGGCGGAACTGACGAAGTTGATCTCCGAGATGTATTTGGTGACGGCGCGGCCGTTGCCCAACTGGAGGATGGCGTAGATTGCCGCTTCCTCATCAATCCACTTCAGCAGGCTTCCGCCGAACAGGGTCCCGTTTGCGTTCAGGTCCTCGGGACGGACCCACTTGCGGGTCCGGAAGGTGATGTCTGCTGTTTCCATAGGCCGAGATTAGCGGAGGTCCGGGGACGTCCGTGGAGTGTGACGCTTGCCAGCTACGCCATCGCCGTGTGCGCCGCGCTCCGCGAGTTGATGCTCTTGGCATAGCAGTACGAGTGCTCCAAGCCGATGTAGGGACCGAAGTTTGGGACCGGTTCGAAGCCGGAGTTCTGGTAGAAGTTCCGCCCGTCCGGCTGCGCTGAGCCGGCCTCCGCCTTAATGCGCGTGATTCCCTGTTTGTACGCCTCCGCCTCGAGGGCTGCCAGGATGGAGCTGGCCACTCCAGAACCCCGGGTGTAGGGAAGGACGTACAGGCGTTTGATCTCCGCGGTGGACGGATCCAGCAGGCGCAGCCCTCCGCAGCCCACCGGCTGGCCTGATCCCTTGTCGTACGCCACTATGAATACGGCACAGTCAGCTTCCGACGGCGGTGTGCCGGGTTCATGGTTCGGATTGCCGAAGCGCGCATCCAGTTCGGCCTGCTGTGCCCGCCGCAGGTCGGCCCCCACGGGGTTCGACCATGAAACCTGCCGGATGTTGAGCCGGGGGTTGGTCTGCATGTCTGCCTCGATTCGCCGAAGGGTCTGTGCTTTCCAAGGCTAGAAGCGCGCGGTTACGCGGGTGTTTCTCCAACGTAAGCGTCAGGAGAACCTAGAAAGGCGCACCTACTGCAAGGTAGCTTGGCAGTCTAGTAAGCAGACTGTCTAAAATAGTTCCATGGCTTTTTCTGGCAACGAAGGCTCCGGTTACTGGTACGGCCCCAACGGGCAGTTGGATTACGGGGCGGCCGTCTTGAAATCCTTGCGCGATTACCGCGCGGCCGAGACGGCGATCCGCAGGTCGACGCGGGACTCCATGGGCATGGGAGAGACGGATATCCTCGCCCTGCGGTATCTGCTGCGCGCCCAGGCCTCGGGTAAGGCGGCCGTCCCCAAGGACCTTAGCCACTTCCTTGGCATTACCAGCGCGTCCACTACTTCGCTGATCGACCGGCTTGTGGCCAGCGGCCATGTCCGCCGGGAAGCGCACCCTTCGGACCGCCGCTCCGTTGTTGTGGTGCCCACGGTCGAATCGGACGCTGAGGTGCGGGAAACGCTGGGCGCCATGCACCGCAGGATGATGTCTGTTGCCGAGGGGCTGACGGCGGACGAGGCACGGGTCATTATTGGCTTCCTCCAGCGGATGACCGAGGCGTTGGACGTGTCCGAGGAAGCAGCCCACAAAATCCCCTAGACAGACTAGCTAGTTCGTCTAGCAATATGTAAGCTTAGGATCAGCCCCAGCCCCCACCCTTATGGAGCCGTGAGTGTTGATCTCCTGCACAGGAAACAAGTCCCGCCCCGCCGGTGCCGTCCATTGCGGCACGGCCATGGACCTGGTTACTCCAGTTCTCGCATGGACCAGGACGGGTTACACCTTTGAACCCGAAGGCGTCTGCAGGGATGAGTTGCCTCCGGTGTGGCGCTGCCAGTGCGGCTTCCAGCTGGATGCGTGGCTGCCCGCGGCTGCGCCGGCGATGCAGGTGCCGGCGACCTCTGCCATGAGCTTCGGGCCATACCCGGGATGAGCGCGCCTTCCGCTCTTGCACCGGCGGCCCAACGCCCTGGCCCTCCGGACGGGGGCCTCGTCGTCGCCGACAGGTTCCAGCTGAAAGAGCGGCTGGGGCGCGGCTCCGGGGCAGAGGTTTTCCGGGCTGTTGACCTTTCGGGCGGCCCGGATGTGGCGGTCAAGGTGGCTGTGGACCGCTCGGAAAGGCAGCACGAGCGGATCAGGAACGAGGCGTCAGTCCTGGCAGGCCTCCGGCACCCTTCCATCGTCAGGTTTGTCCAGCAGGGCGTGGAGCCAGGCACAGGGCCGCTGGGCGGGCGGCCTTTCCTCGTGGAGGAACTGGCTCTGGGAACCAGCCTTTCGGAAGCAGCACGGAGCGGCATGGCCAGCCCCAATGTGGCCGCCCGCTGGGCCGCGGGCCTCTTTGCTGCGCTTGAACATGTTCACTCCCGCGGGCTGGTGCACCGCGATATCAAGCCGGCCAACATCATGCTCAGCGGCCTGAGGAGGAGTCCCGTCCGCATCATTGACTTTGGCATCGCGGCAGTTGCGGGGACCGCCCCTGAACTGGGGGTATCTTCGGGGACTGTCCACTACATGAGCCCCGAGCAGGCGGCCGGCGGTGTTGCAGCCCCGTCCGGGGATGTCTACTCGGCCGGGCTGGTCCTCCTGGAACTCCTCACCGGAAGCAAGGCGTTTCCCGGCACCGCCATTGAAGCGCTCGTGGCCCGCACCCTGCGCAGCCCGGACGTTCCGGGGTTCCTTGGTCCGCGCTGGAGCCCGTTCCTCCGTTCACTCACCGCCATGGACAGCGCAGAACGTCCCTCCGCGGGCGAGGCCGCCGCCGTCGCGGCACGCCTCATCCCGCCGGCTCCCGCAGCCCCGTTGGAGACCCGCGCTTGCCCCCTGAACACGGCATTCCGGAAGCGCCGCAGCCGGCAAGGCATCTAGGGCACGGCCGAATCCATCCCGGTCGGGTCCTCCGCCGTCGGGTCTGCCAGCGCCAGTCCGCCAATCGGGCTGCCATCCCAGTGGATGAGCTTCCAGCCGGAGTCAGGGTCCCCTTCGAGGGCGACGATCCCGGTATTGGCCAGGACATGCTTGGCCGCGAATTCGTGGTCGATTCCTTCCGCCCGGCGCCCGGCCCAGGTCCGGATGGCCGCGCCGTGGCTCACCACGGCCACCGTGTCCTGTTCGCCGGCTGCCTGTTCCACTGCGCGCAGGATGGCGGCGTCGAAACGCTCGAAGAACGCGTGGCCGTCGGGTCCCGCCGGCATGCGGCGGTCAAGGTCACCGGCCGCCCATGCGATCACGGTCCCCATGTATCGCTTGTGCGATTCATGGTCAGTCAGCTTTTCCAGGGAGCCGGCCTCAATTTCGTGCAGGCCCGCCAAAACTTCAACCTCGAGGCTGCGCAGCTTTCCCAGCGGCGCGGCGGTGATTTGTGTGCGGATCAGGGTGGAGGCGTACAGGGCACCGATCGGCTCGTTGGCCAAGGACCGGGCCATGGCTTGCGCCTGCCGCTCGCCAAGCTCTGTCAGTCCCGGCCCCGGGTGCGCGGTGTCCAGCTGTCCGAGGACATTTCCGGGGGTCTGGCCGTGGCGGATGAGCAGCAGTTTCATGGTCACCAGTGTCCCACCCCCCGGGGGCGATCGGCGGTGGCGGGAAAAACGAAGGCGCCGGGCCCTGCGAGGCCCGGCGCCGCCGTCGTGAATTCTCCCTGTGTGCTGGCGGAACGACTACTTGAGGTGGTCCACCAGCTGGTCCGCGATGCCCGTGTACTTGCCGGGCGTGAGCGCCAGCAGCCTTGCCTCGGCCTCGGCCGGGAGGCCCAGGCCCTGCACGAATTCCTGCATGCGGGCAGCGTCCACCCGCTGGCCGCGGGTGAGGTCCTTGAGGCGCTCGTAGGGGTTTTCCATGCCTTCGGCGCCGGCAATCGCCTCGGCACGCATGACCATCTGGATCGCCTCGCCCAGGACCTCCCAGTTGGTGTCCAGGTCGCTGGCCAGCACGTCCTCGGCAACATCGAGGCGCTCGAGGCCCTTGGCGACGTTGGAGATGGCCAGCAGGGAGTGGCCGAACGCCACGCCGATATTGCGCTGGCTGGAGGAGTCGGTGAGGTCGCGCTGCCAGCGCGAGGTCACCAGTGTGGCGCCGAGGGTGTCAAGGAGGCCGTTGGAGATCTCCAGGTTGGCTTCGGCGTTTTCGAAGCGGATCGGGTTGACCTTGTGCGGCATCGTGGAGGACCCGGTGGCACCGGCAACCGGGATCTGCGCGAAGTAGCCGATGGAGATGTAGCTCCAGATGTCGGTGCAGACGTTGTGGAGGATGCGGTTGAAGCGGGCGACGTCGGCGTACAGTTCGGCCTGCCAGTCGTGGCTTTCAATCTGCGTGGTGAGCGGGTTCCAGGTCAGCCCCAGCCCTTCCACGAAGGACTTGGCGACTTGCTGCCAGTCTGCGCCGGGGACGGAGGCGACGTGGGCGGCGTAGGTGCCGGTGGCGCCGTTGATCTTGCCCAGGTATTCGGTTTTGGCGATGCGGTCCAGCTGGCGGGTCAGGCGGTGTGCGATGACCGCAAGTTCCTTGCCGAGCGTGGTGGGGGTGGCGGGCTGGCCGTGGGTCCGGGACAGCATGGGGACAGCGCGGTTTTCTTCAGCCATCTTGCTGATCTGGGCCACGAGCGAGCGGGCCGCGGGCAGCCACACGTCCTCCACAGCACCTTTGACGCCGAGGGCGTAGGAAAGATTGTTGATGTCTTCCGAGGTGCAGCCGAAGTGGACCATGGCCGTCAGGTTTTCGATGCCGATGGCGGGGAGCCGGCGGCCAATGTAGTATTCCACGGCCTTGACGTCGTGGACCGTGACGGCCTCGATTTCGGCGAGTTCGGCCACGGATGCGGCGTCGAATTCGGTCACGATGGCACGGAGCTGGTCCTGCTGGTCCTTGCTCAGGGCGCCTGCCCCGGGCAGGACGTTGTTGCTGGTCAGGTGGATGAGCCATTCGACCTCGACAGCGACGCGGTCGCGGTTCAGGGCGGCCTCGGAGAGGTAGTCGACCAGGGGAGCGACCGCTGACTGGTAACGGCCGTCCAGGGGTCCGAGTGCGATTTTTTCCGGTGACGCGGCGAGGGCCTGGCGTCCTGAGGGCGTACGTGTGTCAGCTGTGGCGGCAGTTTCAGGCATGGGCCAATTCTTTCACGAACTCGAGCGGCGCCTTAAGCGGGCAGGCCACGTTACTTGTCCACATAGCCGACGCCGGCGCTTCGGTTCCGGCGGTGCCTTCCGTAGCGTGGAGCGCATCAGGCAGGCCAGGAAGGCAGTGGCCCCCGGTTGAATGGGCGGAGGGAGTGGAAATGGGCGAAGGTCCCGACGCCGCCCTGTGGGGCTCCGGTGCCCGCCGCAGCGTGGAGGTGCAGCAGCTCGCCGCCAGGCTCCTTTTATGCGAGGCCCGGGCTGACGAGGTGCTTGCAGGGTTTTGGGCGATCCAGATGTCGCAGTGGCAATCCCCGGCGGGGCAGGCATACCGGAACAGGGTCGGCCTGGAGGCGGTCGCCCTGCGCCGAACAGTCGAAGCCCTCCGGGAAGCAGCAGCCTCGGTCAGCGGGCACGCACGCGCAGTCCTGACCTCCGATTGCACTTATGGCGGAAGTTCGTGAAGGCTGACGTCACGCCACAGGATACGGGCGGCGGCTTTCAACTGTCCGGGCCTGCCCGGGACGGCAATCTAGTGATCTCCGGCGGCATCGGCGGCATAACCTTCCAGCTGCAGGAGCTTGCCGCCGGGGCCGCGAAACTGGATCAACTCTCCTCCGCACTCGGGGACATCGAAAGGGAGCTGCACTGTATCTGGGATGAACTGTGCCAATTCCAGAATGAGCCGCGGGCCACAGGAACCACGGCTCTTGCGGCGGTTTGGGCTGCTAAAGACAGTGTGGCGTCGGTCAGGACGCAGTTGCAGGCGATCAGCGGGAAGGTCTCCGACTGCCGGCGTGACTATGAAACAGCTGAGGGCTTCTCGCGGACACTCAGGAGCCTGGGGATCCCGCATCTGCCTGCCGACTACGAGCAGCACGCGGATTTTTGGAGGACGGGGTTCCTGAACCGGCATGCCATGGAGTCGCTGGTGGCGGAATCCGTCACTGCCATGGGCCCGATCAAGTCGCTCCTCGAGGAAGTTCTCCCCGGGTACGCCCCGAAGCCGCTCGAAGTAATGCAGGAAGAATCCCTCGGGATAGACCTGGAGGCCTCGCCGGCAGGCCTGCTTGAGCGGATCCGCCTAATCGAGGCACGCGGTAACGGATACATCGAGGTCATCGAAGTGCAGCGCGACCACCGGACGGCGTATGTCGTGGTCATCCCGGGCACCCAGATGGAGGATGCAGATTCCGGAACGAACCCGTTCGACCTGGGCGGGATCGCCGACGGCCTGGGCAGCCGCTCCGCGGGGGTCAACGCGGCTGTCCTCAAAGCGCTTCAGGCCGCCGGAGCTGAACCGGGTGCACAGGTAGTGGCCGCCGGTTACAGCCAAGGCGGGATCCATGCGATGAACTTCGCAGCCGACGAACAGGTGCGTTCCCGGTACAAGGTGGAGTACGTCCTGACGGCGGGGTCACCGGTCAGCCGGATCACACCCCCGCCGGACGTCACCACCCTGCATCTGGAACACAGGACCGACTGGGTTCCAGGAAGCGACGGCTCTCCCAACGCCGATGGCGGCAGCCAGGTCACCGTGACGATGGTGAACAACCTGTATGTGAAAACAGGGGAAGACGTTGGCCTGGGCCCCGGGCACCGTCTTGGCGGATACGAGGAAGGGGCGCGGCTGGTTGCAGCCAGCGCTGACCCGTCGCTCGTGCACTCCACAGCCATACTGGGCAGCGTGCTCGGTGCCGGCGGAGCGGCCAAGGCGACCCGCTTCTCGCTGTCCCGCTCCGGCCGGCCGCTGCCCGTGATGACCCAGCAGGGTGGGCCGGTTCGCGAGCGGGGACACGGTGGGCGTTAGCTTGCCCGATTCAGCGCCGCCCTCCGGGGAGCAGGCCGGCGACCAGTGAAACCAGGGAGATGATGATGGCGGCCAGGACTGCCGTCCAGAAGAAGGAATCGATGGTGAATTTCACCGGGGTATAGCTGCTGATCCAGGACGTCAGGTACAGCATCCCGGCATTAATGACAATCGTGAACAGGCCAAGGGTCAGGATGGTGATGGGCAGGGCCAGCAGCCGGACGATGGGGCGGACCAGCGCGTTCACCAGGCCAAAGATCGCGCCGATAAACAGGTAGGCCAGGATCAGGCCGATGGTGTCCGTGCCCTCGGTGACGCCGGTCTTGGCTACCGCCTCAGAGGTGGCCGAACTGGTGATGTCGAGCCCCGGCAGGACCCAGCTTGCCGCCCACAGTGCGGCCGCATTGATGATGACCCGAATAATGAGGGAGCCCATGCACCCATGCTTGCACAACGGGCCGGGAATCGGCTGGACCTCTCGGACGCGGGGATCCGGAGGTTACCACCCTCCCCGGGAATCCCGGCCGCTGTGCGGCGGTGCGAAGTAGGCTATGAGGCATGACCTCACCAGAAATCCTGGCCGGCGGAGCAGCGCCGCGCCCGGTCGTGGGCCGGCTTCCCCGGTACGCGGCAGGAAAGCCGCCGGCCGCCGTCGAAGGACTTGCCAGTTACAAGCTCTCCTCCAACGAGAATCCGCTCCCGCCGCTCCCCGCGGTCCTCGAGGCCATAGCCCGCCGGACAGACTTCAACCGCTACCCTGATCCGCTGAGCAGCAGGCTCCGCGCCGCGCTCGCCGGCTTCCTCAACGTCCCCGCGGACGACATCGTTACCGGGGCCGGCAGTCTTGGCGCCCTCAACCAGATCCTCTCCGCTTTCGCAGGGCAGAACGACGACGGCAAGCCCGACGAAGTCATCTACGCGTGGCGCTCCTTCGAGGCCTATCCCATCAGCGTGGGCCTGTCAGGCGCGGCGAGCGTCCAAATCCCGGTGACCCCGGAGGGCCGCCACGACCTGGAAGCCATGGCGGCCGCAGTCACGGCCCGCACCCGGGTTATCCTGCTGTGCACTCCCAACAACCCCACAGGTCCCGCACTCACCGCCGCCGAAACCGAATCCTTCATCCGCTCCGTTCCCGCGGACGTGGTTGTCGTGATCGACGAGGCCTACCAGGAGTTCGTAAGGGCCGACGGTGCCGTGGATGGTTTGGCGCTTTACCGGAAATACCCCAACGTCGTGGTGCTCCGGACGTTCTCGAAGGCGCACGGACTCGCCGGACTGCGGGTGGGGTACAGCGTGTCCAATCCGGCCATCACGCAGCATCTTCGGGTGGCCGCCACGCCGTTCGCGGTGTCGCAGATAGCAGAAGAGGCGGCCATTGTTTCGCTCCAAAATTTCCCGCAGGTTGTAGAAAGGGTACAAACCCTGGTGGACGAGCGGGCCCGGGTAACAGCGGGGTTGCGGGATCTTGGCTGGACCGTGCCCGACGCCCAGGGGAACTTCGTGTGGCTGGACCTTGGACCGCGCAGCACCGAGTTTGCCGAGCTTGCAGGAGCGCGGGCGCTGTCTGTCCGCGCGTTCCCCAATGAAGGCGTGCGGGTCAGCATCGGCGAGGCGGAAGCCAACAGCCGGTTCCTCCAGTTATGTGCGGACTATACAAAGGGTCCGGGGGCTTCCTAGCGCTTAACAAGTGGTCCCGTGGCTACCTACTGCAGATAAAGTTAGGATCTGTAAGCCAACATATATGCCGCAAAGGGAATGTATTCCTTGAAAGGCATATATTCCAGCGACATTGCAATTGCATCCGGATGCGGCAAGCAAGGAGACGGTATGGGCACACATCTGCCTTCCACCGAGTTTGAGGGAACAGCGGTTGACGACCAGCGCGAGGCTGATGCGGAAGCCGTCATGGGCGAACCGCCCGTGCAGATGGTGCAGCTGCTGGGCCCGGACGGAAAGCTCGGCGCCGATCCCGTCTACAGCGACTACGCCAAGAAGCTGACTCCGGAGGACCTCCGCGGGCTGTACGCGGACATGGCGGCCATCCGCCGGTTCGACGTGGAAGCCACTGCCCTGCAACGGCAGGGCCAGCTGGCACTTTGGGTCCCGCTCACGGGGCAGGAAGCCGCACAGATCGGCTCGGGCCGGGCCAGCCAGCCGCAGGACTACATTTTTCCCACCTACCGCGAACACGGTGTGGCGCTGACCCGCAACGTGGACCTTGCGGAACTGCTTCGCCAGTTCCGTGGCGTCTCCAACGGCGGCTGGAACCCGAAGGACACCAACTTCCACCTTTACACGCTGGTCCTGGCGGCCCAGACCCTGCACGCCGTCGGCTACGCGATGGGCATCCAGCGCGACCAGAAGCTCGCCGCAGCCTCCAACCGCGCAGGCCAGGAACCGGAGGCGGCAGTGATTGCCTACTTCGGCGACGGCGCCAGCTCCGAAGGCGACGTCCACGAATCCATGGTCTTCGCCTCCTCCTACAAGGCCCCCGTGGTGTTCTTCTGCCAGAACAACCACTGGGCCATCTCGGTGCCCACCAACGTCCAGACCCGCGTCCCGTTGTCCAACCGGGCCAAGGGCTACGGTTTCCCCGGAATCCGGGTTGACGGCAATGACGTCATCGCCGTCCACGCCGTCACCGAGTGGGCGCTCGAGCACGCCCGACAGGGCAACGGGCCCGTCCTCATCGAGGCGTTCACGTACCGGGTGGGCGCGCACACCACCGCGGATGATCCCACCAAGTACCGGCACTCCGACGAAGAGGACGCGTGGCGGGCCAAGGACCCGCTCCTGAGGCTGGAGAAGTACCTCCGCACCGAGGGCCTGGCTGACGACGCCTTCTTCGCGAAGGTCAAGGCCGACGGCGACGAACTCGCCGCCTACGTCCGGCGCACCACCCACGACCTCGAAACCCCCGACATCCGCTCCGCATTTGCCAACACCTATGCCGAGGCGCATCCCCTGGTGACCGAAGAGCTTGCCTGGTTCGAGGAGTACAGCGCGGGCTTTGCCGGCGACGAAGCGCTGGCGGGGGACGCCGGACAAGCAGCAAAGGCAGGCCACTGATGCCCACCATGACCATCGCCAAGGCCATCAACGAAGGCCTCCGGACCACACTGGCCAGCAACCCCAAGTCACTCCTGATGGGCGAGGACATTGGCCCGCTCGGCGGCGTCTACCGCGTTACGGACGGGCTGATCGGTGAGTTCGGGCCGGACCGCGTGGTGGACACGCCGCTCGCTGAATCCGGCATCATCGGCACCGCCATCGGACTTGCGCTGCGCGGGTACAACCCGGTTTGCGAAATCCAGTTCGATGGCTTCGTCTTCCCCGGGTTCAACCAGATCACCACCCAGCTGGCCAAGATGCACGCCCGCAGCAACGGCAACCTCACCGTTCCGGTGGTAATCCGCATCCCCTACGGCGGCGGCATCGGCTCGGTGGAGCATCACTCGGAATCGCCCGAGGCACTCTTCGCGCACACCGCCGGCCTTCGCATCATCACCCCGTCCAACCCGCACGACGCCTACTGGATGATCCAGCAGGCGGTGCAGTGCCAGGACCCGGTAATAGTCTTCGAACCCAAACGCCGGTACTGGCTCAAGGGCGAGGTGGACGTGGCAGCCCCCGGCCCCGCTGAAGACCCCTTCAAGGCCCACGTCCTTCGCCAGGGAACTGATGCGACCATCGTGGCCTACGGGCCGCTGGTCCCCGTGGCGCTGGCGGCAGCCAACGCCGCCGGGGAGGACGGCCACAGCGTGGAGGTCATCGATCTCCGCTCCATCTCCCCGTTGGATTTCGACACCGTCACCACGTCCGTGCAGAAGACCGGCCGGCTGATCGTCACGCATGAGGCGCCGACCTTCGGAGGCATCGGCGGCGAAATTGCGGCACGGGTCAGCGAGCGTGCCTTCCATTCACTTGAGGCCCCGGTCATCAGGGTAGGCGGCTTCCACATGCCGTATCCCGTGGCAAAAGTGGAGGAAGACTACCTTCCGGACATCGACCGCATCCTTGAGGCGCTGGACCGCGCACTCTCCTACTGAGGACTCCCATGACGCTCAACAAGTTCAACCTGCCCGACGTCGGCGAGGGCCTTACCGAGGCGGAGATCGTCTCCTGGAAGGTCAAGCCGGGGGACGCCGTCGCCATCAATGACGTCCTCTGCGAGATCGAAACGGCGAAGTCCATCGTGGAGCTGCCGTCCCCCTTCGCCGGCACCGTCACCGAGCTGCTGGTCCCCGAAGGCGTGACGATCGACGTCGGTACTGCCATCATCAGCGTCAGCGATGAGGTCGCAGGCGACCCCACCCCCGCGGATACGCGTGCCCCGGAGGTGCCCGTGCAGCCGCTGTACGGCAAGCTTCCGGACGGGGCAACGTCCGACGCCGGCCCCCAGGACAGTGCCTTGGCCGGCGGTCCGCTGGTGGGTTCCGGGCCCAAGGCTGACGCCGTGAAGCGCAGGCCGCGGAAGGCCTCGCCCGCCGCTGCCTTCACCGCGAACGCCCCCGAGGTCGAACCTGTGCAGCCGCACACGACGGCGGAGATCCAGGACACGCCGACGCCCGCTACCAGCCAGGACGCCGCCGTCGATAACCGGCCCACCCTGGGCGGCACCATCACTGGCCTTGTCAACCGCGTCCTGGCCAAGCCCCCGGTGCGGAAGATCGCCCGGGACCTGGGCATCGACCTCGCGGACGTAGTGGCCACGGGTTCCCGCGGCGAAGTGACCCGGGAGGACCTGGTCAGCTACCAGGCCCAGCGGGACGCCGAACTCGACAAGGCCGACGGCTTCTGGGGCAAGGCCGGCAAGCCCCAGGATGAGCGGGTCGAGCGGATCCCGGTGAAGGGCGTCCGGAAGGCCACAGCCAAGGCCATGGTTGAGTCTGCCTTCTCTGCGCCTCACGTCAGCATCTTTGTCGATGTGGATGCCAGCCGCACCATGGAATTCGTCAAGCGGCTGAAGGCATCACGGGACTTCGAAGGCATCCGGGTGTCGCCGCTGCTCATCCTGGCCAAGGCGGTCATCTGGGCCGCCGCCCGGAACCCCAGCGTCAACGCTGCCTGGGTGGACAACGGCGAGTCAGCCGAGATCCACGTGAAGCACTACATGAACCTCGGCATCGCAGCGGCCACGCCTCGAGGGCTGATGGTGCCGAACATCAAGAACGCCCAGGACCTGTCGCTCAAGGAACTGGCATTGGCGCTGAACAACCTGGCCACCACGGCACGGGCCGGCAAGACACAGCCGGCGGAAATGCAGGGCGGAACCCTGACCATCACCAACATCGGCGCGCTGGGTATCGATACGGGAACCCCCATCATCAACCCCGGCGAGGTGGCCATCGTCGCCTTCGGCACCATCAAACAGAAGCCATGGGTGCTGGACGGCGAGGTGATCCCGCGCTGGATCACCACCCTGGGCGGCTCCTTCGACCACCGTGTGGTGGACGGTGACCTGTCCGCCCGCTTCATGGCGGACGTGGCGGCCATCCTCGAAGAGCCGGCACTGCTGCTGGACTGAGGGCGTGGTCATCAACGCCGGCCGAATCCGAGCGAAGAACAGGGCGGCCAGGTGGTTGACGGAGACGTTCCAGCCGCCCGTGGTGGTCACCATCCAGCTCCTGGCCAGCCCGGTCATCGAGCCGGGGTTTCCGCAAACGGTGGTGTACGGGGCGCTGGCGGCACTGTTCGTGTGCGTTATTCCCCTGGTCCTGCTGCTGGTCCTGGTACGCCTTGGGAAAGTCACGGACCACCACGTCAGTGACCGGAAGCAGCGGGCGCCGGTGCTCCTGATGGCACTGGGATCGATCCTCGCCGGGCTTCTGGTCCTGGCGGCGTTAGGGGCGCCGCAGAGCGTGACCGCGATGGTCCTTGCCGTGGTGGGCGGGGTGGTGGTCCTTGCGGTGGTGAGCCCGTTCTGGAAGATGAGCGGACACGCTGCCGCCATTTCCTGCTCTGCCGTGATAGCCGTGCTGATGCTTGGCGCGGCCTGGATTCCGCTGCTGCTCCTGGTTCCAGCCGTCGGGTGGTCGCGCGTTGTCCTGCGCGCACACACGGTGGCTCAGGTGGTGGCGGGTTCCCTCTTTGGCGGAGTGGTGATGGCTGGCATCTGGTGGATGCTTCAGGGCCTCATGGTGCCGTAGGACATGGAGGCGAACATCTCGAGCGTTGCCGGGTCGGCGGTGGTTCCCAGGGCAACGGCGGCCGCAGTCATGAGGACACCCATCGCGGCGGCCATGCCGGCCCACGCCGTCAGGAGCTTCCAGTCTTCGCGCAGGACCTTGCCAACGGTTTCGGGAAGCTGCAGGTCCGGGGAGATGAGGTTCGGCGCGGTGTCCACGGAACCGTCGTCCAGGAGCGCCACGACGGTTCCATTGCCGCGGTCCACGCGCATGGAGCAGATGTGGTTCCCGTGGCGGGCCAGGAGGATGTCGTGGCCCACAAGCTGACGGCGCTGCAGAGTAATCAATGGTGCCCCTCGGTTGTGGTGGTTGCCGGGAATCCGCACCTTTGGGGCCCTGTTCAATTTTATCTTTGCGCCCAGAGCGTAAATGGCGTATAAGGCGTGAGAACGGACACTCCCCATGGCGATATGTGCCACCAGGGGGAGTGTCCCCGGTAACTGCCTAGTCGGCGTCGTAGGTATTGGCGATGTAGACGTCGCAGGGGGCGTTGTGTGCCACGCTGTTCGCCACGCTGCCCAGGACGCGCCCGATGCCCTTCATCCTGCGGTTTCCGACGACGATGATGCGCGCCTCCACGCGGAGGGCCTCCTTGATGAGGGCGTCGGCGGGACGCCCCCGTGCGGCGGAGTAGGTCACCTTGACGCCGCCGCCGAGCGATTCCGCCACGGTCCGTGCAACATGCTCGGCTGCGTCGGCGTCGGAGACGATCCACTGGTCACTGCCGCTGCCAAACACCTCGGTACGGTCGCTGTCGAAGGCGGAGACCACGTGCAGTTTTGCGTTCATGGCCGCGGCGAGATCACGGGCGGACTCTGCTGCCTTCTTTGCCGTTCCGCTGCCGTCGACCCCTACAACGATGGTTCCGCTCATGTGTATGCTCCTTTGCTTGGTGTGCGGCGCTGGTGGGGCCTACGCTACAGCGCGGCGATGGCTTCCTGAAGCACCGGGGCGAGCCGCCGCACGCCTTCGGCAATGGCGTCCGGGGGAACGGCGCTGAAGGCGAGGCGCAGTTTGTTGGACGGTTCGTCCGACGGCGTGAAGGCGGCTCCGGGGATGAACACCACGCCGGCGTCGATTGCCTTGTGCAGCAGCGGGTAGGTGTCCAGCCCTTCCGGCAGGGTCACCCACACAAAAAAGCCTCCCTCGGGACTGGTCCAGGTGGTTCCCGGCGGCATGTATGCGGCCAGGGCGTCGAGCATGGCCTGGCAGCGCTCCGAGTAGAGGCCGCGGTAGGTCCGGATCTGGGCCTTCCAGTCGTACTCCCGGAGGTAGGCGGAGACCAGCATCTGGTTGAACGCCGGCGGACACAGCGTGACGGATTCGGCCGCCAGGTAGTAACGGCGCTGCAGGTGCGCCGGGACGAGGGCCCATCCGATGCGCAGGCCGGGGGCAAAAATCTTCGAAAAGGACCCCATGTAGATGACGTCGTCGGGATTTTCCGCTCGCAGCGGAGCCAGGTGTTCACCGCTGAACCGGAGCAGGCCGTACGGATTATCCTCAAGGATCAAGATATTCGCCCTGCGGCATATCTCGACTATCTGCTGGCGGCGTTCCTTGGCCAGTGTGATGCCGGAAGGATTGTTGAAGTTGGGGATGGTGTAGAGGAACTTGATGCTCTTGCCTGCCAGCTGGAGCGCCGCGATCCTGGCTTCCAGCAGTTCGGGCACCAGGCCGGCGCCGTCCATCTCCACGGTCTCCACCTGGACCTGGTAGGCCTCGAACGTGTTCAACGCGCCGACGTAGGTGGGATCCTCGACCAGCACCACGTCGCCCGGGTTGCAGAACACCTTCGTCGCCACGTCCTGGGCGGACTGCGAGCCGGCCGTGATCACCACGTTCCGCGGATCGGCGTCCGTGATTCCTTCCGCCGCCATCACTTCGCAGATCTGCTCCCGCAGTTCGGCCGTCCCCTGGCCCGCCCCGTACTGCAGGGCCGTAAGCCCGTCCTCGGCAATAATCCGCGCGGCGGTGGCGGCGAGCCGCTCCATTGGCAGCGACTGCAGATACGGGCTTCCGCCGGCAAGGGACACCAGCCCCGGGCGCATGGAGATGTCGAAGACATCACGTACGGCAGACTGCCGGATGTGTGCGGCACGTTCGGAGAACAGCTCCTCGTGACGGTGGGCGGACGTCGCGGCACGTTCGATGGCGTCGATGGCTTCGGCGGGCAGCGTCCCTGCTGCATCAAGTGTTTCGTGGCTCACATGCACAGGATACAGTCGGCTGTTGCCCTTAATGCAACATCTGTTGAATATAAAGTTCCGGGCTACCGGTCGCTGCGCAGCGCTTCGCGCAGTGGCTGTCCGTTGACGTACACCTCGGCCCTGACCGCTCCCACCGCCGCCACCGCGGTCTGCGTCAGCTGTGCATCCACGCGGGGTGTGTCGCACGCCCCGCCCAGGCTAAGCAGGCCTGCCAGGTAGACGGTCACGGTGGTGCCGTCAAAGGAGCCGGACAGGAAACGGAGCTGCGAGCCGGCCAGCGCGTTGTACACCTCACCCGGTCCGGCGCCCGATGGCTCCGTCATGTCGCCGTCCGCCAGCAGGGCGCCGATGGCGGCCGCGAGAGGCTCGGCGGCCTCCCCGGCGGGGCGGTCAACGCCAACCAGGCTGTCATTGCACCCGAACCGCACGCCTTGGCTGCCGCCGTCGTCCAGCAGCACGTAGTAGGCGGTAACGGTGCGCTGTCCTGCGGCCGCCTGTTGGGTTTGCCTGGGCGACGGCGACGGCGTCGGCGATGGCGCGGGTGCCGCCGTCGCCTCCGGCGCTGGAAGTGTCTCCGGCGTGGCCGCAGGCGGCGGGCTGCTTGCCTCGACTTCCGGCTCCAGGCTGGGAACGGGCGGAGCCTGTCCGGTTCCGGCCGGGGGCGGCGCCTGGGGCTTTGGGGTTGGGTCCTGCAGGGGAGGCGGGGCCGCGGGGCTCCCGGCCGATCCCTGAAGGGTGGACTCAACGGTAGCGGGAGCAGTAGGGGTGACACATGCAGCCAGGAGCAGTGGAAGGGCAAGGCAGGCGCTCGCTGCTGCCTGCATTGCCGCCCGCCGCCGTCGGGGGCTCCATCCTGCCGTCATCCGTGCACCGCAATCCCGTCCGGGACCATCCCGTGGATTAACGTTACGGCCGGCCCTTCAGCCGCGGATGTCCGGGAGGTACCGGTTGGGACAAGAGTTGGTCACGGCACCACCCGGACACGGAAGCGCCCGGCGCGCATCACTGCGGACCGGGCGCCTTGGAGTGCGCGGACTAGGCTGCGGGTGCGGCGGCTGCCAGTGCGTCGAACACACCCTTGATCTGCTCCACCACTTCGGCGTCGTCCTTCGGGTGCACCTCGGCGAACCGGACCATGGAGCCGGGGACGGCGAGCTTGACGTCCTCAAGGACTTGGGCGCCGGCAATGCCCACAGCCTTGCGGGCCTCATCCTGCGCCCAGACGCCGCCGTACTGGCCAAAAGCGGTACCGACGACGGCGGTCGGCTTGCCTGCCAGCGCGCCGGCGCCGAAGGGGCGGGACAGCCAGTCGATGGCGTTCTTCAATGCGGCGGGAACGGTGCCGTTGTGCTCGGGCGTGACCAGCAGGACGGTATCCGCTTCGCTGGCGGCTGCGCGGAGGGCGGCGGCAGCGGCCGGGACCTGGCCTTCGACGTCGATGTCTTCGTTGTAGAAGGGGATGTTCCCCAGGCTCTCGTGGATAACAACGTCCACCTGGTCGGGGGCATTCAGCTGGATGGCCTCGGCCAGCTTCTGGTTGGTGGATTCGGCACGCAGGCTGCCGACGAGGGTGAGGACAGTGCTCTTGGTCATGGGAACTCCTTGCGGTAAGGGCTGCGGGGGCCGCGGCCGTTCAAAGCTGAGGCTTCTTGATGCCTTCACCACTCTAAACGGACCGCGGTCCGCTTGTATTCCCGGGGGCTAGAATGACGCTGTGAGCTCCCTCCCACTGCGCCCGGGCACACCGCCGGCAACAGCCGCGGAACGCCGTGACGCCGCACGGAACCGGGAGCGCCTGCTGGCTGCGGCCCGGGAACTCATCCAGGAATGCGGCGCCGAGGGCCTCACCATGGACCGCCTCGCTGAACGGGCCGGCGTGGGCAAGGGGACGGTATTCCGGAGGTTCGGGAGCCGGGCCGGACTGATGCTGACCCTGCTGGACGACTCCGAAGCTGCTTTCCAGGCGCGCTTCCTTTTTGGCCCGCCGCCCCTTGGCCCCGGTGCACCGGGCCTGGACAGGCTGATCGCTTTTGGCTCCGAGCGCATCGCCTATGTGCTGGAGTTCGGGGAGCTTGTGCTTGCGGCCGAAACCGCCGCCCGGGGCCGCTACGATGTCCCGGCCGCGGCGCTGTGGCACCGGCACGTCGAGGTGCTGCTGCGGGAGGCGGGCTTCGACGGGGACGCATGGCTCATGGCTGGTTCGCTCACCGCCACCCTCGATCCCGAGCGCCTGCTGAACCTGGTGCGGGTTCACGGACTTGCCCCCGCGCGGCTGGCCGCTTCGTGGAGTGATCTTGTCACACGCGTGGCGAGGGCCGCGTAGATTACGCCGTTGCCGCGGCCGGCGTCCAGTCAAATCAACTTCACAGAATTATTCATAACGATCTGGTACGGGGGTCGCGTCTTTACGCTCCTTTGCCCCCAATTGGGGGACCCGCTTGTGATAGTTTCCTCTGGAATGTGACCCGCGACATAGTCCACCAGGGCTGCCTGCCAAGGCGCGGGACGCCAGCCACCCGCTGGCATGGTATCCGGTGAAGCGGCACAACTCCCGCTGATCCGGAGGGGGAGGGAAGGATCTTGCTTGTGATTGTAGATTTGCCCGGCATCCGTAACCGCCGGGTGGCCCCGGAATTGCCGCCGCGCCGCATTCCCCCAGCCCCGTGCGCGGCGGCGAAGCAGAAGTAGCGTGCTCAAGTACCTCGCCAAGCGCGGCATCACGTACGTGGTCATGATCTTCCTGACCACCTCCGCCGGATACTTCCTCGCCGTCAGTTCACTGAAACCCGCCCTGTTGGAGCAGGAACGCATTCCGCGTCCCACCCCGGAACAGGTTGCCGAATCAATGCGGCTCAAGGGCCTTGATCCTGACCTGAGCCCCTGGGAGCGGTACGTCGAGTGGCTGACCGCCATTGTGACCCGCTGGGACTGGGGCCGGAGCCCTAACGGCGCCTTCATCAACGCCGAGTTCGGCGACCGCGTCTGGATCTCCACCCGGCTGTTCATCGCCTCCATCGTGCTGACGCTGGTCATCGGCGTGGCATTGGGCGTCTACTCCGCGGCGCGGCAGTACAAGTTCCAGGACCGCGCCATCACCTCCTACAGCTACCTGGCGTACATCGTGCCTGCCCCCATCGCCTACTTCCTCGTGCAGCTCGGCGCGATCAGCATCAACGAATCCGTGGGGGAGCGCATCTTCTTCGTCACCGGGATCTCCACGCCGGGGATCCAGCCCGGGTGGGAGCAGTTCGTCGACATGCTGGCGCACTACGCAGTCCCCACGGTTGCCATCACCCTCGTCGGGTGGGGTTCCTACCAGATAGCCCAGCGCCAATACCTTCTGGACAACGTCAATGCCGACTTCGTCCGCACCGCCCGGGCCAAGGGGCTGAGCCGTAACCAGGCCATCACCCGGCACGCCCTGCGCGTCTCCTTCATCCCTGTGGCGCAAAGCATCGCCTTCACCATTCCTGCCATTTTCGCCGGCGGATTCTTCGCGGAGAAAATATTCGCCTGGCCGGGCGTGGGCTCGTGGAGCATTGATGCCATTTCCCTGCAGGACGTCAACGCCGCCACCGCCACCCTCGCCTATGGTTCCGTCATCTTCGCGGTGGGCGCCATCCTTGCCGACTTCGCCACCACACTGGTGGACCCGAGAGTGCGGGTGCAGTAGCGGATGACGAACCTGAACGCCGTTGACCCGGCAGCCGTGGCCCAGGACGCGCACCTGGACCATGCCGACGTCGTCATTGGAAAGTCCACCATCATCTTCCGCCGCTTCATGCGGAACAAGACTGCGGTCGCGGGCCTGGCCATCTTCCTCGCGCTCACCCTGTTCTCCTTCGTGGGCGGATACTTCACGCCTTGGGACAAGCAGACCATCGACCCCTTCAACATCGGGATGCCGCCTTCCGCCGAGCACTACCTGGGCACTTCCCAGGCGGGCATCGACCTCTACGCCATGACCGTCGAAGGCACACGCATCTCCATCCTCATCGGCCTGGTGGTCGGCCTCGTGTCCGTCCTGATAGCCGCCGTCTACGGATGCACCATGGCGTACTTCGGCGGCAAGGTGGACAAGGTGATGCTCTTCATCCTTGAAGCGCTCATCATGATGCCCGCGCTTTTGGTGGTTGCGGTAGCCACAAGCGGAGGCGGCGCCGGCCTCAAGCGGGACCTGCCGTCCTGGCTGCTGCTGATCGTGGTGCTGCTGGTCTTCAGCTGGATGGGCACCGCCAGGCTGATCCGGTCCATGTCCATGTCGCTGATGCAGCGCGACTTCGTGAAGGCCGCCCAGTACATGGGAGTGCCCCCGCGCCGGATCGTTTGGCGGCACCTGGTGCCCAACATCGGCTCGCTGCTGGTGCTGGACATCACCCGCGGAGTCACCGCCGCCATCCTGGCCGAGGTCGCCTTCTCCTTCATCGGCATCGGTATCAAGGTTCCGGATGTGAGCCTCGGCGTGTTGATCGGCGGAGCCACCTCCCAGGTCCAGACGTTCCCCTGGATGTTCTGGGTTCCCCTGACCGTGATGTTCCTCCTCACCGGCTCCCTGGCCATGATGAACGACGGCCTGCGGGACGCGTTCGACCCCAGCTCAAATTCCTCCGGAAAAGCCGGCAGGAAGAAGGCCAGGAAGAACGGTGCGGCGGCGGCAGGGAAGAAGACAGCATGAGCAGCGAAACCACCATGGGGCCTGCAGAGTCCACAGGAATGCCGGCGGAGCGCCTGCACGTGGCCGGGCTCCACTCCGCAACGGACGCCGTGCTGTCCGTGCGTGACCTCCACGTCAGGTTCAACTCCGAAAACGGCCTGGTGCACGCGGTCCGCGGGGTCGACTTCGACCTCCTGCCCGGCAGGACACTTGGCATCGTGGGCGAGTCGGGATCCGGAAAATCCGTCACCTCGCTGGCCATTATGGGCCTTCTGCCCGGGACGGCGGGGGTCTCCGGCTCCGTCCGGCTGAACGGGCGGGAGCTGCTCGGCCTCAGCGACAAGGAGATGTGCCGGTATCGGGGGAACGACCTTGCCATGGTCTTCCAGGACCCGCTGTCCTCCCTGACACCGGTGTACACGGTCGGCGCCCAGATCATCGAAGCGCTCACCATTCACAATCCCGCCATGAGCCGGCAGGCGAAAGAAGCCCGCGCCGTCGAACTCCTCGCCATGGTGGGGATTCCCAGCCCCAAGGAAAGGCTGCGCGCCTTCCCGCACGAATTTTCCGGCGGCATGCGCCAGCGCGTCATGATCGCCATCGCCATCGCCAACAACCCGCGGGTCCTCATCGCGGATGAGCCCACGACGGCCCTGGACGTGACCATCCAGGCGCAGGTCCTGGAGGTGCTTCACACGGCGCAGGAGGAGACGGGCGCCGCCGTCGTGATGATCACGCACGATCTTGGCGTGGTGGCCGGCATGGCGGACGACATCATGGTCATGTACGCGGGCAAGCCGGTGGAAACCGGAGCCGTGGACGACATCTACTACAACCCGCGGATGCCCTACACCATGGGCCTGCTGGGTGCGGTGCCCAGGGTGGACGTGGCTGAAAAGTCGTCCCTCGTGCCCATCGAGGGCATGCCGCCCAACCTCCTCCAGGAGCCCACGGGCTGTTCTTTCGCGCCGCGCTGCCCGCTCGCCTCGGACGCCTGCCTGGACGGCGAGCCGCCCCTTGCCCCCGTGCCGGGAGGCCCGCAGCACCGTGCGGCGTGCATCAAGTCCGCCGCGCTGGGTGGGGAGGTGGACGTGCTGGACGTCTTCGCGGCCCCGCCGGTGCCGGTGTCCCGGTTCGACGCCGTTCCCCGCGGGGAGCGCCCGGCCGTGCTTGAGCTCAAGGATGTCCGGAAGCACTTCCCGCTGACCAGGGGTGCACTGTTCAAGCGGAGGATCGGCACCGTGAAGGCCGTGGACGGAATCAGCTTCGACATCCGGGAAGGGGAATGCTTCTCCATCGTCGGCGAATCCGGTTCGGGAAAGACCACCACCCTCCTGGAAATCATGGAGTTCGACAAGGACCAGGACGGCGAGGTGGTGATCGGCGGTATCAGTAACAGGCAGTCCGCCGACGCCAAAGCCCGGAACGCCATGCGGCGGGAACTGCAGATGGTGTTCCAGGACCCGACCGGCGCACTGGATCCCCGGTTCACTGTGTACGAGGTCCTGGCCGAGCCGCTGCAGAACGCCGGGATGGACGGCAAGGCGGTCAGGAAAAGGATCATGGAGCTCATGAAGCTCGTGGGCCTGCAGCCGGACCACGTCAACCGCTTCCCCAACCAGTTTTCCGGCGGGCAGAGGCAACGGATCGGGATTGCCCGGGCGCTCGCGGTGAACCCGAAGCTGGTGGTGCTCGATGAACCCGTGTCCGCCCTCGACGTGTCCGTGCAGGCGGGTGTCATCAACCTGCTGGACAAGCTCCGGGCCGAACTGGGGCTCAGCTACCTGCTGGTGGCCCACGACCTGTCCGTGGTCCGGCATATCTCCAACCGCGTGGCCGTGATGTACCTGGGCAAGATTGTGGAAATCGGCGAGGTGGACCGCGTGTTCGACAACCCCCGCCACCCCTACACCAGGGCACTGCTGTCCGCCATTCCCGTGCCCGATCCCCAAGTGGAACGGACCCGGGAACGCATCATCCTCAGGGGTGACCTGCCGTCTCCACTGGACGCCCCCAAAGGTTGCAACTTTGCCACCCGCTGCCCGGTTTTCGCCGCACTGCCACCCGCCAAGCAGGAGAAGTGCCTCACGCTTGAACCCCCGTTGGAGGCGGTCACTCCCTCCGCCGCAGCGCGGGCACTGGAAACAAGTGCGAAGCAGCCCCTTGACCAGCGCTTCGCGTGTTTCTTCCCGGACGGGGAGCTCGACGAGGACATGCTGGTGGTTCACGACCAGGCGGACCACCATGCACCCTAGGACCATCAGACCCACCAGCATCACCACCCGCATCAACGAAGGGAAAACCATGAGGAAACTGAACAGGATCGGCGGAGCAGCGGCCATTGCTGCAGCTCTGGCGCTGACCGCCTGTGGCGGCGGTGGTGGCGGAGCCACCGGCCCGGAAACGGCCAAGGGGCAGGAGGCAGGCGACGACCTGTCCAAGCTGATCAGCATCAACGAAAAGCCCGCCGCCGATCTTGAACAGGGCGGCAAGGTTACGCTTCCGCTGGGCAGCATCGGGCCCAACTTCAACGGTTTCTCCAATGACGGCAACAGCTCGGACAACTCCGCGCTGATGGCCCCGATCAACCCCGTCGCCGTGAGCGGCGGCGGCATCGGCGGCTGCTGGAAGGTGGACTTCAAGGGCAAGGCCACCCCCAACACGGACTTCTGCGAGTCCGTGGAGAGCGAGATGGTTGACGGCAAGCAGACCGTGACCATCAAGGTCAACGACAAAGCGACGTACAACGACGGCACGCCGATCGACATCAAGTCATTCCAGAACACGTGGAACATCCTGAAGAGCCCGGACGCGGGGTACGACATCGTGACTTCGGGGTCTTACGCCTTCGTCGAGTCCGTTGAAGCCGGCAGCAACGACAAGGAAATCGTCGTCAAGATGAGCCAGCCGGTCTACCCGCTGGAGGACCTGTTCTTCGGCCTCATCCACCCGGCCGTGAACACCCCCGAGATCTTCAACGAGGGCTTCGTTGGCGAGATGCACCCGGAGTGGATGGCCGGTCCGTTCAAGGTGGACCAGTATGACGCCGCCGCCAAGACCGTATCCTTGGTGCCCAACGAAAAGTGGTGGGGCGCCAAGCCGGTCCTGGAGAACGTCGTTTTCCGCCAGCTTGAAACCAGTGCCCAGATCGCGGCGTTCAAGAACGGCGAAATCGACGCCATGTCCGCCAACACCATCGCCCTGTACAAGCAACTGGAAGGCACCAAGGACTCCGAGGTCCGCCGTGGGCAGCGCCTGTTCGCCGGCGGCATGAACATCAACGCCCAGCGCATCACCGACGTCGCCGTGCGCGAGGCCATGTTCGCCGCCGTCGACCGCGAAGCCCTGCGCAAGGTCCGCTTCAACGGCCTCAACTGGGAAGAGCCGAGCTCCGGCTCCATGATGCTCCTGCCGTTCTCCGAGTACTACCAGGACAACTACCCCGTGAAGGAAACCGGTCCTGAGGCTGCCAAGAAGGTACTGACCGACGCCGGTTACACCGAAAACGCCAACGGCATCATGGAGAAGGACGGCAAGCCCGTCTCCTTCAAGATCAGCAACTTCGGCGACGACCCCACCACCCTCGCCTTCACCCAGACACTGCAGAAGCAGCTCCAGGACGCCGGTATGGACGTCGGGATCGACCAGCGGGCCTCTGCCGACTTCGGCAAGGTCATCGGCGGGCGCGAGTTCGACCTCAGCGTCTCCGGCTACACCGTGGGCGCCGACGCCACCTCCGCCGTCAAGCAGTACTACGACTCCAAGACCAACGAAAACGGCCTTGGCGACGAGGAACTGGACAAGAAGATCGCCGACCTCGCCTCGATTGAGGACAACGCCGAGCGCAACAAGGCGGCCATGGAGGTGGAGAAGGAACACATGGCCAAGTACTTCTCCATGGGCGTGATCATGAACGGCCCGCAGATCTCCTTCGTCCGCACCGGCCTGGCCAACTACGGCCCGTCGCTGTTCCAGAGCCTGTCCCAGGTTCCGGACTGGACCACCCTGGGCTGGGAAAAGAAGTAACCAGCTAAGCGCTCCGGCACGTATTGCAGAAAGCGTGCCAACGCCCTCCCACCTTCCGCGCACGACCGGCGGAAAGTGGGAGGGCGTCCGGCTTTAAGCGAACGAAACGGGAGAGCGCCGGAGTAGCGTGGCCTTATGAACGGAACTGCTGCCCCACGCACCATCCGTACCGCCGTGGTCGGTTATGGACTGTCCGGAAGTGTCTTCCACGCGCCACTGATCAGCGCTGACGGCAGCTACTCACTGGACATCATTGCCACGTCCGACGCCAGCCGGCAGTCCGCCGCCACCGCCCGGTATCCCGGAGTGAAAACCGTCCCCCATGGTGATGCGGTGCTCGACTTCGCCTCCGACCTCGACCTTGTGGTCCTGGGAACGCCGCCGGCCACGCACTACCCCCTGGCCAAGGCAGCCCTGGAAGCGGGCCTGGACGTTGTGGTGGACAAGCCGTTCACCGTGACCAGCGCCGAGGGACTGGAACTGATCAGCTTGGCGGACAAGCTCGGCCGGGTCCTCACCGTCTTCCACAACCGCCGGTGGGACGGTGACTTCCTGACCCTGCGGAAGCTGCTGGCCGCGCAGGCTGTCGGCACGGTGACCAGGTTCGAATCACGCTTCGAGCGCTGGTCCCCGATCATCGCCAAGGCGTGGAAGGCACGCGCCACGGCGGCGGAGGGCGGTGGAACACTGTACGACCTCGGCACCCACCTGATCGACCAGGCGCTCCAGCTGTTCGGCCCGGCAACAGTGACGCATGCAGAGCTGCGGGCCCGGCGCTCGGATGAACGCGCTGACGACGACAGCTTTGTGGTCCTCAGGCACGAGACCGGCGTGCTCAGCCACCTGCACATGAACATGCTGTGCGCCCAGCAGGCCCCACGGTTCCGGGTGCTGGGGTCGGTGGGCGGCTATACCAAGCACGGCGTGGATCCGCAGGAACCCTACATTATTGCCGGCGGCAGTCCCCTGGACGCGGAGTACGGGGTGGAAGCACCGGAGTGGGCAGGGCTCCTGGGCCGGGACGGGCACCTGGACGCGCTGCCCACTGAGCGCGGCGCCTACCCCGAGTTCTACCGGCTGCTCGCGGACAAGATTTTCGACGGCGGCACCCCCTCCGCAGCGCCCCTTCCGGTGGACCCGACCGACGCCGTCGAGGTCCTCAAGCTCATAGAAGAGGCACGGGAACGGGCATCGGGAAAGGCTTAACCACGAACGCTGGGCGACAGACATCCGGCAGCGTGCGTCAAGGCGACGGAGGAGCCAGCACGCAGAGGATGTGTGTCGCCCAGCGCAGCGGGCGGCAGATGATCAGGCCGTGACCAGCTCGTGCCAGTCCGCAACGAGCGGCAGGTTGTGCGCTTCGGAGACGGAATGGTGTGCCACGTGGCCGGCTGCGATGTTCAGGCCGGCGGCGAGGGCCGGGTCGCGGTCGAAGGCAGCCTTCACACCGAGGTTGGCCAGCGACACGGCGTAGCGCAGGGTGACATTGGTCAGCGCGTAGGTGGAAGTGTTCGGCACGGCGCCCGGCATGTTGGCCACGCAGTAGAAGATCGTGTTGTGGACCTTGTACGTGGGTTCCTGGTGCGTGGTGGGGTGGGTGTCCTCAAAGCAGCCGCCCTGGTCCACCGCGATGTCCACCAGCACCGAACCCGGCTTCATCCGGGCCACAAGCTCGTTGGTGACCAGCTTGGGGGCCTTGGCCCCCGGAATCAGGACGGACCCGATCACCAGGTCGGCGTCAACCACGGACTTCTCGATCTCGTACTTGTTCGACGCGACCGTCTTCAGCCGGCCCTGGTACTGGGCGTCGAGTTCGCGCAGCCGGTTGATGTTGATGTCCAGGATGGTGACGTCGGCGCCGAGGCCCAGGGCCATGGCTGCGGCGTTCGTGCCAGCCACACCGGCGCCCAGGACAACCACCTTCGCCGGGCGGACGCCGGGGACGCCGCCGAGCAGGACGCCCTTGCCGCCGGCAGGGGCCATCAGCGAGGAGGCGCCCACCTGAACGGAGAGGCGGCCGGCCACCTCGGACATGGGGGCCAGCAGCGGCAGGCTGCGTCCTTCCTGGACGGTTTCGTAGGCGATGGCGGTGACGCCGGAGTTGATCAGTTCCTGGGTCAGCTCGGGCTCGGCAGCGAGGTGCAGGTAGGTGAAGAGGATAAGGCCCTTGCGGAACCGGTGGTACTCGGCCTTGATGGGTTCCTTGACCTTCATGACCATGTCGGCGCGGGCCCAGACGTCGTCAGCGTCGGCAACGATTTCGGCGCCGGCGATTGAGTATTCCTCATCGGTGATGCCTGAACCGAGGCCGGCGCCGCGCTCCACCAGCACGGTGTGGCCGTGGGTGCGGAACTCGTGGACGCCGGCGGCGGTGATGGCCACGCGGAATTCGTTGTTCTTGATTTCTTTGGGGACACCGATGATCATCGTGGACTCCAGGTTCTCGGCCGGGTAGGCCGGAAAGTGCGGAAGGATTTCGTGTTTCCACGATAAATCCGGTTGTGAGCCAGCCGACATGCACTTGGATGGCCGGTGGTGCGGAAACCGCTTGATTTCGCGGGTTTTTGCCGCTCAGGCTCGACAGATGTCGAGGCGCAGGGCGTCAAGTGTCGCCTGTTGTCCGTTCGATCCGGCGGCCCGCAACGCAGTAATGTTGCCCCATGCAGCAGCAGGGTGTGGAGCAGCTCGTGGAGCAGGTGGCACAGAAGCTTGGACGCGGGCTGTCGCTCGAGGACCTGGACGGGGTGCTGCTCGCCTACAGCTCCAACCAGTCCCACGCGGACCGGGTCCGGGTCAACTTCCTATTGAGCAAGAAGGTCCCGGCCGACGTCAGCGCCTGGCAGCTGTCACACGGCATCGCCACCGCAGTGCGGCCCGTGGTCGTGCCGGCCAACCCGGACCTGGGCATGCTGGGCCGGGTCTGTGTTCCGTTGATGGTCCGCGGGTTCCGTGTGGGCTACCTGTGGGTGCAGCAGGACGCGGAGGATGAGAGTCCGGCGGCGATCCTCACCCAGCTGCCGGCCGTCAACCAGGAGTTGGAGTTGCTGTCCGGCCTGCTCCTCGACTCCAACACCGCCGAATCCGAATTCCGCCGCAGCCGGGAACGTGAGTTCCTGGCCGCCTGCGCCGGGGAGCCCAACGCCGTGGCAGCCGTGGCGGGGTGGAAGGAGGTCCAGGGAAAGGGGCCCTGGCAGATGGTGACCGTCCTGGACGCCGACGGCTGGGCAAGCGGCCCGGATCCCATCGCCGCCACCCTGATCCACCGGTCCACCGCCCTCCAGGCCACTGTCGGGGTGGACGCTGCGCTCTTCAGCGCCGGGACCGAGACGCACTCCGTGGCGCTGTTCCGCGACTCCACCGGGCGCGCCAACCACGCCCAGGTGCTGGTCCACTACCAGCTGGAGCTGGCCAAGCGTTCCGGCCGGCCCGTGCACCGCATCATCCTGGGCATCAGCGAAGGCTTCAGCCGCACCCGCCAGCTGTCGGAGGCCTACCGGCAGTCCAGGGTGGCGGCCCAGGCCGCCGCAGTGGACCCGCAGCTCGGAGAGCTGGTGGACTGCCGGGCTGCCGGCGTCTACCAGCTGCTCGCGTCCGCCGGGGGAGGGGTGGGCGCCTGGGCGGACTCGGGCTCGGTCTACTTCCGGATGCTGGAGGACCACGACAGGAACGGGGAGCTTATCCCTGTCCTTGAACTGCTGTACGACAACGACGGGTCCGTCCAGGACGTGGCTGCCAGGCTCCACCTGCACCGCAGCAGCATCTACAACCGGCTCGCCCGGATCCGCCAACTTCTGGGCGTTGACCCGCTTAAGGGCATGCTGCGGCTGGAACTGCACGCGGCCCTGAAGATGCGGCGGTGGGCCGGAAGACCCCGGATCTAGCCCTCCGGCGCGCTCTCCGGGGTGCTCTCGTCCGGGCGGCCGGCCTTTTTACGGGCAGACCTCTTCTCCTGCTCGATCCTCTGCTGCTCCGCCTTCTGCTTCTCCAGCCAGGCCATGATGGCTGCCAGCGGAATGCGCCGGTGCGTCCCCCGGTACTCCACCGGGATCTCGCCGCGGTCCGTCATGTTGCGCAGGTAGGTGTGCGAGATGCCGGCCAGCTCCGCGGCCTTGGACGTGGTGAGCATGTCCTCCACGCTGCTCACGGTCACGGCTTCACCGCGGCTGAACCGGTGCAGGAGATCCACGACGGCGTCCCTCGCCACCGGGGGCAGCCGGTGGACGGTGCCGTCCACGAACACGGTGATGTCATCGCTGCCGGCCAGCGCCCGTGTCAGCCTGTCGGCATCTTCCCGAGGCAGGGCGCCGGTCATCCGGGGAGCTATCTGTGCCATGGATTCAGCCTACCGGCGGGCCGCCGCCTCCGGCGGTATGCTCGGCTGATGGCATTGAGCGACGGGCGGGACGTGGACTACGGCGGCCTGCAGGGGACGCTGTATGCCTCAGTCCTGCCCGCAACGTCGGGCGAGGGGCCGGGAGTCGGCGGGCAAACGGCACGGGGGCAGGCCGCAGCAGGGAAACCGGTCTACGTGCTGCTTCACGGCATCGGGGTGTCCCACCGCTACCTTGCCCGCCTGCACGTGGAACTGGCAAGGAACGCGGATGTCTACACGTTCGACCTGCCCGGCTTCGGCAAGGCATCGCGGCCCAAGCGCCAGCTGCAGGTGGAAGACTTTGCCGCTTTCGTTGCCGGCGTCCTGGCGGCGGAAGGTGTCCGGACCGCCGTCGTCGTTGGCCACTCCATGGGGACGCAGGTGGCCGTGGAGCTCGCACTGCAGGAGCCGGACCTCGTGGCCGGCCTGGTCCTGATGGGCCCGGTAGTGGACGCCGCCAGGAAGACCGTCACCCGGCAGGCGCTGGCTTTGACCCGGGATGCCCTGTTCAGCGAATCCCTGACCTCCAACCTCATCGTGTTCGGCGACTACTTCCGGGCCGGTCCCCGCTGGTACCTGACCGAACTGCCCGTGATGATGGAGTACCCCACCAGGGACAGGGTGGCGGCTGTCCGCCAGCCGGTGCTGGTACTGCGGGGTGCCAAGGACCCGATCGCCAAAAGCCCGTGGTGCGCCAGCCTGGCGGGCGCCGCCCGGCAGGGAACCTTCAAGGAAATCCCCGGCCAGGGGCACGTCTTCCAGCACACGGCCCCGGACATCGCGGCCCGCACCATCAGCGGCTGGGTCCGTGCCGTCGACGGGTTCGGCGTCACCGCCTGAGCCGCTAAACGGCGTCGAGATCCGTTTCCAGGAGCTTGACCAGCGAGTCCAGCGCGGCGTCCGCGCCGTCCCCTTCGGCGCGCAAAACCACAACGTCGCCCTGGGAGGCGCCCAGGGTCATCAGGGACAGGATGCTCGAGGCGTCGAGGGCGTCGTCGGCCGGCTCGCCTTCACGGGCGATGGTGACGTCGACCCCCACGTCTCCGGCAGCCTCGGCGAAGAGGGCAGCGGGGCGGGCGTGCAGGCCGGAGCGGCTGGCGATGGTGGCGGTGCGTTCAGGCAATGGTTTCTCCAGTCGGGTGCGGTTGCGGCAGGTTCAGAGCCCGAGTTCGTCCAGGACCGGCAGCTTTTCGCGGACCCATGCCCTGGCTTCGGTAGCGCTGGGTGCGGAGAGGGCCAGCTTGGCCAGTTCCTGCGCCTCGGACAGGGTGACCGTCTTGAGGACGGCGGCGACGGCGGCCAGCGAGCGGGCGGTCATGGACAGCGTGTTCACGCCCAGGCCGGTGAGTACGACGGCGAGGGCGGGGTCCGCGGCAGCCTCACCGCAGACGCCGACGGGCTTGCTGTTGCCTTCGGCCCTGGACCCTTCCACGGTCAGCCCCACCAGGCGCAGCACGGCCGGCTGCCACGGAGTGTTCAGGTTGGCCAGGGGGCCGAGCTGGCGGTCGGCGGCCATGGCGTACTGGGTGAGGTCGTTGGTGCCCAAGCTGGCGAAGTTCACCTCGCGCAGGATGGATTCGGCGGTCAGGGCAGCGGAGGGGACTTCCACCATCACGCCCGGGTTCCGGATCCCGGCAGCTTGGCACATGGACGCGAAGTGGGCGGCTTCCTCGGCGGTGGAGATCATGGGCGCCATGACCCAGACGTCCGCCTCGGACTCCTTTTCGGCCAGGGCGATGGCCTGCAACTGGCGTTCCAGCACGCCAGGGGTGGTGAAGTCGGTGCGGTAGCCGCGGACACCGAGCGCCGGATTGGGCTCAGTGGAGTCGGTGAGGAAGGGCAGTGGTTTGTCCGCACCGGCGTCCAGGGTGCGGAGCACCACCTTCTTGCCCGGGAACGCATCAAAGACGCCCTTGTAGGCGGCTGCCTGCTCCTCAACGCTCGGCTCGGTGTCCCGCTCCAGGAAGCAGAACTCCGTGCGGAACAGGCCCACGCCCTGGGCGTTGAGCCCGGCAGCCGCGGCAGCGTCCTTGGCGCCGCCCACGTTGGCGAGCAGCGGCACGAGGTGTCCGTCCGCCGTCGTGCCGTTGCCGTCGAAGGTGGCGAGCAGCGAGGCGTTGCTGGCCCAGGCCAGGGCTGCTCCGCGCTGGGATTCGTCGGGGTCGATGCTGATGGTGCCGGCCGCGCCGTCAACGTACACCTCTGCCCCGTCCGGCAGTTCGTCCACGCCCGCGGCGGCCACGACGGCCGGCAGGCCCAGCGAACGGGCGATGATGGCCGTGTGCGACTGGGGTCCGCCGCCGGACGTGACCAGTGCCAGGACCTTGTCCGGGTCCAGGGTCGCGGTGTCGGCCGGGGCCAGGTCCTCGGCCACCAAAATGAACGGGGTGGCGGAGGAGGGGATGCCCGGTGCGGGGACGCCGCGCAGTTCGGCCACGATGCGGGCCCGGACATCGAGTACGTCGGTGGCGCGTTCGGCCATGTAGCCGCCCAGGTTATGCAGCATCTCGGAGACGGAGGCGCCAGCCTCCCAGATGGCCCGCTGCGCGGAGGTGCCACGGGCAATCAGCTTGGAAGCGCTCTTCAGGAGCATGGTGTCCTTGGCCATGAGCGCGGTGGCTTCGAGGACGGCCTTGCCGTCACCGCTGGCGGTTTCGGCGCGGGACTTGAGCTCGTCATGGACAGCGGTGGCAGCCGCCTTCAGTGCTGCGGTGGCTTCCTCGGAGGTGGTGTCCGGTGCCAGCTGTTCGCCGGCGGGGGGTTCGCTGATCGGTTTGGGCATCTGGCGGATGGTTCCGATGACGCGGCCCGGGCTGACGCCTACTCCTGGGAAGTTCTGCACTGAAGGTCCTCATTCTCTTCCGGTAGCCAGGCCCGCCAGGATCTCCGGCGCCGTGCCGGGGCCGCCTGCGGACTGCTACGTCCGAAGGCGGGAAACGTGCCTGAAAAAATTGTATGTGATTCAGTTCATATAGCATTGCTATAGGTGCTAGGGTAGCGGTTATGAGTTTGGATGGCCAGCTTCCCCCCAAAATGCGGCTGCTCCGTGCTGCCGCGGAATTGCTGGCAAAATCCGGGGGAGCTCCCGTCTCGACCCGCCAGATCACCCAGCTGGCGGGGGTTTCGGCGCCCACCCTGTACCACCACTTCGGCGACAAGGAAGGCCTGTTCGACGCCGTAGTCGCCGCGGGATTTGAGGAATATGTCGCGGGCGAAAGGGATTTCGCCCCCTCCGGGCAGCCGCTTGAGGACATCCGGAGAATGTGGGACAACCACGTCCAGTTCGGGCTCAACCAGCCGGAACTGTACTTGGTGATGTTCGGCAACATCCGCCCGGAAAGCCGCCCCGCCATCGTTGCAGATGCCGAGGCGCTGATGGAGGAGATGCTGAACAAGGCAGCGGCGGCGGGCCAGCTGAACGTCCAGCCCCGGGAAGCGGCCAGGTCCATCCTGGCGGCCAACGTGGGAGTGACGCTGATGCTGATTGCGGAGCCCGCCACCGAACGGAACCTCGAACTGTCCACCATGACCCGGGACGCCATGATCTTTGCGGTGTCGGCAGCGCCCTCCGGCGGCGCGGCCCCGGGCGACACCGGGAAGTCCTCGGTGGTGGTGGCAGCGATCGCACTGAACGCCGCACTTCAGGCCTCGCACTCAGACCAGCTTTCCAGCTCGGAACTCAAACTCTTCCTCGAATGGCTGCACCGGATCTCCACCAGCCCCGCCGGCTAGGCCGCCTCAACGTCGCACTACCCGTTCCACCAGCAGTCACGTCGCTCGTCATCATCGGACCATCCTGCGGAGCAGCAGGACAGACGGTTAGGAAATCACATGGCAACAGAAACAGTTGCAAAGCCCCGTACCAGCGCCCGGGTACATATCCAGAAGTTCGGGACGTTCCTGTCCGGGATGATCATGCCCAACATCGGCGCATTCATCGCCTGGGGCCTCATCACCGCCCTCTTCATCGAGAAGGGGTGGCTTCCGGTACCGCAGCTCGGCGGCTTTGGTGAGACCGACGGAAAACCGAACATCGGCCTCGTCGGACCGATGATCACCTACCTGCTGCCCCTGCTGATCGGCTACACCGGCGGCAAGATGGTCTACGACGTCCGCGGCGGCGTGGTGGGCGCCATCGGCACCATGGGCGTGATCGTGGGCGCGGGCATCCCGATGTTCATCGGCGCCATGATCATGGGCCCGCTGGGCGGCTGGACCATGAAGAAGATCGACTCCATCTGGGACGGCAAGATCCGGCCCGGCTTCGAGATGCTGGTGAACAACTTCTCCGCCGGCATCTGGGGTGCCCTGCTGGCCATGCTGGGGTTCTACGCCATCGCCCCCGTGGTGTCCGCCTTCAGCGCGGGCGCCGGGAACGTCGTGCAGTTCCTTGTCGACAACGGCCTGCTGCCGCTGACCAGCATTTTCATCGAGCCGGCCAAGGTGCTCTTCCTCAACAACGCCATCAACCACGGTGTGCTGACCCCGCTGGGCGTCCAGCAGTCCCTGGAGCAGGGCAAGTCCATCCTCTTCCTGCTCGAGGCCAACCCCGGCCCCGGCCTGGGCATCCTGCTGGCCTACATGTTCTTCGGCCGCGGCGCCGCCAAGGCCTCCGCTCCCGGTGCCGCGATCATCCACTTCCTCGGCGGCATCCACGAGATCTACTTCCCGTATGTCCTGATGCGCCCGCTGCTCATCCTCGCAGCCATCGCCGGCGGCATGACGGGCATCGCCACCCTGGCCATCACCGGTTCCGGCCTGGTGGCTCCGGCCGCCCCGGGTTCCATCTTCGCGGTGCTTGCCCAGACCTCCCGTGACAGCTACGTCGGCGTGATCCTGGCAGTCCTGCTCGCGGCAACGGTCTCCTTCCTGGTGGCCTCCGTCATTATGAAGACCACCAAGCACAGCGACGAGGTTGACCTCAATGACGCCACCTCCCGGATGGAGCAGATGAAGGGCAAGAAGAGCTCCGTGGCCTCCACCCTGACCGGCGCAGGCGCAGGTGCTGCCGCCGGCGGCGTCGGCGTCCTTGCAGGACCCGTCAGGAACATCGTCTTCGCCTGCGACGCCGGCATGGGCTCCAGCGCGATGGGCGCCTCGGTGCTGCGCAACAAGATCAAGGCTGCCGGGTTCCCGGACGTCAAGGTCACCAACGCGTCCATCGCCAACCTCCGCGACGACTACGACGTGGTGATCACCCACCAGGACCTCACCGAACGCGCCAAGCCGGCCACGTCCAGCGCCGTCCACTACTCCGTGGACAACTTCATGAGCAGCCCGCGCTACGACGAGATCGTCGAACTGGTCCGCGAAAGCAACACCGGGGGCGGCACTGTTCCCGGCACCGAACCGGCCGAGGGAACGCCGGGCGGGGCACATGCAGCCGCCCCGGCGGCTGCAGCACCCGTCGCGGCAGGCAGTGCAGGCACCGGAACCTCTGACGTCCTTGCCCGCGAAAGCGTGGTGCTCAACGGTTCAGCCACCACCCGCGACGCCGCCATAGACGAGGCCGGCCGGCTCCTGCTGGACCGGGGCGCCGTCGACGAAGGCTACATCGCCGCCATGCACGAACGGGAAGCCTCCGTCTCCACCTATATGGGCAGCTTCCTGGCCATCCCGCATGGCACCAATGCTGCCAAGGACCACATCCGCAAGTCCGCGGTGTCGGTGATCCGCTACCCGGAGGGCATCGACTGGAACGGCAAGCAGGTCAAGTTCGTGGTGGGTGTCGCCGGCGTCAACAACGAGCACCTGCACATCCTGTCCTCCATCGCGAAGGTGTTCACGGACAAGCAGCAGGTCGCCCGGCTGGAGGCAGCCACGTCCGTGGATGAAGTCCTGGAGCTCTTCGGAAAGGTCAACGCATAGTGAAGGCAGTACATTTTGGTGCCGGGAACATCGGCCGCGGCTTCGTGGGCCTCCTCCTGCATGACGCAGGCTACGAGGTGGTGTTCGCGGACGTCGCTGACGCGCTCATCGCCCAGCTCGCGCAGGCGGACAGCTACCGGGTCCACGAAGTCGGGGAGGACGCCACCGAGCGGCCGGTCACCAACTTCCGTGCCTTGAACTCCAACACCCAGGAAGCCGAACTCGTGGCGGAGATCGCGACGGCGGACATCGTCACCACCGCGGTGGGCCCGCACGTCCTCAAGTTCGTGGCACCGGTCATCGCCCGCGGCATCGCCGCCCGCGAGGATGGGCTGGCCCCGCTCCAGGTCATGGCCTGCGAGAACGCCATCAACGCCACGGACATCCTCGCCAGGGAGGTGGCCTCCCGCCCGGAGGCCGCCGGCGGGGCGCTGGAAGGCCGCGCGGTGTTTGCGAACACCGCCGTGGACCGGATCGTGCCCAACCAGGAACCCGGCCAGGGCCTGGACGTTACGGTGGAGACGTTCTACGAGTGGGTGATCGACCGGACCGCCTTCGCCGGCGCAGCCCCGGCCATCCCGGGCGCCACGTTCGTGGACGACCTCGCACCGTACATCGAGCGGAAGCTGTTCACGGTGAACACCGGCCATGCCTCGGCCGCATACTTGGGGTTCGAGGCCGGACTGGAAAAAATATCCGACGCGATGGCGGACCAGGATGTGGCCGAGGACGTCCGTGCCGTGCTTGAGGAAACCAAGCAGCTGCTGGTGGCTAAGCACGGCTTCAGCAATGACGAGCAGGAGGCCTACGTCCAGAAGATCCTGGCCAGGTTCTCCAACCCCCACCTGCCGGACACGGTCAGCCGGGTGGGCCGGGCGCCGTTGCGGAAGCTCAGCCGGCATGAGCGGTTCATAGGGCCGGCCGCAGAGCTCGCGGAGCGCGGTGTGGTGCCGGAGGCCCTCCTGGGGGCCATCGCTGCAGCCCTGCGCTTCACCGATCCTGCCGACGCCGAGGCAACGGAATTGGCCAGTATCCTCGCGTCCGAAAGCCCCACCGATGCCACGGCCAGGATCACCGGCCTGGAACCGGAGCACCCGCTGTTCAACGCCGTCGCCACCCTGGTGGAGGAACGCCAGGCGGAGGTCGCCCGCACCCCCGCCTGACCCGGCTTTCCTCTCCGCAGCACCCGACGTACTGCCCGCTGCCCACAAACGACGACGCCGGCACTTCCGTAAGTGCCGGCGTCGTTCGCGTTATCCCGCGTTCAAAAGACTCTCCATCACTTCCTGCGCCCTTTCCAGCGGCAGGTTCAAGGGGTCGTTGCAACACCTGAGTGATTGGGGTGTTGTTGTGGGTTTTGGTCGGCCTGAGCTGTTGCATTCGGTGGTGCGGGTTTTCTGG